>DATNDP010000199.1:0-35994 GCA_035553195.1 Candidatus Acidiferrales bacterium
AATTGATTGCTGTACACGCCCTGCGAACCCACGATGTTGCTGCTGTCCGAGCCGCCGACCCTGTGCAGCGGAAAATCGCTGGCGGTGAGCGTGTGGTTCGGAGCGAACGGCGCGTAAAAAGTGTTGGCGTCGGCTGCCGGAGCGCCGTTGCCGTCCACGCGGTTAAAGCCGGGATTAATCTGGTCGACGAAGCGATTGTCGGCGCCCGCATTGGAGTGGCAGGTAGCGCATGCCACGATGCCGTCGCTGCCAAACTGCATGTCCCAGAAGAACGCCTTGCCGAGAGCAATGGCCGCGTTCTTATCCAGGATGATGTTGCTCAGCTCGTCCGCGCTCGGGCCGGGAATGGAAACGGTCTTCAGCGAGGCAGGTTTGCGCTCGCCGCGATCGCCGCCGGGAATGACGCTCGGTGTTGGACTCGGCGAGGGTGTCGGCGAGGCTGAAGGTTGCGGCGTCGGCGATGGACTCGGCTGGCCGTGGCCATTCGAGTCGTGGTCCGTGGTTTGTGCATTGTTTGTGGCGATTTTCGGCAGGTTGCCGCCGCAGCCGAGCATCACCACGCAATAGGAAGAAGCCGCCGCCAGGGCCAGCTTCTGCATCAGCTTTCGATACAGCATTGAAGCGCTCCTCGCTCGCTCCCTGAACCAGAGAACTTCTTGCGATGAGCCCGGACACACTCCGAACCTCCGCAGTGTGGGGGCCACTGCATCAGCCGCATGATGAAAGCTGGAGAAATTAACGCGGGGCCTGGGAACCAGTCTTACATCACAGGGCCGTTCAGTCTTCTGATCGGCGTCCGGTATGAGCGGACGCTTAACAGGAGTCTAAAAATTTGTCGTGGTCGTCGTGCCGGAAATCGGTAGGAATGCTTGCATTCTTTCTTACTTCCCGGAGAGACAGCCACCCGTCGAATGCCCTGAGTCTGGATTCGCGGGCTTGGAAAGCGATTAAACCCTCATTAAAGTTTCTAATAGCTATACTTATTTCCTATCGCCCGTCCACGGATCAGTTAGCGGACACTTCGGATGCGCATTTCTCAGCGATTTCTAATGAGTGAATTTAATGGGTCTTTAATGACTTCGCCGCTGCGATTGCGCGATCTTCTCTCTATCGCAAAGTTCCCGGGAGTTCACCCCCGATACAGCGCTTCCGGACGGGAGGGACAGGCGATGAAGACAGAAAGTGCCAAGTGGCGCATTGCAGTGGCAATCTGTGTTGCCCTGACGTATATCTTCGTGATTGCTCTCACCGGACAAGCGTAAGCACAGCCGCGGACGAACCCGCCCCAAAAAGATCGCCGGAGTTCCCCATCCGTGCCCCGGCCTATTAACCAGGATGGGATCAATTAAGGTTTGCCTCTCCAGCCAAACCTGACAACAGCACAGTCGAACCTGGCTGTGCTGTTTGTTTTTGACCGGCAGCTCTTGTCTTTCCGATTACGTTGCGCTCACGCGCGATCCCTAAAACCCTCGCCTGATCAGCTCTTCCGTGCTCAATCTTGCGGCATCGTCGCGTTTCACCATTTTTTCTACATACTTTGCCAGGACATCAACCTCAACGTTCACGGGCTCGCCCACTCGAAGGTCGCGCAGGTTTGTCGATTCCCAAGTATGGGGAATAATGGCAATCTCAACGTGCTCGCCGGCAATCGCCGCGACCGTTAGGCTGATGCCCTCAATCGAGATGGATCCCTGAGCGACCACATAGCGCGCCAGCGCAGCGGGAATCTGCACCAGCAGTCGCCAGTCATCGCGGCCCTTGATTCGGTCAAGGCTGACCAGCTTGCCCACACCGTCCACATGACCCTGGACAATATGCCCTCCGAGGCGATCCTGGGGCCGCGCAGGAAGTTCAAGGTTCACTAGTGATTTCTTTTTAAGCCGCGCCAGCGACGTCCGCTGCACCGTCTCTTCGGCCAGATCGGCCGAAAACTGTTTGCGCTTCACCTCAATCGCTGTCAGGCAGACGCCGCTCACAGCTACACTGTCGCCCGTCTTCAACTCCGATGGGACGCTCTTCGCCGCGACGGTGATGCGCGTGAGCGCGCGCCCATTCTTTGCACGCAGTTGCCGGATCGAGGTAATGCGCCCAGTCTCCTGCACCAGTCCAGTAAACATCAGGCCACTGCCTCCATGGCATACGGGTCGCGCAGGTAACCCTCCACGGCAAAGTCTTCACCAAAGCGGTGGAGAGAGATATCTCTAACCAGCGCCGCTTCACTCATCCTTTTGAACCCGGCCCCGGCGGCGAACGGCACTGAACCCGTGCCGGCCAGGATCTTCGGCGCGTAGTAGAGGAATACCTTATCCACAATGCCTGCTGCCAGTGCAGCCCAGTTCACCAGAGCGCCGCCTTCGATCAACAGGCTTGTTATCTCCAGTTCGCCCAGGCGCGCGGCGATTCGCGTCAAATCGGGCCGCCCATCGCCGGAACCAAGCGGCGCCTGCTCCACGCGGATTCCCAGCTTTTCCAGTTCGCTCCTCTTCTTCTCTTCTGCGAACGAGCAAAACACCAGAACGTCATTCCTGGCCGTCTTCACCAGGCGCGATTCCAACGGAAGTCGCAGGCGCGAATCGAGCACAACGCGCAGCAGGGGACGCCGCCTGGGACGGTTCGTGCGGTCCGTTAGCAGAGGATCATCGGCGATGATCGTTCCCACTCCGACCATGATGGCATCTGATTCGTGGCGCAGCTCCTGCACGTGCGCGCGGGCTTCCACGCTGGTGATCCAGCCGCCGGTGGCTCCGCCTGTCCCCAGAGCTGAAGGGTTAAAAGACTCTCCCGGAGGGGGTGCAATTTTTCCATCCAGCGTCATGCCCGATTTAAGCGTAACCAGAGGCCGCCGCGAAAGGATGTAACGTGCAAAAGCTTCGTTCAGCTTGCGCGCTTCCGGCTCCAGGAGCCCGACTTCAACTTGAACGCCTGCCTTTTGGAGCTTCTCCAGGCCTTTGCCCGCAACAAGAGGATTTGGGTCGTCCATGGCTGCAACTACACGGCGCACTCCCGCGGCGATCACGGCATCCGAACAGGGCCCGGTACGACCTCCATGACAGCAAGGCTCCAGATTCAGGTAAAGCGTGCCGCCCCGCGCCTTTGCCCCCGCCTGTTCCAGGGCAATAATCTCACCATGCTTCACACCTTCATAGGTGTGGAACCCGCTGCCCGCAACCTTGCCATCTGAGTCAAGTATCACCGCCCCAACGCGCGGGTTGGGCGAAGCCAGAGATGTTCCTTGTTCAGCAAGCTGGAGAGCTTGCCTCATGTACTGCTCGTCCTCAGAACTCCAGTTCATGCGGTGGCAAACAGAGACTCCGCAAAGTTTTGCGGGCTGAAGGGCAGCAGGTCACCTGCTTTTTCACCCACACCCACATAGCGCACCGGCAACCCGAGTTCGCGCGAGATGGCCACCACCACGCCGCCTTTCGCTGTTCCGTCAAGTTTGGTGAGCACAATGCCGGTAACTCCCGCCGACTCGGTAAACAGACGCGCCTGCTGTAAACCATTCTGTCCTGTTGTGGCGTCCATGACCAGCAGCACTTCATGCGGCGCGCCGGGGATAATTCGCTGCGCGGTGCGCTTCATTTTTTCGAGTTCCGCCATCAGGCTCGTCTTCGTGTGCAGCCGGCCTGCCGTATCCACAATGACGCTGTCCGTGTGCCGGGCTTTGGCCGCGTTCAGAGAGTCATACAGCACCGCCGACGGATCGCCGCCAGGGCGGGTCTTAATCACCTCAACCCCGGTGCGCGAGCCCCAGATTTCCAGTTGCTCGATGGCGGCGGCGCGAAAGGTATCTGCCGCGCAGAGCAGCACAGTTTTGCCTTCGCTGCGTAGAGCATGAGCCAGCTTGCCGATGGTGGTCGTCTTGCCGGTACCGTTCACGCCTACCACCATCACCACTTCTGGTTCGCCCTTGAGCGGCTTACCTGATTTTGGTGGGGTGGACTTCAGGATGTCTTCAATCTGTTCTTTGATCAGGCGCTTGAGTTCCGCGGCATCTTTGATCTGCTTGCGATCCGCCTTCTCGCGCAGCTTGTCCAGGATCTCCTGCGTCGTCTTCGTACCCAGGTCAGCGGTAATCAGAATGGCTTCCAATTCGTCAAGAGTGCTGCGGTCAATTTCCTTCGTGAAAGCCATCGCCTCGTCAATGCGATCGCTCAGGTTCTCGCGCGTCCGCGTGACCGCCTGTTTCATCTTCTCGAGGAACGTCGGTTCGGGAGTGCTAAAAAGAGTTTGAATCATGGATGATTGCGTCCGGCGCGGAAGGTTCCGCGCGACTCTTGATTATAGCGGGAAGGAGAGTCGTTATCCCTGCCGGCGAGCCACTTCGCTATTTCTGACCTGATCAGTGAAAATCAGCGCGATCAGCGGTAGCGCTTTCAATTCCGGCGATTTCTAAACCGATTCGGCTGTCGGAATGACCTGCGCAGCTGCCGCCTGCTCTCCCGAGACGGCCGCCGCGCGGTGGATCCGCAGCTTGCCGCTCTCAAATACCTTCGTCATGGCTGCAACAACCATCGGGTCAAACTTTGTCGCCGCCAACGAATTGATAATGCGGATCACATACTCGGGATCCATCGCTGCCTGGTAAGGGCGGTTGGTGGTCATGGCATCAAAGGTGTCCGCCACCATGATTACGCGCGCCATCAGGGGGATCTGGTCGCCCTTGAGCCCGTGCGGATAACCGCGTCCGTCGAGCGACTCATGATGCAGCTCGATGCCGGGCAACATCTCCCGCAACATTTCCACCGGGCGCAGGATGGCCGCGCCCTTGGTGGTGTGGGTCTTCATGATTTCAAATTCTTCGGGCGTGAGCGCTCCGGGCTTCTTGAGAATACGATCTTCGATTCCGATCTTGCCTACGTCATGCAGTTGGGCCGAAATGCGGATCTTGTCCACATCTTCATCCGTCAGCCCCATCTCCGTGGCAATCAGGACGGAGTAGCGCGTCACACGGTCGGAGTGACCGCGCGTGTACGGGTCTTTTTCGTCAACCGCGCCGGCCAGCATCTGGATGGAACTCAGGAACAGCTCGCGGTTTTCCTGCGCCTTCTTATTCAGGTCCGCGACGTACCGTTCCAGGTCGTCGGTCATGCTGTTGAAGCTCTGGGCAAGTTCGCCGAACTCGGTACGGCTCTTGAGGTGAACACGCTGTGAGAAGTCGCCGCCGGCGATGGCACGGCTGGAATGCGTGAGCACGCTCAATGGAGTGGTCAGCCGCCGCGCCGCCCAGATGCCGATCAGGATGCTGAACGCGATGGCGATCATGGCAAAACGCAGGGCATCGTGCTGCATGTCAAGCACGTCAGCATAGGCGTCTTCGCGCGACTTTTGCGCCACCACAGCCCACCCCAGACCCTGTACGGGATCGTAGGTTCCCAGCATGGGAACTTTGTTCTTTCCCACCTGAAGCCGGTAGTCCTTGGTGACGGATACGCGCGAATTCGCGCCCTGCTCCACAAAGCTCTTTACCAGTTCATTGGCGGACATGTCCTGACCTGTGGCGTAGTTCGGACTGGCGGAGGCCACCAGCCTTCCGGATTCATCCACGACGAATGCTTCGAGGCCGCGGTCCGCGGCATCACGGAGCTTCTTCACCAGGTAATCGAGATCGACCACCAGCTCAATGGCGCCAATGAAATTCTGGTTGGCATCCACGATCGGTTTGCTCACCACCATCACCGTCCGGGCGGTCTTACCCGAACCGATGGCGATGGCGCCGCCATTGTATTCACGCAGCGCACTGGCAGCCGCCAGGCCACGGTCTAATTCCTTTTCCAGGAATGCATCCTTCAGGCCTTCTGGAGCCGTAAAATCCACATAGCGGTTTTGCCGGTTCACCAGACGCGCCATGGGAATCCCGAAATCCGCCGTCCCAATGCTGTTGGAAAGCAAACCTTTAACTCCAGGCGCCTCTATCTGGTTGCCGTCTAGATTGCCTCCGCTGCTGACAATGATTGAGTAGGCCAGATCCGCAAGCTTGCTTCGTACTTCCTTCCCTCTCTGTGCAATATCCTCCGCCAGCGTCATGGTGACGGTGTATTGCAAAAGCTTTTCATTGCGCTGCAGCCGGTCGCGGTTCGTTTCTACTACCTTGGTGGCGTAGAAATAGAGGGGCAGGATTCCCACCACAATCAAAACGATGAGAATGCCGTAAATGATCGGAACACGAGCGGGTAAAGGCAGTTTCATACGGCCAGTCGGTACCCTGAATTGTAAGCTTAAATGCCGCGCCGCCGCCCAAAAACTTCTCTGGCGAAGGCATTACGGAAGTTACCCGTGTGTACCTGTCCGGCCCGGAATACTTCATTGCTGCAATCACCAAGACAGGGACGTGATCAGCTATCGTCCTGGGATTCGTGTCCTGGAAGCACTGCGGGAGGGGTGCTGGTCAAGGCCGCATGAAGCAAAAAACAATGCTGGGCAGGGCTTGACCTCGCATCTAAAATGGTCAGCCGGTGCAGCTCTCTTCAGGAGGCGAGGCGCAGAATGATCAGGATCATCACCATTGAACGGGAATACGGGTCCGGAGCATCCGAAATCGCGCGCCTGCTGGCTGGCCGGCTCAATTGGAAGCTCTGGGACCAGGACCTCACCAAAGAAATCGCCCGCCTGGCCCACTGCAAGGCTTCAACCATTGAGGAGCGGGAAGAGCGCCGCGACCCTCTCTACTACCGCCTCCTGAAATCATTTACGCGCGGCTCGTTCGAAGGCAGCGCCAAGATTGACCCTTCCATGCTCGATCCGCTGCAATCTCTGGATGCCGATAGCATTGTCAGGATCTCGCGTCGAGTGGTGGAACAGGCTGCTGCTGAAGGAAATTGCGTGCTCGTTGGCCGCGGTTCACAACATTTTCTCCAGGACCGTGCCGATGCGCTGCGCTTCTTCCTCTATGCACCCCGGGAAGACAAAGTCCGCCGGCTGACAGGCCAGGGCATTCGTCAATCAGAAGCCGAACATCAGGTGGAGAATGTGGATCGGGAGCGCGCGGCTTTCATCAAGACCTACTTTCATGCCGACTGGCCCAACCGTTCCGTCTATCACGCCATGGTGAACACCGCGATTGGTGAAGAAGGGGTTGTGCGCGCAATTCTAAGCTTCATGAACGCTCAACCCGAACAAAAGGCAGCCTGAGTTCCGGGGGATGCGGTTCAGATCTTCCGATCACCGGATCAGATCACTCGATTACCTAGCTCGTCCAGAACCCGTCGCGATCGTATTCACGGATCGCCTTCAACTCGGCCTCACTCGGCTCGGGGGTGGCTCCTACACCCGGAGCAATCTTCACGTCCCAGCCGGTATTCGCTTTGACATCATCCACGGTCACACCCGGATGGAGCGTGGAAACGAACGCCTCACCATCCCCGCCGAAGCGCAGCACACACTTGCTTGTGATGATCGCTGAAGGGCCTCCACGCGGAAGCCCTACGCGCTTGCGCCAGTTAGTTCCGTCTCCATTTCCCGGACTGGTGATGTAGCTCACGCGTTCCGGCAGACGATGCCGTGCATGCTCCAGCAAAGCCACAAACCGCTGCGCCAGAGAGGCAATGTCGCACGCCCCGCCTGAGCCGGGTAGCCGCACCAGCCCGTGCTTCCCTTGCACTTGGGTCGAGTTCAGGTTGCCGAACCTATCCACCTCCGCCGCGCCCAAAAAGCCCATATCAACGCGTCCTGACTGGAGCAAAGCCATCACGCCCATCATGTCCAGGCATTGCGTGGCGCCTTTGATATTCGGCGGATCGGCCATGGTGTAGATCAACTCGGGCGATGGCGTTGAACGGATAACGCCGTTCTCAAACAGCCCAACCGCATGGGGCGCATGCGTCTTCTTGGCGACCACAAAGGCAATCAGCGGCAGCCGCATCCCGACAAAAACAACTTCGCCGTCTTTGATCTCGCGCGCCGCGGCCACGACCATGAGTTCGTTGAGTGTGTAGCAAATTTTTTCCGCGTCAGCTGACATGGACGTAACATGATAAACCTGTCAGCCTCGACTCCTGACCAAGGGGAAGTCCTTACCCGGGGGAAGCAATACGAGGCGATAAACACTTCACGGCTGTCATCCTGAGCGAGCCCGAAAGACGCTGAGCGAAAGCGAAGCGGACCGAGGACGAGTCGAAGGACCCCGAGAATGCCCGCAGAGTAATTGCAGCATCAAGGCGTTCTCACCAGACATCATCGTGAAAACTCCCTGGAGTTTATGGCAGACCGAAACTGTGTCGGGGTCCTTCGACTCCGCGCTGTCGCTGGCTGCGCTAGCTCGGCGCTGCGCTCAGGATGACAGCAGCTAAGACTGTGGTCGACTCAAAAGCTAAAGGGGCTGTCTCGGCAGCCCTCCTAATGATCTGGCTACTGCCAATTGCTATCTTGCTAATTGCTCGCATTAATTGCGTTCTTCCTCACCTCGCCGATGGTCAGCAGCGGGTCCTTGGCTCCGGCGCGGGGTGCGATCCACTTCTTCTCTGATCCAATAATGTCCATCAGCAGCTTCTTGTCCGCTGCCGTGGGCATCCACTCGGTTTCGAACGCTGCGCGATATTCTTTTTCGTCCATCGGCTCGCCAGTCCGGGGATGGAAAAGCTGGCCCTTCCACTTGCCGATGTTGCGATTGAATTTGATATGCGGGCAGTAGAGTTCTTCGTTTCCGGGCTTCTGCGCGGCGCTGATGCGCTTGACCAGCGTGGCGCATTCGTCGCGGTAGAGATGGCGATTGTAGTCGTTCAGATCGTCCAGGTCCGGAGAGTTGGCATTTTTAGGCTCGTCATAGCGGCCCTTCAGTCCCCAGGTGTAAGCCCAGTGAGCGGATGAAGAGTGATCCGTGCCGAACAAATCGTAGGAACTGGAGATCCATTTGTTCAGGTATTTCTGCATGAGCCAGTGCGGCACCACGCCCGCTTCGGCGATGCGCGCCAACCCGGTGTTGCCGGTGCCCATGTGGAAGGCTTCTTCGCGCAGCATGTAGCTCATTGAGCGGCCCAGCGGGGCGAAGGCTGAGTACTTGAGCATCTGCAACTGGAACTTGCCATCGCGGTCCACGAAGTCAGTGAAGGCAAAGAAGTCCAGCCAGTTATCGCACTCTTCATTGAAGCTGCCCAGCAGGCGCTTGTTCTCGTAGGCGCGCCGTTCCAGCATTTTGCGGGCCTCTACTTTGCCGGTCTCGCCGAAGAACTCAATCAGCAGCGAGCACATCTGCCACCCGTGCCGCATCTCTTCGATCATCACGCGCGTCAGCGCGGAGCGGTCCCAGTCCGTGGGCGCCGACTCGAATAGATAACGCTGCTGCTCCACGCTGGCGAATTCCGTGTCGCCCTGGTAAACGATCAGGTTCATCAGCGCATCGCGCATGTTCTGCGTGGGAATCTGGCGCAGGTTCTCCCACTTGTTGCGGCCCTTGTAATAGCCGAAGGTGATCTCGCCGGTCTCGATCTCCCCGTAGAGCGTGTCGAATTTGAAGTCTTTGATATGCTCGCGTTCAACGCCCACTTCCTTGCGCCATTCGTTGAACACTCCGACCCAGTCACTGAACGTTCCGATTTTATGAACTTTTCCTGGCATGATTGCTCCCAACGTAGAGACGCGGCATGCCGCGTCTCTCCCTATAAATTCATCCACACCGTCTTCAATTCCGTGTAATGCTCAATCGCGTGCATTCCCAGTTCGCGGCCGAAGCCGGACTGCTTATAGCCGCCGAAGGGCAATGCCGCATCCATCAGCCCGTAGGTGTTGATCCATACCGTTCCGGCTTTCAACCGGCGTGAGAGCTGATGGGCTTTCTTGATGTCGTTGGTCCATATCGCCGCGGCCAGACCATACGGGTTGTTGTTGGCCAGCGCGGCCACTTCTTCAATATCGTCGAACGTGAGCGTCGCCAGCACGGGGCCAAAAATCTCTTCCTGCGCGATCTTCATATCGTTCTTGACGCCACCGAAAATCGTGGGCTCAATAAAGTAACCGTGATCGCCATTGACTGAGGCACGCTTACCGCCGGCCAGCACCGTTGCTCCTTCTTTTTTTCCCGCTTCGATGTAGCCCAGCACCGTCTCCATCTGTTTTTGGCTGACGATGGCGCCCAGCCGTGTCTTGGGATCGAGAGGATCTCCCAGCTTGATCTTTTTGGCGTATTCCACGAGTTTGGTAGTGAACTCGTCCTCTACCTTTTTCTCCACGAACAGACGCGAGCCGGCGCAGCACACCTCGCCTTTCCCATAGAAGATGCCGTTGATAGCGCCCTTCACCGCCGCGTCCATCTGCGAATCGGCGAAGACAATGTTCGGCGACTTGCCGCCCAGTTCCAGAGTCACGCGCTTCAGCGTGTCCGCTGAAGTGCGCATGATTTCTTTGCCGACCGAAGTTGATCCGGTAAACGCGATCTTGTCCACGCCGTGATGTTTCACCAGCGCCTGGCCGGTGGCCGGGCCGCCGGTCACAATGTTCAGCACGCCAGCCGGTAATCCTGCTTCAATGCAAAGCTCGCCGAAACGCAGCGCTGTGAGCGACGTATCTTCCGCGGGTTTGAGCACAACCGTATTGCCGCAGGCCAGCGCCGGTCCCAGCTTCCAGCTCGCCAGCAGCAAGGGGAAATTCCACGCCACAATCGCGCCTACAACGCCAACGGGCTCGCGCAGGGTGTAGGTAAAGGCGTTGTTGAATGTGTTGACGGTCTCGCCGTGGATCTTGGTCGCCCAGCCGGCATAGTAGCGGAACACGTCCGCCACCATTGGCATGTCCACGTAACGCGACTCGAAGATCGGCTTGCCGTTGTCCAGCGTCTCGAGCTCGGCAAGCTCGTCTATATTCTTCTCGATCAAGTCGCCGATACGCCAGAGAACCCGGCCGCGTTCGCTGGCTGACATCTTGCGCCACGGTCCTGCCACATCGTCAAAGGCCTTTCGCGCCGCGGCGACGGCTTTGTCCACGTCAGCGGAGCTCGCTTCAGCGATCTGAGTCAGCACTTCGCCGGTAGCGGGATTGACGGTATCGAAGGACTTTCCTGATCCGTCTGACCATTGGCCGTTGATCAGCAATTTGCCTTCTGCGATTTTTGCCTTGGTAGCGGTAAGCATGGTCTTCTCTTTCTGTCGCTGCGCTCCAAACCGCTCAACATTTCTGACCAGCCCGGAGCTTCTTCAGCGCTTGTTACGGCGCGGCTCGGCACGCTTCGTCGGCCTCGCCGCTGCGACGAACCTTAAACCCTTGTCATCCTGAGCGAGGCGGAGCACAGCGACGGCGAGTCGAAGGATCTATGTATTTGTTTTGGAAGCAAGATGCATAGATCCTTCGACTCCGCGCCTCCGGCGCTTCGCTCAGGATGACAATCCATAGATCACCGGAACTGACCGACGGCGCTTAGCCGCCGGCCAGCAGCTATTTCGCCTTAAATATTGCCGGCCTCTTCTCCACATACGCGTTCAGGCCTTCCTTCGCGTCTTCACTCGAGAACAGCCGCTGTTGCAGTTCGCGCTCCACCGCAAGCGCTGACTCGAGCGGGATCTCCCAGCCGGTTTGCACGCTACGCTTGATGTTGCCCACGGCCCTCGCGGCCTTGTTGGGCGGCGTAAACTGGCGGGCGTACTCCATCACGTTTTCCATGAAGTTCTCGCGCTCGTAGATGTCATTGACAATCCCCAGCTCCTTCGCCTCTTCAAAGGTGAAGGTATTGCCCGTGACCATCAGCTCAATCGCCTTGCTCTTGCCCACCAGCCGGCTCAGTCGCTGCGTGCCGCCAGTTCCTGGGAGCACGCCCAGGTTGATCTCGGGCAGCCCGATCTTGCCGGCGTCACGGCGCGCAATCCGCAGATCGCAAGCCATGGCGATCTCCAGCCCGCCGCCCACACAATGCCCATTAATTGCCGCGATCACCAGCTTGGGCGTGTGCTCCAGCCGCAGCAGCGTCTCGTTCGCGTGCAGGCAGAAATAATATTTGAACGTCGGGTCCACGCTGGACAGCATCTTGATGTTCGCGCCCGCGGAAAAGAACTTGTCGCCCGAGCCGGTCAGCACCAGCACATGAACATCGTTGTCCATTCGGGCTTTCAGGACGCAGTCATCCAGCTGCCGGTTCATTTCATAGGTGTAAGTATTCGCCGGCGGATCGGATAACTCGATCACTGCCACGCCATCTTCAAAGCGATAATTTACCAGCGTCTTGGCTTCAGTTGCGGTAGTGGTGGCCATGGTTTTGCTCGCTCCTTTGGATTCTCAAAATCTTCAACGCCTCGACCGGGCCCTGCCTTCAGGCCTTGGCCTGTGTAGGTTTTCGATTACCGTTTTTTCGCGGCAGCACGCCATAAAGAAAAATGCCGCTCATCTCGTACGCAAGCGCCTTGGCATTGGCGTCAGTACGGGGATTATGCCAGGTGTAAAACCAGTTCATCATTCCGAACAGGCTCAGCACGGCCAGGCGCCCTGAAAATTGTAGTCCCTTGTCCCGCTTCAGATCCTCCAGCAGGTCAAAACAGATGCGATAGTACTCGCGTTTGATGGCCCGCACCTCCGCGCCGCGCGCATCTTTCAGCGTTTCATCTTCATGGGACAGCACCTTCATGGCTTCCTTGTTAGCCAGAAAATACTCAAGGTGATTTTCAATGAAGATGCGTACGCGCTCTTCCGCGTCCGTCGATGTGCCGAGTCGTTCCCGCAGCTTGTTGATGATGCTGCGAAACGTGTGCTTCTGAATGAGGTACAGCAGCTCTTCTTTCGACTCGCAATAGTGATAAAGCCCGGCCAGCGACATCCCCGACGCGCGAGAGAGGTCGCGCATAGAAGCGCCTTCGTACCCCTTGTCACAGAAGATCCGGGCCGCATGCTCCAACACGCGCGCCAGTTGGCGGTCAAACCGGCTGTCCACGGCTTCTCCCGGATTTTTCCGCGTGCCTGGGGGCCGTCGCGCACTCAGCGCGGCGCTGGACGGCCTGACTTCTGTGGTTTCCAAGCCCATATATGGTCGGATGCGAATGTGCTACCGAACGTTCGTTCGGGAACCAATCCATTATCGCCCCGCGTGGCAAGTCGAGTCAATTTCACACGCCGGCAAAGACATCAAACCACCCAAAGGCAGGCGACGGCCATGATTTCGTTTGCTGGTCTTTAATCGCGGAAAAAAATCGCGAAAAGGAGTTCTGCGGTAAACACCTAAGGGGTGGAGCTAAGCACGATTTCAGCGCCCAAAGTAACCTGGGACAGCCGAAAAATTCAGGTACACTCTCTTCTATCATGCAATCTTTCAAGGCTTTCCTGATCGGGCTCGTTCTGGCCTTTTCTCCACTTTTGGGCTCCGCGCAGACCAGCTCTGCGCCAGGCGCCGACCCGGTTCTGCTCAAGACACTTCAACAGGAACTGGACCGCGCCATGTCCTCCCTGAGCAAGGCGGAGCCTGCCCCGTATTTCATCAGTTATTCGGTGGATGAAGAATCGGGCAGGGTCATCATGGCCAGCAACGGCGCCCTCATCGCGTCAATGAATCGCCACGAGCGGACAGCGGACGTTACGGTGCGCGTCGGCACCCGGCAGCTGGACAACACGCATGGAGAAAACCGTTTTCACGCCACAACCAGCACCGCTCTGCCGCTGGACGACCGGCCGGATGCGATCGCCCGCGTTCTTTGGCAGGCCACGGATCACATGTATAAGAACGCGGCGCAGACATTTCTGGAAGTAAAGACCAGCACACAGGTCAAGGCCGCGGAAGACGATGCCTCGCCCGACTTCAGCCAGGAAAAGACACAAGTCTCAATCGGACCGCTGGCTCCAGGCCCTCAGTTCGACCAGAAGACCTGGGAAGACAAGATTCGCCGGCTCTCGGCCATTTTCAATAAGTATCCTGAAATTGAGACCTCTACAGTCGTGTTGCTGGTGGAAAATCCCACCCAGTATTTTGTCTCCAGTGAAGGGTCAAAGATTGTCACCTCCAAGCCGCTGATCCGCGTGCTTGCCATGGGCAACACGCGCGCCGATGACGGTATGGAGCTGGCGCGCTCGGAAACTTTCGACGCTTCTTCCTTTGACAAGCTTGCTTCCGATGAAGCCATGGCCGCGAAAATCGAAAAGATTGCGCAGGACCTGCGCCAGCTCAGGGCCGCGCCGGTTGTGCAACCTTTCAGCGGCCCAGCCTTGCTTTCCGGACGAGCCGCAGCAGTCTTCTTCCATGAAGTAGTGGGGCACCGCCTGGAAGGCCAGCGCCAGCGCGGCGAAGATGAAGGCCAGACGTTTACGAAAATGATCAACCAGCGCGTGCTTCCGCCGTTTTTGAGCGTGGAAGATGATCCCACCCTGGCCAGCCTCGCCGGCGTGGAACTCAGCGGTCACTACGCCTACGACGATGAGGGCCAGAAGAGCGAGAAAGTGGATCTGATCGACAACGGAATCCTTAAAGATTTCCTCATGTCGCGCATGCCGGTGAAGGGCTTTCTCCATTCCAATGGTCATGGTCGCGCCCAGGACGGCATGATGCCGGTGGGCCGGCAGGGAAACCTGATTGTGCGTTCGACCAAATCGGTTCCTGATTCCCAACTGCGTTCCAAGTTCATCGAGCAGATCAAAAAATCGGGCAAACCTTACGGGCTCTACTTTGAAGATATCGCCGGCGGTTTTACGCTCACCATGCGCAACATGCCGCAGGCGTTTCAGATCATGCCGTTAATGGTCTGGAAGGTGTTCACCGATGGCCGGCCTGACCAACTCGTGCGCGGGGTGGATATTATTGGGACGCCGCTGAATGCTTTAAACCGTATCGTTCTGACGGGCCAGAAGACTGAAGTGTTCAACGGCGAGTGCGGCGCTGAATCCGGCTCCGTTCCGGTCGCCGCCGCGGCACCCGCCATGCTGTTCTCTGAGATCGAAGTGCAGAAGGTAGCTCAGGGCCACGAACGTCCTCCCGTGCTTCCGCCGCCGGGCTTTGATCAGACCGCCAAGGCGGCGTCAGGTAGCGCCACGCAGGAGGCCCGGTAATGCGCCGCTGGATCTTTACTACTCTGCTTGCTTTTTCGTTCTGTTTCCCTCTGCTCGCGGTAGCGGATGGTGCAGACGCGCCCAAATCCGCCGTCGCCAGCGATGATCACGGCGACCCGGTGCTCAAGGCCATGCTGGCTGAACTCAAGCGCTCCGAGGAGAAGCTCCAGCTCGGCGACCTGCAGCGGCCCTACTACATCGACTATCAGGTTACAGACTTGCAGGACTATGTCGCCGACGCCAGCCTGGGTGCATTACGTAGCGATAACTCCAACATAGGCCGGCTGGTGCGGGTTGTGGTTCGCATCGGCAATTACAAGCAGGACAGCTATTATGGCGAGGGCATGGGCAGCCTGGAGGTGATGCCCATTGAAAACAATGAGCTGGCCCTGCGGCGCCAACTCTGGCTGGCCACCGACAAAGCTTACAAAGCCGCACTGAGCGGATTTACCCAGAAAGAGGCCGCGCTGAAGAACGTGGAAAGCGAGAGCGATCTGCCAGACTTCTCCAAAGAAGAACCGGTGCAGTCGGTTCATGACGTGGCAAAGCTTGACGTGGATCTGGACCAGTGGAAGCAGCTTGTCCGCCATACTTCAGACTTGTTCCGGAGCGAGCCTGCGCTCGAAAGCTCTGATGCTCTGCTTCACTTCCGCATCGTCAATCGCTACTTCGTCAATACTGAAGGCACGGTTACGCGCAATGGAAAGGCGCTCTATACATTTGCCTTTGAAGGCTCCAGCCAGGCTGCAGATGGGATGCGCATCGAGCGGAGCCACGGCTACGTAGTCACCAAAGCAGACGAATTGCCCAAACCGGAGCAGATTGAAAAAGAAGCAAAGGAATTGATCGCAACTTTTCCTGAGCTCGCCAAGGCCCCAATGATGGAGGACGACTATCACGGTCCGGTCCTGTTTTCGGCTGACGCGTCCACCGCGTTATTTGAGCGGCTGCTGGCGCGCAACATCCTTGGCATTCGGCCCGACATCGGCAACCCGGCCCGCACCAGCGGCGATTTTGCTTCTTATTACAAGAGCCGCGTCCTGCCGGATTTCCTCAGCGTGGTGGACGATCCCCACGCCAAGAAGATGGACGACCTTAGCCTGGCCGGCAATTATGACGTGGACGATGAAGGCGTGCAGGCGCACGCGGTCACGGTGATCGACAAAGGCGTGCTCACGAATTACCTCGTCGATCGCGAACCTATCCGCGACTTTGCGCACTCCAACGGACACGGACGGACCGCGCTCTACGGAGCGCCGCGCCCGCAGATCTCAAACCTGATTATTAAGGCCAGCAACGGGCTTTCTTTTGATGACCTCAAGAAGAAGCTGATCCAGATGTGCAAAGACCAGGGCCGGCCGTACGGTTATTACGTGGAAACCACCGGGGCCCCGCAACTCGCTCCGCGGTTGTTGTGGCGCGTGTACACCAGCGACGGCCACATGGAGCTTGTTCGCGGCGCCGTTTTTAACCAGCTCGATACTCGCGCTCTTCGCTCCGACATCATTGCCGCAGGCAATGACCGCTATATCTACAACCGCGCCGAGCCGTTGCCCAGCTCCATCGTGGCACCATCTCTGCTGTTCGACGATCTGGAATTGCAACGTGCGAATCGGGCGCGGGAGAAACTGCCATCGTACCCGGCACCAGCGTTAACCGCCGAAAAATAGAACAAAACCACAAAGGTCACAAAGGGGCACGAAGGCAACTGGTGCCCCTTTTGATTTCTCACTACTTTGTGTTCCTTCATGTCCTTTGTGGTTAAACTGGAACCCATGGGCCGGATCCACGTTCTTTCCGAACATGTAGCCAACAAGATTGCCGCCGGAGAGGTGGTGGAACGGCCCGCATCGGTGCTCAAGGAGCTGCTGGAGAACTCGCTGGACGCCGGCGCCACGCGGATCCGCGTACAGATTGAAGGTGGCGGCAAAAAGCTGCTTCAAGTAACCGATAATGGCTGCGGCATGGTGCGGGACGATACGCTGCTGGCCTTCGAGCGCCATGCCACCTCCAAAATCAAAGATGCTGAAGACCTGCTGAACATCCGTACGTTGGGGTTCCGCGGGGAGGCACTGCCATCGATTGCCTCAGTATCTCGCGTGCTGCTGGAGACACGCGCACCTGATGACCCTACCGGCACGATCCTGGAGATCGCAGGTGGAAAAATCTTGCGTGTGGAAGATGCGGGCCTGCCGCCGGGCACATCCATTTCAGTCCGTGACTTGTTCTTCAACACTCCGGCCCGCAAGAAGTTTTTGAGGGCTGAATCCACTGAGCTGTCTCATCTGGCGTCGCTGGTGACGCATTATGCGCTGGCGCACCCGGACAAGCACTTCGAGCTGCACTCAGCTACCAACGCGATGCTGATTGCCGCGCCGGTGGACTCGCATTCTGATCGTATTTACCAGGTGTTTGGCCGGGAGACGCTCGACCAGCTTGTGCCTGTGGCCGCCGGCATGAAGCTGGAGCGCGTGGGCATTCCTGAACCGCCGCCGTGGCGCCGTGATGAAGATTATGAACCGCCTGTACCCGGCGATATTCGCGTACACGGCTTCGTCTCCAAGCCGGAATTGCAGAAGCTCAACCGCAATTCGATTTACGTTTTTGTGAACCACCGGCTGATTCGCGATCGTCTGGTGCAGCACGCGATCATCGAGGCGTATCGAAACATTATTCCTCCCGCGGTCTTTCCGGTGGTGTTGCTCTTCATCGAGCTTCCCAACGCCGAGGTGGACGCCAACGTTCATCCTTCGAAGACTGAAGTGCGCTTCCGGCAACAGGCGCTGGTGCATGACTTTGTGCGCGACTCGGTCCGCGCCGCGCTGATGAAGGCGCGCCCTGTCCCGCAGTTCACGCGCGAAATCCTCGCACAGCCCACAGCCGCTCCCGGACTCAGTCCAGGCGCAGCGCCGGCCTTTCAACCAGAAATGCGGCCTGAGTTCGCCGCCGGCGCAACCGCTGTAGAGCAGGTCGCAGCAGCCGAATTCGCGCTGCAGGCGCCGCCGCAGCCGGCCATCAACAATCGTCTGCAATTCGCAGGCGAGCCCATCGCCGTTGAAGCCAATGCCGCGCTCAGCGGCTTCAGCGCGGTTCACCCGTCCATGATTCAGCCGGCGGTCAACAGCGGACGCGATACCTGCGGGAACGTGCTTGGCGATGACCCACAGTCGGTGGCAGATGACTCAGTGCTGGCCAGCCTGAAGCCGCTAGGCCAGGTTCGCGACTCGTTCATCCTCGCTGTGAATGCAGACGGACTCTGGATCATTGACCAGCATGTGGCGCACGAGCGCGTGCTGTTTGAAAAAATCCTGCGCGAGCGCATCCATGCCGCCATCGAAGGCCAGCACATGCTCATGCCGCTGATTGTGGAGTTGACGCCTGGACAGCAGGCCGTTTTCGCAGACATTTCTGAAGAGCTGCGCCGCAACGGCTTTGACGTTGAACTCTTTGGCACACGCACGATCGCGGTGAAGACCGCTCCCGCAGGAGTACAGGCCGGCGACGTCGAGAACATGCTGATCGAACTGCTGGACCAATTTCAGCATGAGGAACAGTTACTGAACCTGGACAAGATCCGGGCGCGCATCGCAGCCACCATCGCCTGCCATGCTGCCATCAAGATCAATATGCCCCTCGATCAGCAGAAGATGGAATGGCTGCTCAAAGAACTCGCCAAAACAGAGTGTCCCATGAGTTGCCCGCACGGCCGTCCGGTAGTACTGCGGTATTCTGTTAAGGAGATTCAGAAGGCGTTCAAGCGGATCTGAGGATCCGTCCGCATTGGCGACATCGGGTAAACTACAATCATGGAGATTCCCTTCACCCCGGAGCTTGAAGCAAAATTGCAAAGCTTCGCGGCCGCAACTGGACGCAAAACGGAAGAGATTGTGCGCGAAGCTTTGCAAGCCTACCTCGAGCACGACCAGTGGTTCAGGAACCAGGTGCAACAGGGACTCGCCCAGCTTGATCGTGGAGATTCTCTCAGTCATGAAGACACGGTGAATCGCATCGAACGTCTCTTTCATCCGTGAGCGAAATTCGCTGGTCTACCCACGCCGCGGACGATTTTGTCCGCATTGTTGATTACATTCGCCAGGACAGTGCCATTGCCGCGCAAAAAGTTGCGCGGGCAGTCTATGAACGCATTCGTCCCTGAAGGACTTTCCCAACATGGGTCGCGCAGGACGGGTGGCTGAAACTCGGGAGTTGGCGCTCGCCCCTCTGCCGTTTATCGTGGTGTATCGTGTTAAGGACGATCGAGTTGAAATCGTTAGGATTTTGCACGGCGCGCAACGCTGGCCTTGAGCTCGCGAGACGCAACCCTAGACCATGACCGAACAGGATCTCGAACAGCAACGCGCCCACAAATGGCACCTCAATGGTGATCCGATCCGTACGGTCGAGCAGGCGCGCGAGTTTATTGCCGAGGTGGGATTTTGCGTAATGTACCCGGAGCGCTCGCTGCATGCCGTGCCGTCATTCATAGGCGCCTACACAGGTTCGGCTGAGGGCCTGCCAGACGCGAAGCATGCCTTTGCCGATCCCCGTTCCAGAGAAGCAACGGACCTTATGGTGCGCCTTTTGCGCGAGCGCAGCGCCTATGAAATGTCTCTCTTCCCGGGCACGGACCTCATTGTGGCGGCCAACTTGTTTCCCTACTTTTATGCGCTTATCGCCGATCAGAACCCTAAGGCGCCGCCCAAGGTCCGCGCCCAAGGCACGCGAATATCGCCGCTGGCCGTGGATGTCTTTTTGGCTATTCAGAAAGACGGGCCTTTGAGCAAGGACCGGTTGCGTGAGCTGGTGAGCCGTGAATTGAGCGATGCCGCGCTGGATCGCGCATTGGGGGAGCTCTGGTCCATCCTGAAGATCGTGCGTGTTGATTACCGCGACGGCGAAGGAATTTTCTGGGACGTGCTCTACCGCTGGTCGACTACCGTGGTCAAAGAAGCGCTTGATATTTCGGAGCCTGAGGCCATTTCAGCGTTGCTCAGCAAATTTCTTGAAACAATGGTGGCTGCCAGCCAGGAAGAGATCGAGGGGTTTTTTACGCACGTAACTTCCCGCTCCAAGGTCAGGGAAGCGATCAATGCGCTGCTCTCCGCCCGCGAGCTCAGCTTTGTTGGCGCAGGACCGAAGACTCTGATTCGGTTAACGCCCGTTCCGGAGCCGCGCAGGAGAATCCATGGCTGAAAGCGAGTCGCGCGTGCCCTCGCGATCCAACCGCCGCATCGTGGTTGCCATTGATGGCCCGGCGGGTTCCGGCAAGAGTACGCTGGCGTCGCTGCTGGCCAGAAAATACGGCTTTACCAACATTGAAACAGGAGCCATGTACCGGGCGCTGGCCCTGAAAGCAATTCATGGAAAAATCTCATTGGACGACGGTGACCAGCTTTCCAGCCTTGCCCGGCAGTCACGAATAGAATTGCTGGCCCGGCCACAAGGGAATCGTGTGCTGCTCGACGGTGAGGACGTGACTGAACGCATTCGTCTTCAGGACATCACCCAGGGGGCTTCCCGCGTTTCCGTGCATCCTGCGGTTCGGGAGTGGATGGTGCTGCGCCAGCGTGAACTCGGCACCAATGGCGGAGTAGTCATGGAAGGGCGCGACATCGGGACCAAGGTTTTCCCCGATGCGGAAGTAAAGATCTTTCTTGATGCCGCTCCGGAAGTTCGCGGCTCGCGGCGCTTCCTGCAGCAACCCGCAACCTCAGCACCGCCGGAGTCGGTCCTGGCCGAACTCAGGGCCAGAGATGAGCGCGACCGCAGCCGCGCCAATTCGCCCCTTGTACCTGCCCGGGACGCCATTTTGATCGACTCCAGCCATCTCACGCTCGACCAGGTGTTGCAGAAGGCGAGCGAAATCATTGAGAGCAAAATGGCGGAATTGCAGAACAGGTAATTGGTTGCTGGCGCTAATTGCAGGTGCCAGCTACTCTTTTCTCACCTCAATGGTCCCGCGCTCCGACCTAAGTGTGATCAGCGGGCCGCCTTTGCCCACAGTTCCGTTCGCAGTTGCGTTACGGTGTTGGTTATCCACTTTCAGGTCAAAGTCTGTGTTGATGTCTCCGCCCATGCTCTCGGCATTGAGCTGAAAGCCGGCGGCTGGCGGAACTGTCACGCTGATATCTCCGTGCACGTTCGCAATATCGATTGGCGCTATGGGAGATTTGGGACGCACCTCCACTCCAGCATTGCGGTCCTGGATGTGTACTTCTCCGCTCACGTCTTCAAGATGCACGCCCTTGCTGCGCGTTTGCAGACGAAACGGCCCGGTGAGACCGTTCGCGCGCAGGTCGTCAGGCTGCATATCGAACTCACCGTCGAGGCGGGCAAACTCCAGATCGGTACGAGACGTAGTGAAGTGGACGCGCTTAGCGATTCGCGCAAGCTGCAGATCTCCCCAGTATGTTCCGCTCATCGTAAGCGTGCCGCGTACGTCAGCAATGTTTGTGTCGTTTACCGTACCGTCCACGCTGATGTTGCCGCCGATATCTTTTGCCGTGATTGACCCTTTCCTCAAGTGGATAGTGGCGTCGCCCTTGATCTGATCAAAATCTACATCTCCATTGTCGGTGGAGAGCTCTACGTTGCCATCGCGTTGCGAAACCGTGATGTCCCCGTGGCGTGTGGTCGCGGAGAGGGAGACCGCGGGGGGCAACTGCAAATCAAGATCAAACTGGCCATGCTGAAAGTCGCCGCCCGTCAGGTCCAGAATGGCAACGCTGCCCTGGTGCACCAGTTGCGGGTGCGTGGCTTCATTCAGGCGATTGGCATTCTCCTGCGAATCGCTGCGGATCGCCTTCTGCACAATCGCGTGGATCTGGTTGTCTGTGCTGGCGGTGATTTTGATATCGCCGCGGTTCGCCAGAATGCGTACCTGGGTGGCATTGACTGGCTGAGAAAAGTTGTCACTGAAGTCGTAGCGGTTGCCGAACATGCCGCCGAAGAAGTCATTGAAGTCAGGATCGTTGTCGATTCCAATGTTATCCCGGACGCCCTGCCAATCCACGTGGGCCATCCGTGTTGTTGTCAATCCGAAGAGGATGAAGAAGACCAGAAATAGAATCGCACCCGCGCCCAGTCGCGGCGATGGGCTGCCGCTCTGGCGCGCCCACATATACTCCACCAGTTTGATTACGCCCAAAAGGATCAGGAGCAGCGGCCAGTAATTGCTGAACCAAAGCCAGAATCCCCGCGTGGAGATGATGCCGAAGTTGCGCAGCAGGAAAATCACCCCGATAGCGATCAGCACAATCGGGCCAAACAGAGACCGGTGCCGGCGTGGATAGTAAGGAGTTTGCGTAGGTGTACTCATGGTTTCACCTGCGAATTCTGGTCTGGCGATGTGGGCCGAGGCGGAGGGGGAGGCACAGGCGCGTCCCACATCCCTTGCTGCGGATTCATCTGTGCATTGCCCGGCGCCGGAGATGACCATGGCTCAACGTGGTTCTCTATGGACGCTGTGCGGCTCATAAAAATGAAAGCACCCACCACAAGCAATAGAACAGGCCAACTCTGGTGGAACGCAATAACTCCGTTGGTGTCGAGCAGAAAAAGCACTCCCACGGTGATCACCAGGGCCGCGCCCATCAATCCGTGCGCCCGGCAGCGGGCACAGGGGCAATGTCTGTTTCGCGTGTAACCTGACATTATCGGCTCCTTATGTCCTCTGCGTTTGCGTTACGTGTTTGTATGCGATCCACAATCCCACTGCGATCAAAATCACCGGCCACATGCGGTGCATGCTGAACAGGCCGATGTTGCCCAGCAAAAACAGAACGCCCAGAGCGATCAATACGATCGCACCTACCGGCGCCTGATTATCCGCAGGCTGCGCAGGAGTCTCCGCCATTGGCGTGAAAGCCGGGGCTGCTGCTGCCGGCGTGCCCACTGTGGGCTCTGCGGCGGAGGCCGGTGAGCTTGAACCCGCTGGAGTCACAAACGGCGGTGGAGCAGGGTGATGTTCCTGGATTCCAAACAGCCGGTCGATGCCGAGCAAATCAGGCGCAGGAAGTCCCAGCATCTTGGCTTGCGCTGTCTTATACGCCTCGAAAGCCATGTAGAAGATCCAGAATGCCACCAGCCATCCAAAAGCATCGGAGATGCTGTTGGCCGCCATCACCAATACCACAAAGATGACCACATGGATAAAGGCTTTCAGAAACTGGCCGTTGTACATGGCGCCCACACCCGGGATAAAGCCCAGCAGCATGGCTACGCCTGGGCTGGGCGCATTGGGTACGGCAGCTACAGGAACCACCACGGGCTGTCCTGGAGCCGCAGCTCCCTGAAGCCGGGCGGCAATGCACGGTTCGCAGTAGATGGCTCCCATTACATCGCGTTTACAGTTCTCGCAGAGCGCCTTCCCGCAAGTCCGGCAGAACGCGGCTGCCGGTGTGTCCGTGTGTACGGCGCAGTTCATATCTGGGCTCCTTGGTGTGTCGTAGTGGACTGGGCGAAAAGAGAACCATTCTGCTCCAGGTTGTTGTTGTCCTGAGGATGACCGCTTGTACCCGGCATGGTGTTGCGGTTCTGTTCCTGTTTGTTATTGTTTCGATTCTGGTCTGGCGTGGTGGCTTTCTTCAGGCCCTGCACACGCGATTCAACTTCATACACAATGCGCATGTTCTCGTAATAGCGCTGCACGCGGGCTTCAAGATGCGTGTACTCCAGCACCACAGACTTGCGCAGCGCGCTGGGATGCCAGTCAATCTGTGAGACCCTCACCCCCAGCAGGTTCAACGTAAGCGCCAGGGAGAAGAACGCCATGGCAAACGATGTGGCAAAACGCGAATGCAACATCCCCGCCATGGGCGATGGCAGTCTCTGCTTTAAGCGTTCCAGCCAGCTTTCGGGGATGGAGGCTGCCGCCTGCTGTTTCTCGGCAAGGCTGGTTGCGGCAAGGATGTTGTGCATCAGGTTCTTGGGGGGCTCAACCGCATCAAGCCCATTCAGCAGCAGCATACCTTCCTGGGTCTCCGCGAAGAGCGGACCACAAATTGAGCAGCTCAGGCGGTGGGCTTCAAACGCCTCCGTGCTCTCTGCCTTGAGTGCGCCGTCGAGAGCGTCAGCCAGCAAAGCCTCAAACTGGCTGCATTCCATACCGGATTGTCTGCCCTGGCTGTTCATAAGCCTGCCTGCTTTTTATTACGAGAAAGTAATCGCGCAAGTTCCATCCGCCCCCGGTTAATACGCGATTTCACTGTCCCTTCGGGAACCCGCAGAACCTGGGCAATTTCTTTGTAATCCATATCTTGCAGGTCCCTCAGGATCACTGCCTCCCTCAGGTCTGGCGACAGCCGGGCGAGGGCCGCTCTGACCACCTTCTGAGTTTCCTGAGTGGCCAAGTGGTCATCCGGGGCGGGGCCACGGTCAGGCAGTCTTTCACTCAGCTTTGGTGCATCTTCTTCATCGCCCAACCCGGCGTCCATTGAGTCCGTCATGCGTTCCTGTTTGCTGCGCCGGAAATGGTCCACCAGCAGATTGCGTGTGAGCGTGGTCAGCCAGGTATTAAACGCCCCCTTTTCAACATCATAGCTGGCCAGCGTGCGGTACACGCGGATAAAAACCTCCTGGGTAAGGTCCTCGGCGTCCGGGGCGGAATTTGTAAACCGGTAGCACAAGTTGTATACCCGACGGTTATACAGGCGGACTATTCCCTCCCATGCGGCTGCGTCTCCAGCCAGACATCGGTGGACTAATACCCCTGTTTGCTGGTCCTCCAAGCAGTCTCCCCGTCGTGCCGAGTATAGCTGTCAACAGTTTATCTGTGTTTCACATACGAACAGCCAGTGCGGAGAGTTCCCATATCCGTCAGAACGTAGAGAACAAAATCGGCGGGGCTGATGGGCCCCGCCTGAGAAAGAACCAGATGCTCGCACAAAATTATGGGAACAAGACCTTTGCAGCCGCGGCACCGAGGACGAACTGGCCCACGATCTGGGTCCAGTCTTTAAAGCCCCGCAGGACTACCCCTTTGTCAAGCTTCTCTGGAACGACAATGGTGTCCCCTGCCATGAGCTTTGTGCCATCAAAGTTATTTACGAGCAGTCCGGAGTGTCCATGTTTGCTGACCGTGGTTCCGTCGGCGCGGATGATGAACGACCTGCCCTTGTCCCCGTTCTGGGTGGTGCCGCCGGCCAGCTTCAAATAGTCTCCGAATGTTTTGCCCGGCTTGTAGATGAAGGAATTCGTGTTGTATACCGAGCCGATCACGTTGACGGTGGCCGGCCGGAATGGGACCAGCAACCTGTCGCCGTCCTCGAGCACCAGGTCAGGCAATTCCGAGAGGCTGCTGGCGTCGGGCTTGAGTTCCAGCACGATCCGTCCCGTGGCCTTCAGTTGCCGCAGCTTATCGAGCAGCCGGCGCTGGCCTTCCAGTGACTGCCTTTCCGCCTGGGCCTCCTCGGGAGTGAGGTTCCGTTGCGAACTGGCGCCGCGCTCGACTGACTTCTCCAGATCGTTGACATATTGATCCAGCCGTTCCTGCTGGTCTTCGCGCACAGATTCGCGCGTGAACTCCGCGCCATAGAGATAAGCCTGCGGGGTGAAACCTCCTACGCGCGTAATCAGGTGCCGCAAGGTTTCCCCCGGCTGCACCTGGTAAACGCCCGCCGAACTGAACTCACCTTCCAGGCGGACAAACTTGCTTTGCTGGCCGATCGGCACCTGCATGTCCGACTGAGAGAAGATGGTGATCACGTCTCCCGGCTGGAGCTCAAGGTTTTGCGTGACATCGCCCGCGATGGCCTTCCCCAAATTGAATGGCAGCAGATGAGTGGTCAGGTCGTCCGGGTTCATGCGCTGGATCACCGCGTATTCCCAGTTGATCTCAGCCGCTGAGCGCTTCACCTGGTTCTTCAGCTCTTCTTCGGCTTTGCGCTCCGCCTCGGTGCGGCTCATCGGCTGGCGCTGGTCGTTGTAGTCCGGCTGCTCCATGGGGAAGCCGCTGCTGTCAAAGAGAGGCTGGTTTTGATCGCTGTAGGGCTGATTCCCGCGCTGCTGCGACGGCCGTCCCGACGCTGTTCCCGCGGGCGCAATTTCTGAAGGGCGGTTGCCGTAAGGCGGGTTCCCGTATTGCTGGTAAGGGTATTCCTGTTCCTGTTGGGCGCCTTGCCTGCCTCTTAGCTGGAAGCTCCGGCTCTCTGGATTGATGGCCAGGGCATTCTGCCGTTTCCAGAATTCCTCCGTCACCAGCGACTCGCGTGTGGGAATCAGATCTTTCACCCTCATGCCTTCGCGCCACGGATAGCGACCGGGAACGGCTACGTTGCCGCGCAGAATAATGGCATTGTCAAAGCGAGGAGAAATGTGCAGAAGCCGGATGATGTCGCCATCGTGCAGCTCCTGCTTCTTCCCCGCGCCATCCAGCGCGAATTCGGTGGTGGTGCGGACGTTCTTCTCAATCCGGTCAACGAACGCGTGCTGCCCTCCCGCCGTCGTCGTCATGCCACCGGCATCATTCAGCACATCGCCGAAAGTCTCGTGTCCCGTGAGTTCATAGATGGAGGGAACATTGACGCTTCCAGCAAGGGCGACCAGAGGGCCCACGGGCGCGACGTAGATCACGTCTCCGGGGAGCAACTGCACATCATGGCTTTTGTCACCGCGTGCCAGCAGATCATAAAGGTCAAACGTGGTGATCGTTTTGCCCTGGCGCTTGAGCTCGATGTGTCGCATGGAGCCGCGTTTCGATGGTCCGCCGGATGCAAACAGAGCGTTCACCAGCGTGCTGAGGGAGCTCACGGTGTAACTGCCTGGTCTTCTTACCTGGCCCACAACAAAGACCTGGATTGAGCGCAGCCGGCCCATGGTCACGCTAAGGTCAAAGTTTTTGAACACGCGCCCAACGGCCGCGCGCAGCACATCATTGATCTGGTCATAGCGAACCCCGGCAACGCTGATGGCGCCGACTTTCGGCAGGTAGATGGTACCCGTGCGATCGACCGTGGCGCGGTAGTTCACGTCAATCTGGCCCCAGGCACGGATCAGCAGTTCATCGCCGGGGCCGATCAGGTAGTCCGGCGTAACCGGAACGTGGTCCAGCGGCGCGAACGTCGATGGGATATTGTGAAACAGGTTCTGCCCGAAGATAGGAAGCCTGTATCCCAAGGTGGCGGAGACAAAATCCTGGAATTCAATGTCCGGTTCGGGCGGAAGCCTGCGTACGGCAAGTGCTTCCTCTTCCGCGCGCCTGCGGCCCTGATTGGCCTCCTGTTCTGCCTCTTGTTGGGCTCGCAAATATTCACGGTCCCCGGGCTGGGCTCCTTCAGCCCCGGAATTGGTGATCTGAATTCCCGTGCTCGGGCGCGGAACTTGCGGCATTGGCTGCTGCCGCTCGCTCGGTTGGGATTCTGTTTGCGCGACCGCGCCGGACACGAAAAGAACAATGAGCAGGAAAAGCTTGAGGATTAAACCTTGTCGCACGTATTTATCTCTGTTGCCTCACTCCGGGCGCAGATTGAACAAGAACGCTGGCTGCATATACCAGTTTATTATCTGCATGCACCGCAGCGCATAAGGGCTACTGCCTAGTGAAATAATCTGGTTTTACTGAAATGCCACTATACAGGAACGCTGGATTCCCTGCATAGATGGGCGGTTCCGCGGCTTTGCGGCGCTTTGCCAACAGACAGTTTTGCCCCGTCAGCAAGCATCGGCAGTAGAATATGTGGGCATGGCAGTTGCTTTACCAGTCCGGCCTCTCCTTCGCACGCTCGTGATTGAGGTAGGCGGGCAGCAGCGCCGAGTTCCGATCACGACCTCTCCATTCGCTATTGGCCGCTCCGATGATTGCGATGCCATCATCCCTGATTTTCGCGTGTCGCGCCTGCACGCCAAGATTCTCCAGGAAGGCGACCAGTTTTACCTCCTGGACGCCGATAGCCGGCATGGAACGTTTGTAAACGGCACGCGAATCCAACGCCAGCTTTTGAAAACGGGCGACGAGATTACGCTTGGCGCGCCCGGCCTGAAATTGACATTCGTTGAAAGCGAGCCGGCCAGCAGCTCCACAAACATCCTTCTTACCCGCCTGGTGGCGGATTCGGACAGCTCGGAACTTGAAAAACTGCGCCTCTTTCTCGACGCTACACGCAGCCTGGGCAGCGGCCTGGTGGTAAATGACGTTCTGCGGAAGATGCTTGATGTGGGTTTGCGCATCACGCGGGCTGAACGCGGCTTTATTTATCTCAAACAAAAGGATGGCAAGCCTGCACTCGCCTGCGGACAGGATGCAGCGGGCAATCCCATCACTGCCGATCGCGACGTTTCCCATTCCGTGGTGCAGGAAGCCATGAGCTCGGCCTCCGAGTTCATCACGGGCGATACAGCGCAACAAGCCGCCCTGGCGGCGCGGCAAAGTATTGTGCTCAATGAACTGCGCACCGTCATCGCCATTCCTCTGCGGTTGAAGCGCGTTTCGGCTGCACCGGCCGGAGCTGAGGTCAGCGGGGTGCTTTATCTGGACGGGCGCTCGATTTCCCGTAACCTTTCCGGCGTGAGCAATGACGTGCTGCGCGCTCTGGCCAGCGAGTGCGCCGCCGTGCTGGAAAGCGCCATGCTGGTGGAAAGCGAACAGGCTGCCCGGCAGTATCACAAGGAAATGGAAATTGCCGCGGGCATTCAGCGCAGCCTGATCTCCGCCGCGGATGTGGGTTGCGATTTCGCGCGCGTTACCGGCCGCAGTATTCCGTGCAAGGAAGTGGGCGGCGATCTTTATGACGTCAACGTGAGTCCTGACGCGGTCACTGTGATTGTCGCTGACGTCTCCGGCAAGGGAGTTTCAGCCGCGCTGCTGGCTTCAGTCATCCACGGCATGTTCTATGCCCAGATTTCCAGCGGCACCAGCCTGCTTGATGCGGTCGCATCCGTGAACAGATTCCTCTGCTCCCGTGTCGCCGGCCAGAAGTACGCCACGCTTATGGCTGCGCAGCTCGACCGCAAAGGAACGTTGCGGGTCGTCAACTGCGGCCACGTGCCCGCGATCGTGCTGGAAAACGGGACGGTCAGCCAGATTACGGATGGGGATATGCCCGTCGGTCTCATGCCGAACGTCCGGTTTCACGCTATAGAGCGTCCCTTTACCCCGGGCTCGCGGCTGCTCATCCTCACTGACGGTATCACCGAAACCGAGAGTCCCGCCGGGGCTGAGTTCGGCTTCAGCGGCCTCGAACCGTATCTTCTTTCCCAGGATCCTCTGGCCGACATTCTGGCTGCCGTGCAGACCTTCTCCGCCGGTCAGGAAGCGCAGGACGACCGCACGCTTCTCCTGCTGGAACGCACCGCCTGACGTATTCTCCGCGGTACTGTCTCACGAAATCACTCGCCGTCTCTTTGGGTTAGACTCATTGCCAATGAGCCTGCCCAGCGGGACACAACTAGGTCCATACGAAATCCTAAGCCCAATCGGCGCGGGCGGAATGGGAGAGGTGTATCGCGCACGTGATTCCCGGCTGGGGCGGATGGTGGCCATCAAGGTGCTGCCGCCGGACTCCCTGAGCAAGCCTGAGCGAGTAGCGCGGTTCGAGCAGGAAGCCAAAGCGGCTTCGGCGCGAAACCATCCCAACATTCTCACCATTTATGACATCGGCCAGTCGGGCGAGACGCGCTACATTGCGATGGAGTTCGTCGAGGGAGAAACAGTACGGCAGCTCATCAGACGCGGACCTGTGCCGATCAAGCGAGCGCTGGATATCACCGCCCAGGCCGCCGGCGCGTTGGCGGCCGCGCACGCGGCCGGCATCGTGCATCGCGACATAAAGCCGGAAAACATCATGGTCCGGCCCGATGGATATGTGAAAGTGCTCGACTTCGGTCTGGCCAAGCTGGCCGAGCCGCCGCTCGGCGCGCAGGTAAGCGATCCTAACGCGCCTACCGCAACTGCGGTTTTGGCCATGACTGAGCCCGGACGCGTTCTGGGTACCTGGCTTTACATGTCGCCGGAGCAGGCGCGGGGCCAGGAACTGGATGGGCGCACAGATGTATGGAGTCTGGGCACGGTGCTCTATGAAATGGTGGCGGGCAAGTGTCCGTTCGCCGCCAAAACGCTCACCGATACGCTGGCGGCGATTCTGAACCGCGAACCGGAGCCGATTACTGAGATTCGCACCGAGGCCCCCACTGAGCTCGGTCACATTCTGGCCAAATCGCTGGCCAAGGAACGCGAAGACAGGTATCAATCCATTCAGGACATGGCTCTGGACCTGAAGCAGCTCCGGAAGTCTCTGGACAGCGATCCGGCAGCCGTGCGCAGCAGAACCATCCATTCAGCGCCTGCCGCCGTGCAGCAAACATCCAGTCCGGCTCCCAGGAGAAATGCTACGCGCCTGGTGCTTTCGCTTGTGGCAGTCGCAGCCGCAGTTGCGGCCGCGCTGCTGATCTGGGCTCTGCTGGGTAAACATCAGCAAAAAGCAGCGCTCGCTCCCGAGCGTCGCTTTACCTATTCCCTGCTGGTGCAGAGGATGCGCAACGGCAAGCCGTATCAGGAGCCATTTCGCGCCACCGGGCGGGAGATATTCGAGAACGGCTGGAAGGTGAAGTTTGACTTTTCATTACCGCAGCCGGGATCGCTGTACCTGTTGAATGATGGCCCGGGAGCAAACGGTATTCCGGCCCTTGCGCTGGTTTTCCCAACGCCATCAGTGAACAACGGTTCGGCCCAAGTCATGGCGTACCAGAACGTGCAGAGCGGGTGGCTGGTCTTCAATGACAGTCCCGGGAAGGAAAAGTTCTGGATCGTCTGGGCTGACAAACCTGTTGCTGAACTGGAACAGGCAGTCAACCAGGTGGCCAGAACAAAAGATTCGCTCATTGGGGATGGGAAGCTGGATGCGGCGATCCGCAACGATCTGACCAAGTCCGCAGCGGTTCAGGTCAGCGTGGATCAGGACAGCAAAATGAGTACAGTGACCGGGCGGGGCGAGTTGCTGGTGAGCGGGTTGGAGTTGGAGCACAGATGAGCAGACTGAAGATTTGAAATTTGAAATTTAAAAATCTGCGCGAGACGATTGTCCGCGCCATAGACAATCGTCTAATCGCCTTGCCTGAGGTGATCTTCTAAACAGCGAATTCCCGTGCATTCTGCCTCTGAAAATTAGCGTTTTCTTGTCTTCCAATCACGAATGCGGATTGGCGTGTCAGTTGCAATGCTTCTAGCCAGCACGAATAAGATTTTCCGGCTCTAAGGTTCCGAAGTCGTTGACGTGGCCGGAACGGCAGACTAGGATGCCGGACAATCGCGTTTTTCGTTTCAGTCAAGTGGCCTGACGGAGGTCACTACCTTTGCCCAGGTTTAGAACCCGACTTCATGTAACTGACCTTCGTCCGGTCAGGAGATGGCGGATCGGCGCATTTGACCGTTATTTCCCAGCAGAAGCATTTTTGTCCAGGACTCATTGCAAGCGACCCCAACTCAGCAGAAGTAATTCAGCAGCATAAGGAGAGGAAGTACATGTCAATTCACACTGGAACATTCAGCGTATCGGTAAGCGGGTTCAGCAATAACCCGAACGGAACACTCAGCATTGGAATGGTTGGTCCTGATTACATTTTCTCTTTTCAGCCCACCGGCTCCAACACCTGGATTCCCTGCACGCAGAACCCTCCCAATCCCGGCCAGGACATCAGTTTCTCCGTAACCGTGCCCAATAATGGGACCTACAACTTCAGCGGAGCTTACACGGGGGCGCAGGGGCCGAATCCGGCAAAGTACCACGGCAATGTGAACGATGGCCGCCCCAACCTAAAGGACGTCAACGGAACCTGGCAAGCGACACAGACGAACCCGATGCCGATGCCTGCGGAGGAAAGGCTCTACGAGGCGCACAAGAAAGCAGTGTGAAATTCAGCGGAAAAGCCCCTTTTCTTCAACTTTGACTGTAAGGAGGAACAAAATGCCAGCTTGGATTTACCAGGGAACGGATTTGGACAGCGGCATCTTCGATCTCACCTCAAACGGGACCTTTGTCGGCGGTCTCCGGCTTATGCAGGATGGAGGTGACCTTGAAACGAGCACGGCATGGTGGGTGGCGAGCGGCCAGGCCGAGGGCGTAAACGTTACCTACTACCCTGACTCAGGCGTGCTCTCTTTCACCATTGGGAGCACAAACTACGGTTTCCAGTGCAGCCAGGCAAGCAATCCAACTAAGTTTGCCAGCAATGATGGCAAGAACTGCATCTTGCAATATAACGCTTTTAACAATGACTGGACCAGCAATGGCAACAATGGCGGGGTTGCCCTGCCCGTGGGCGGCTATCCAATTAAGATTGATGGTAACGGCCAGGTCCACGCAACCATCAATCTGGAAACTTTCGCATGGCAACAGTTGGGTTCCACGCCCCAGCCCCTGCAGGACCACGTAACCTACACCAAGAACAACAAGACCGAGATTGTGCCGGTAAGCTGGGCGGCTGTGAATGGCCAGCTCACTTTGAGCTGGACCACCGAGGAGAACCATGTCTACACAGGCACTCTGCAGCCGGGCGCGACCACCACATCGGCCACTTTCACGGGAACGTACAACACGAAGAAACGCACGAATGGAACATGGCAGGCAACCCAGACCAACCCGATGCCAGTGCCAGTCACGATGGAGGCGCGCAAGAAAGCAGCTTACTAAGTGATTGCCGTGCAGCTCAAGGACGAGGCTATAGTTACGGCCGTGGTTCAAGCTTAATGTGAACCGCGAAAGGAGACAGACCAGTGATCGATCTGCTGATGATTGTTATTGGCGTGATTGCAGACAGTCCCGGCACGTGGCAGGCCACACAAACCAACCCGTAGTAGTGGGAAGCAATGCTGTTATGAATCTTAACAGGGCAGAGGCTTCTCTGCCCTGTTTGCTTAGGTTGAACTTGAATCAAAAGGGATACAAATCGCGTTTGTCAAAGAGAGTCGCAGGCGGATGGGTAATTGCTGCATGGTTGTTGGTCTCCCTCCACAACGCCCGCGCCCAGGAAAGTACTGAGCTCAAACAGGGCACCACTCTTGAGCGTCGGCTCTCTGGCGGCCAGTCTCACGATTACAACCTCCGCCTTGACTCCGCGAAATTTTTCAATGCCTTAATTGAGCAGGAAGGTATAGATCTGGAGGTGGTGCTCGTCGGTTCTGACGGAAAGACTATCGCGCATTCCGACAACCTGAATGGCGATTGGGGACGTGAAATTATAGCCGTAATTGTAGCTGGGGGAGAGTACCGGCTGAGAGTTTCTTCCGGAAATCCTAAAGCCCCATCAGGAAAATATCGCATCCGAGTTTCGATGAGTGAACCGACCTTGGCTGACGACGAATATGCAAAGGCGGCTCGCGATTCCGACCAAGCTACGGGTCTGCTGACAAAGGGCGATGCTGATTCTCTGAGGTCAGCGGTGGAAAAATTTAAGGATGCGTCCAGTTTCTATCGTGCGCACGGACAAAAATATGACGAGGCGCTTTCGCTATATGGAATAGGGCTAGCGCAATCACAACTGGGAGACTTTGTAGTTGCCCTGGAAAGCTACAAGGCATGTTTCTCCACTTTCCGCGCTCTGGATGATATCCCGATGCAGGGCAGTACTTTAGTCAATATTGGAGGAGCGTATGATGTACTCGGTGACGCAACAAAAGCGCTTGATGCCTATGAACAAGCGCTCCCTTTGCTGCATTCACGAGGAGAGCGTGAGAGCGAAGCTGCTGCCTTAAACAATATTGGCAAGCTTTACGCCGATCTGGGAAATTGGGAGGATGCAGCCAGTCATTACCGTCGGGCTGTATTTGTCTTTCATGAGCTTGGCCTGACCGCTCGCGAGGCAATAACGCTTACAAATGTTGGCGGAACAGACTATCTGCTTGGGGACACCACCAAAGCTCTTAGTGAGTTTCACGAGGCATTGGCTCTCCATCGTAAAGCTGCCAACAAGCGTGGCGAATCCGACACCCTCGTGCAGATGGGCAACGCCTATCAAAAACTTGGGCAAATGGCCGAAGCCACACAGGCCTACGAAGATGCACTCAAAATCACCCAGAGCATCGGCGATCACTGGCGTGAAGGCAAGACGCTCAGTGGTCTGGGATACTCGTACTTTTTGCGCGGAGACCGCGTAAAAGCTCTCGATGCCCTGCAGCAATCGCTCAAGTTGTTGGAAGGTGTCAACGATCATCGCGGACAAGGCCTGGCTCTGAACATGATCGGTGATGTTTATGCTTCCATCCCTCAGCCCGACAAAGCCGCTGATTCATACAACCAGGCAATCAAGCTTCTCGAGCAGGTAGGCGATAGCAACCACGAAGCCCAGGCATTACTCGGAATCGCTCGGGTAGAGCGCGACCAGAACCAGCTCTCCGCTGCCCGCAAGCATGCCGAACAAGGGATCTCTCTTGTCGAACAGGTGCGCTCTCATGCCGGAGCGGAGCAGGACCGCGCGTCCTACTTTGCCACGCAGCAGAGCATGGGCGAGTTCTACATTGACCTCCTCATGCGCATGCATAAGGAAGAGCCGCACGCCGGGCATGACGTAGAGGCCTTCAACGCCGCCGAGCGCCAGAGGGCACGCAGCCTGTTGGAGATGCTGGCTGAGGCGCGGGTGGATTTCCGTCGCGGCGTGGATCCCAGGCTGCTTGCGCGCGAGCATGAGCTTTCCGGACTTTTGAATTCAAAGGCCCAACGGCTGCTCACGCTGCGCGGCGCGGGAACAGAAGAAAAAGCTGCGGCGCTCAAGAAGGAAATCAGCGACCTCGAAGATCAGCACCGGCAGCTTGAGCTCGAGATCCGCAAGAGCAGTCCGGAATATGCGGCGGTGACGCAGCCTCAGCCACTGACCTTCAAGGAAATTCAGCAGCAGGTGCTCGATCCGGACACGCTGCTGCTTGAATACTCGCTGGGCGGCGAGCAGAGCTACCTGTGGGTGGTAAGCACGGCGGGCCTGAAGACGTATGAGCTCCCTAAACGCAATGAGATCGAAAAGCAGGTGCGCGAAGTGGCGGAGCTGCTCACCGCGCGCGGGACTTACGTTCGCGGAGAACTGCCCGACCAGAAGCAAGCCCGCAACGCCAAGGCGGATGCCCAGTTGCCGCAGGCTGCGGCGAAGCTGAGCCAGATGGTGCTCGCGCCGGCGGCGACCGATCTCGGTCACAAGCGGCTGGTGCTAATCACGGATGGGTCGCTGCAGCATGTTCCGTTTGCGATGTTGCCCGTTCCCCAACACACTGGAGCGCAGTCGCTCTCGGATGCGGACCAGAATCAAGTTGCGTCTGCGCAGGCGGGGGCGCCTGCGCTCCCCCAACCAGCTCACTACTTAGTTGAAGATCACGAAATTGTCAGTCTGCCTTCAGCCTCCACCATCGCGGAGCTGCGCAAGGAAGTCGCCGGACGTAAACCCGCGCCCGGACTGGTTGCCGTGCTGGCTGATCCGGTCTTCGAGCCCTCGGATCCTCGTGTACACATTGCCTACGCCGAGGCCGGAAAAGCGGCCAAAGCCTCGGAGCCGCAGAGCGCTCAGCCCGGCAATAAGCAGACCGAAGCTGGCAAAGCTGAACCGGTGCCAGTTGCCAAGAAGACTGCGGCGGCTGACACGCAGAGCGCGCCGGCACAGACCGGTGTGGAAGCCGCTCAAAGCGATGAGACGCGCATCCTGGAACATCTGGCTGCAGCGGACTCCGCCAGCACGAACGGACAACTTCAGATCCCACGGCTTCCCTTTACCCGCCAGGAAGCAGACCGCATCATGAAGCTGGCCTCGGCCAAGAACAGCCTGGAAGCGCTCGACTTCCGCGCCAGCCTGGCAACCGCCACCAGCCCCGATCTTGGCCGCTATCGCTACCTGCATTTCGCAACTCATGGATATCTTGACAGCGAGCACCCTGAGCTCTCAGCCATCGTGCTCTCGCTGGTGGACAGAAATGGCCAGGCGGAGGCGGGCTTTCTTCGCGCCAACGACATTTACAACCTGAAGCTGCGGGCTGACCTTGTGGTCCTGAGCGCCTGCGAGACCGGACTGGGCAAAGAAATTCGCGGCGAGGGAATCGTGGGCCTGACGCGCGGCTTCATGTACGCGGGCGTTCCGCGGGTGATC
>DATNDP010000200.1:0-6445 GCA_035553195.1 Candidatus Acidiferrales bacterium
AGGACATTTACTGTGCTGCCGTTGGCCATGTACATGAGCGGCCCAGCCGCAATGGAAGCCACGCTGTTTGGCGCGCCGGTGGCAGGGATTGTTCGAAGCGTGGTCACGGGCGACCAGACATAAACCTGGGCTTGACGATTACCGCTGACCGGATCAACGAAATTGGCCGCAATGTAAGCTCTGGAACCATCACTGGTGAACGCGGCGGCTACTGCGCCGGGGAGAATAAACGTCTGCAGCGTACTGTTGCTGGAATTGAAAATGAACAACCTTTGTGAAGGCACATCAGCCTGGAATTTGACGTTGGAAATGATGACCTTGGTGCCGTCGGGCGAAACGGCAAGAATCACGCCGATAGGATCCGCGTCAATCAGGGTAGCCGCGTTGGTAAAAGGATCCACGGCGACAAGTCCGGAGCTGGTGTCCACGTAAAACTTGGTTCCATCCGCGGAAAAGCCCATCGACGTTGGCGCTCCAGGAAGGATGATGGGTGTGCCGGCTGCTGGCGGGGTCTTGCTGGTATCAATGGGTACGATCGCCGGTGAAGTGCCCGGCGCAGGGATTGTGGTGGTGCCTACGTACACCGTCGTCGGTTGAGTGGCGCCGTTCACCGTGACGCTGAAAAGGTTGCTGTAAACGGTCTGGTTCTTGCCATTGCCACAGCTTGGAGGTGCGCAGACCGCCACCAGCCCCGCTCCACCGGGAGAAACCGCAGTCAGGGTCGCGCCCGCGATGGTTGCGACTCCCGCGTTGTTGCTGACGATGGAGACCGGCGCCGAAGGAACCGACGTGCCATTGACATCGACCATGTCTGCCTGAACCGTCTTTGTGTCGCTCACGTTCATCACAGCGGAAAGAGTAGGAGTGTTCGCCGGATCTCCCGAGAGGTGCAGCACGATCTGCTTGGGCATGCAGGTGTTGAATTGGACCGACTGCGAACTTACGCCACCGATGCTGGCGACAATACCGGCGACGCCGGGAGCGTTCGCCGTTGCCAGACCGTTCGGGTCAACGCCGGCCACTGTGCCGTCTGAACTGCTCCAGGAGAACTGGCCCACCGAGCTGGTGATATCAGTTCCGTTGTGAAATGCCTGCGCCGTGAATTGCAGCGTCTGCGCGTGCGACAGACACGCGTTGGCGTTGTTGACAGTCGGAGCCGTAATTTTAATTGAGGTAACGCTCTGGTGTACGGAGACGGTAATGGGAGCACTGCTGATGCCGGACGCCGTAGCCGTCACCGTCGCGGTGCCCGTCAGGGGGGTGCCGGTAGGAGCATTTCCATTGCAGGTGACGAAAGTGGAATCCCATACGCCGCCGCAGACAAGACCGGCGGGTGAAATGGTTACAAGGTTGGGATTCGACGAATTAAACGTGAACGTCGTCGCAGTCACAGGTGTGGCAGTGGAATCCACCGCTGAAACCGTGAGCTGCGCTACCTGTCCGGAGACAATGGAAACGGCTGCCGGTGTGAGACTGACGACGGCGACCGTGTTCTTGTTGGACGAGCCCCCGCCACAACCGGCCAGGGCCACGCCCACCGCAGCCAGCAGCAGAGTTTTAGCGAGCGACGACTGCATGCAATCTCTAAAGGTCATATCAGGAGGAAGACGATTATTCAGTCTAGATTCTGAATTGCATTTCTTCAACAGGCCATCAATTATGAATCGTGGGTTCTGGGGAACCGCGTGCACCCATGAGGGACACGTTTCCTCATGGAGGAACGGGTCGAACGCAGAGTCTTGCCTGCAAATTTGCTCTTAGCATGGGAGTACGGTTATTTTCTTGGTTCCCGGCTGTGCAACCCGGCGGATGTCCGCGTCGGGCGTGTTGACGGTAACCGAAACCGCTTGCTATAGTAAGAAGGTTCCGCGAGAACAATTTAGCTTGCTGTACGCGTAAGCTGTAGAAAAATTTGCCCGAGGGCTGATGGCCCGTAAGCAGGGCATGCCTCGCTGAAAAACGAAGTTCGCGCTTCCTTCACCCCGTTGAAGGGTATGCGAGCTTGAGGGAGAACGAAACGGAGCGCCCCCGTCCTGGCTCGGCGCCACCGTCGTGAACCCGGCCACCGAAAGGTAACTTCAATTCTTCCGCCAGTTTTGGGCGGAATCATGGCTGCACTCGTTTGGTAGCCAGTCCCGTGTGAGGGATTTAAAAAGCGCGCCCGGCACGCGCGTGGGATAGCTGTGGTGCGCGAAAAACGGAAGGTTTAGAAGGGAAACATGCCGACATTCAATCAGTTGGTTCGCAAGGGTAGAACGGCGCCGAATTACAAGACGGCCAGCCCCGCCCTGCAGTCCTGTCCGCAACGCCGCGGGGTTTGCACGCGTGTTTACACACAGACGCCCAAGAAGCCGAATTCGGCTCTGCGCAAGGTCGCTCGCGTCCGCCTGACCAATGGAATCGAAGTGACGACGTATATCCCCGGCGTGGGACACAACCTGCAGGAGCACTCGATTGTGCTGATCCGTGGAGGCCGCGTGAAGGACCTCCCCGGCGTGCGCTATCACGTTGTGCGTGGAACCCTGGACGCCACCGGCGTCGCGAACCGGAAGCAGGGGCGCAGTAAGTACGGGGCGAAGAGACCGAAGTAACGCAACAATTGCCAAAGAATCCAAATTTGAAAACTGTTGCGCCCGGCCGTTTGGATCGAGAAGCAAAACCAGGGCTGCAACGAAAGTTAATTTAGCCGATTTTCGGCGATATTTGGCAATTTTGGCAGTTCTGGCAATAGCAGAGGGAAGACAAGAGTTTCGAGGATTTAAACACGATGCCCAGAAAAGGACACATTCCAAAACGTGAGCCGATTGCGGATCCGATCTACAACTCCACCCTGGTGACCAAATTTGTGAACACCATGATGTGGGGCGGCAAGAAGTCCACGGCGCAGAACATCTTTTATAAGTCCATGGAGAACCTCCAGTCCAAGGGAGGCGATGAAGCTCTGAAGCTTTTCAAGAAGGCCGTGGAAAATGCCAAGCCTCTGCTGGAAGTGAAGACGCGGCGCGTAGGCGGCGCCAACTATCAGGTCCCGGTGGAAGTGAATCCTGACCGGCGGACCTCGCTGGCCATCCGCTGGATTGTGGGTTATGCCCGCGACCGCGGCGAAAAAGGAATGGTCGACAAGTTGACCAACGAGCTGCTGGATGCGGCCAACGGGCGCGGCGCGGCGATCAAGAAAAAGGAAGACGTCCACAGAATGGCAGAGGCGAACAAAGCCTTTGCTCACTATAGATGGTAAGAGTTTCGAAGCTTTGACAATTGCCAGAAGTGACAATTGCAAAAAATCCAAATTGAACTCCTGTTTTAAAGACGGTTTTGGGCCTAACGATCAATTTCGGCGATCTTTGGCAATTTTGGCAGTAATGGCAATCGAGAAAGAATTTGAGGATTAAGAAAAGACGTGCCTAGACAGGTCCCATTAGAGCGCTGCAGGAACATTGGCATCATGGCGCACATCGATGCCGGCAAGACCACTACGACTGAGCGCATCCTTTTTTATACCGGCATCACGCACCGGATCGGTGAAGTGCATGAAGGCACTGCCACCATGGACTGGATGGAACAGGAGCAGGAGCGCGGCATCACGATTACCTCCGCCGCTACCACCTGTTTCTGGCGCGACATCCGCATCAACATTATTGATACGCCCGGCCACGTGGACTTCACCGCCGAGGTGGAGCGCTCCCTGCGCGTGCTCGACGGCGCCTGCGCGGTGTTTGACGCCGTGCATGGCGTGGAGCCGCAGTCAGAAACCGTATGGCGCCAGGCGGATAAATACGGTGTCCCGCGGATTTGCTTCATCAACAAGATGGACAAGATGGGCGCCGATTTCGAGCATGCCGTCGACACCATCCGCAAGCGCCTCAATGCCCGCCCCGTAGCCATTCAGATCCCCATCGGACAGGAAGCTGCTTTCAAAGGAGTCGTCGATCTTATCGGCATGAAGGCCATCTACTGGCGCGATGAGTCCATGGGCGCCAAGTACGAGGTGGAAGAGATTCCCGCCGACCTCAAAAAGAAAGCTGAAGCGTTCCATGCGCAACTGGTGGAATCCGTCGCCGAGCATGACGACGAGCTGCTGCACAAGTTCCTGGAAGGCGAGCCGATCTCCGCAGACGAACTGCGCTCCTCGCTGCGCAAGAGCGTGATCTCGCTCAAGCTGTTCCCCGTGCTTTGCGGAACGGCGTTCAAGAACAAGGGCGTGCAGACTCTCCTCGATGCCGTCGTGGACTTCCTGCCCTCGCCGATTGACATTCCGCCCGCGCAGGGACACGATCCTGACCATCCGGAAAAAATCCTCGAGCGCAAGCCTGCTGACAATGAGCCTTTTGCCGGGCTGGCGTTCAAGATCATGGCAGATCCGTTTGTCGGCCAGCTGACGTTCGTGCGCGTTTACTCCGGCCACCTGAAGACCGGTGACAGCGTTCTCAACACGACCAAAGGCAAGACCGAGCGCATTGGCCGCCTGCTGAAGATGCATGCCAACAAACGCGAAGAAATCACCGAAATTTATGCTGGTGACATCTGCGCGTGCGTCGGCCTGAAGAACGTGACGACCGGTGACACCATCTGCACCGACAAAGCCCCGATTGTTCTGGAATCCATTGAGTTTGCCGCGCCGGTAATCTCGGTTGCGGTCGAGCCCAAGACCAAGGGCGACCAGGAAAAGATGGGCATTGCTCTGAGCCGTCTGGCGCAGGAAGATCCCACGTTCAAGGTGATGACCGATCCCGATTCCGGGCAGACCATCATCAGCGGCATGGGTGAGCTTCACCTTGAGATTCTTGTCGATCGCATGAAGCGTGAGCACAAGGTTGAAGCCAATGTAGGCGAGCCGAAGGTAGCTTTCCGCGAGACCATACGCAAGACTGCCGAAGCCGAGGGCAAGTACATCCGGCAGACCGGCGGTTCGGGCAACTACGGTCACGTGAAGATTCGCCTGGAGCCGAACGAGCCGGGTAAGGGCTTCGAGTTCGTCGATGAAATTCGCGGCGGCGTGGTGCCCAAGGAATATATCAAGCCGACCGAGCAGGGGATTCGCGAGGCGCTTCACAACGGCATACTCGCCGGCTACGAGATGGTGGACTTCAAGGCGGTGCTTTACGACGGCAGTTATCACGATGTCGACTCAAATGAAATGGCCTTCAAGATCGCCGGTTCGATGGCTTACAAGGAAGCAGCGCGGAAGGCGAGCCCGGTGCTGCTCGAACCCGTGATGGCGGTAGAGGTCACGGTGCCGGAAGAGCATATGGGCACCATCATCGGCGACATCAACTCGCGCCGGGGCCGCATTGAGGGCATGGAGCACTCGGGCGGGTCGCAGGTGATCAAGGCCATGGTTCCGCTGAAGGAGATGTTCGGCTACGTGAACGACATTCGTTCGTCGACACAAGGCCGCGCGTCGTACTCGATGCAGTTTGCGCGGTATGAAGAGGCTCCGCGGATGATCTCGGAAGAGATCATCAGCCGGAACCAGGGTAAGTAACCAGGTTTTGTGCGGCGAATGCCGCGAGAGTAACGAAGGAACGAGAGAGGTATAGGCACATGGCGAAGGAGAAGTTTGACCGGTCGAAGCCGCACGTGAACGTGGGGACGATTGGGCATATTGATCACGGCAAGACGACGCTGACGGCGGCGATCACGAAGGTGTTGTCGAAGCACAACCCGAACAACAAGTTTCGCTCGTTCGACACGATTGACAATGCTCCGGAGGAGCGCGAGCGCGGCATTACGATTGCCACGGCGCACGTGGAGTATGAGACGGCCAACCGTCACTACGCGCACGTGGATTGCCCGGGCCACGCCGACTACATCAAGAACATGATCACCGGAGCGGCGCAGATGGACGGGGCGATTCTGGTGGTGGCGGCGACCGACGGTCCGATGCCGCAGACCAAGGAGCATGTGCTGCTGGCCCGCCAGGTGGGTGTGCCTTACATCTGCGTGTTTCTGAACAAGTGCGACGCGGTTGAGGATCCCGAGCTGATCGACCTGGTGGAGATGGAAGTTCGCGAGCTGTTGTCGAAGTACAACTTCCCGGGCGATGACGTGCCGGTGATTCGCGGCTCGGCGCTGGGCGCGCTGAACGGCGAGGCGCAGTGGGAAGCGAAGATCGACGAGCTGATGGAGGCGGTGGACAAGAATGTTCCTCTGCCGGCGCGCGCGATTGACCAGCCGTTCCTGATGCCGATTGAAGATATCTTCTCGATCTCGGGGCGTGGCACAGTGGTGACGGGCAGGATTGAGCGCGGCAAGGTGAAGGTGGGCGAGGAAGCGGAGATTGTGGGCTTCCGCGACACCAGGAAGACCGTGGTCACCGGCGTGGAAATGTTCAAGAAGCAGTTGGACGAGGGAATGGCGGGAGACAACGCGGGGTTGCTGCTGCGCGGCATTCCGAAGGAAGACGTGGAGCGCGGGATGGTTCTGGCGAAGACGGGATCGATTA
>DATNDP010000201.1:0-16502 GCA_035553195.1 Candidatus Acidiferrales bacterium
AAGGCGCTTGGATTGAGCGATGAAGCTGCGGGAAGCGCCATCCGCTTTGGCCTGGGCCGTTTCAATACTGAAGCAGAGGTTGACTACGTTGCCGAACGCTTTATCGATGCCGTGAAAAAGCTGCGCGAGCTCTCTCCCGCCTGACAAAGCGCTGACGGCCATGCACCAACGGCACACGCGCGAGGGGCTAAGTGCTTGATTCTCCGTGCTATGATCCTGCCAATCCCCGCTCACAAGCCATGCCAATCACGCAACAAATGGGGCGGTATGAGATCGTCGCGGAATTAGGCCGCGGCGGCATGGGCGCGGTCTTTCGCGCGCGCGACCCCAAGATCGACCGCACCGTAGCTATAAAAATAATCGCGGTGCCGGAAAGTGATTCCACGAGCATGGAGCATTACCGCCAGCGGTTTTTCCGCGAGGCACAGGCCGCAGGCCGGCTTTCCCACCCGGGGATCGTTACCATTTATGACGTCGATGAAGACGCGGCGACGCATACTCCATTCATTGTGATGGAATATGCCGAGGGGCTCACGCTTGCTGAGTTCGTTGCTCAATCGCCTGAAGGAAAGCTTGCGCCGTCAGCAGCGCTCGACCTTGTCGAACAGATTGCCCTGGCGCTCGATTACGCCCACGGCGCGGGCATCGTGCATCGTGACATCAAGCCGGCCAATATCATTGTGACTCCGGAAGGCCGGGCCAAAATCATGGACTTCGGCGTCGCCAAGATCGCCATGAAGGACGCGACGGTGGGAGGTCATCTCATGGGCACACCAGCCTACATGTCTCCAGAGCAAGTCAATGGGAGCCCGGTGGATGGCCGTTCTGACCTGTTCTCGCTGGGAGTGATTGCGTACTGGCTGCTCACCGGAGTAAAGCCGTTCGATGGAGATACGGTGACCGAGATCTGCATACAGGTTGCAACCAGGGAGCCGAAGCCGGTGACGGAATTGCGCGCCGGGTTGGGCACCAATCACCAGTCCGTACTTGCCCGTGCTCTGGCCAAAGATCCCGCGCAACGTTATCAGACTGGCAGAGAGCTCGCGGCAGATATCAACGCTCTGCGCTCGGGCGAGCCACTGTCTGCATCATCGAATGCGGGCCCAGAAAGAACGGTCCTTGTCGGCGCCGAGCCCATCAAAGCGACTGGTCACAACACTGAAGTGGCAGCCAATCGGCTTCCCACAGGATCGCATCATCCGCGGCCGCGAAAGCGCCTCGTCATCGCATTGGTCACTGTTGTGTTCTTGCTGATTGCGGGCGCAGCTCTTTTTGGTCGCAGCTTCGCGCCTCACAAGCCAAGGCCTGCTACTCTGCAATTGGTAGGCAGCTATCCATTCCACAACGCCGAGATCTACATCTGGGTGGACGGAGAGCTGCGCTATCACGACAATCTTCACGGCGCTGCATATTCCCACAGCGGAGCTGGAGGCTCTCTAGGGCTCACGTTGCCTGTGCAGGCCGGGCGCCACACAGTCCGCGTTCAGGTGAACGCTGCAGGACAAATTTATGATCACGACACCGCAATTCCCGGATACTTTCGCGCCTACACTCAGAAAACATTGCGCGTGGACTTCGCCAGCAGGGATCTCGCATTGCGGTGGGAATAAAGCAGCCCTCAGCCATTGGCCATTAGCCTTTAGCTCTTTGATCTAAACTCTGCATTTGGAAACTCATTAGCGCCACGATTCTCACACACGTAGCGCTCAGGCGTGAACGGCAAGTCTGCTGCGGTCCGGGCCCAAAGCGCTAAACGCTAAGGCTAAAGGCTAATGGCTGTCAGAACCGCTTTGTTACAATCAGACGTTTGAACCGCATGCCTCTCCACCTGTACAACACGCTCACCAATAAAATCGAGGAGTTCAGGCCGTCTGAAAACAACACAGTCCGCATGTACGACTGCGGTCCCACGGTCTACGACTACGGCCATATCGGCAACTTTCGGACGTTTGTCGCCGTCGACATCCTGCGCCGCTTCCTGCTGCAAAGCGGATACAAGATGAAGCAGGTAATGAACATTACGGACGTGGATGACAAGATCATCCGCAATGCCGCCCGCGAGCACAAGACAGTCCAGGAATACACGCGCAAGTACGAACAGGCGTTTTTCGAGGATATGGAGATGCTCACCCTGGAGCGGCCGGAGCTGGTGGTGCGCGCCACCGAGCACATCCAGGATATGGCGGAGTTCATCCGCAAGCTGGAGGAAAAAGGGTTCGCCTACCGTACGGAAGACGGCTCCTACTATTTTCGCATTGCCAAATTTCCGGAGTACGGCAAGCTCTCTAAAAAAGATTTCAGCGGCATGGAGGTGGGCGCGCGCGTGGATGTGGACGAATATGACAAAGATAACGCACGCGACTTCGCGCTGTGGAAAGCGCCGAAAAAAGGCGAGGCTTTCTGGGAATCCACGATCGGCCCCGGTCGCCCCGGCTGGCACATTGAATGCTCGGTGATGTCAACCAAGTATCTGGGGCCCAGCTTTGACCTCCACGCCGGCGGTGAAGACCTGGCCTTCCCACACCACGAGAATGAAATCGCCCAATCGGAAGCGCTCACAGGCAAGACCTTTGCTCGTTTCTGGATGCATGTGCGTTTTTTGCTGGTGGAAGGCAAGAAGATGTCGAAGAGCGAGGGAAACTTCTTCACCCTGCGCGACCTTCTGTTGAAGGGCCATAAGCCGTCTGCCATCCGTTATCTGCTGACGTCAGTTCCCTATCGCAAACAGTTGAACTTTACGTTTCAGGGGCTGGAACAGGCCGCCCACTCCGTCGGGCGGCTGCGCGACTTCAAAGCCCGCATTGAGATGGCCCGCTTGGAGCCGGGCAAGAACCAGGCGATCCACGATCTCGCCGCAAAAACCCGCTCTGAGATGCGCGCCGCCATGGAAGACGACCTCAACACCGCCCGCGCTCTCGGCGCCGTATTTGACATGGTGCGCGAAGCCAATACTGCGGCTGATCGAGACGAACTGCGCGATGGCGACAAAGCTCCCCTGCTGGCGGCGCTCCGCCACTTCGATGAAATATTCGCGGTGCTGAAAGACGACGATGCAGAAAAGATGGCGCACGCCGCGGAATGGGCCAAGGCGCACGGCCTGCTTGAACAATCAAAGCTGTCCGCCAGTCAAATTTCCGATGCAGAAGTGGAACAACTCATCTCTGAGCGCACCACCGCCAAGAAAGCCCGTGACTTCGCCCGTTCGGACGCCATACGCGCCCAGCTTACCGACGCCGGCATCATTGTGGAAGATACAAAAGACGGCATCCGGTGGAAGCGAAAATAGCCACGGCATTACGTTCAGGCGATGCTGCGGTACTCTTCGTTGATCTCGCGGTTTTCTTCTCCATGATTCACAGCAATCACCTGAACTCCAGCCCGGCGGTAGACTTCCCACACCGGTCGGCGGTCTTCAAAGGCCAGCGAGACGCGCTCCGGGCCAAGCTTCTTCAGAATCTCGCCCTTCAACACGTAATCGGGCCGGTGGTCGCCCGCCGGGCGCATGTAGATCCGCGAGAACGGGATGCCGAACTTTCTCAGCCATGCCTCTGTTCCATCGCGGTACTGTTCCGGACGGCCGGTTACAATCACGATGTCGTGATCGCCAGACAGACTGCGCACGCGCTGCGCAATGGCTGCAAACGGCTTGTCATGGACCTGCCCTTCAAAGAAGCGTTTCCAGTCTTTCTTACCAGATCCTTTGATGTAATGGAGGCGGTGGCGCACGTCAGCCAACGTGCCGTCCATATCCACGATCACAATGGGCTTAGCAGGCGTCAAAGGAGTCATCATCTCTTTGGATGCGAAGAGAAATGTGCGTTTTGTAATTGAGTAATTTGGTAGTTCGTGATTTTTCCGGGGGATCGATATGCTTCAATTACTCACTCCAAATTACCCAATTACCAAATCTCCTCACTCGGCTCCGGGATTGGCCGACGCCAGCTCGTTCTCGATGCCCTTCAGCTTTGACGTGTTCACCAGCACGACGGAGCCAATGATGATGGCAGCTCCCACCATCATGTATGCGTCCACGGGTTCATTGAGCAGGAACCAGCCGAGGAAGACCGCGACAATCGGATTCACGTAGGTGTAAGTCGCCACTTTAGGAGTAGGCACATTCTCCAAAAGCCATGCAAAAGCGCTGAAGCCGATCCATGATCCAAACACAACCAGATATGCGACCGACTCAATGGCAGACGCCGTCCAGCGGACATGGTGAAACTGGCCGGACACAGATGCGATGAAGGCATTCACGATTCCACCCAGCGTCATTTCCCAGCCCGCCGCAACAAACACATCAACGCTGAGCTTAAAGCGGTGCGAAAAGACGGAACCCAGCGCCCAGGCCAGCGACCCTGAAGCCAGAATACCGCAGCCGATCAACTCGAGATGGCCGAGGTGTGTGCCGGACGCGATACGCGGCCACAGCAGCACAAGAAGACCACCCAAACCGGTGGCAAGTCCCAGCAGGCCCTGGGCGGTCATGCGGCCGGCGCGATAGCCCCATGCTTCAATCGCCACCACCCAGATCGGCATAAGAGCCACGACCAGCGCAGCCATGCTGCTGGGGACATATTTTTCACCCCAGACAATGCCCATGTTGCCGACCGACAGCAATGCAACGCCGATGGCCAGCAACCGCCAAAAATCATGCCGCGTAATACCGATCTTGCGGCGCATTAACGCACAGGCTGCCAGCATCACGGGGCCGGCGGCAAGATACCGGGTGGTACCAACGACGTAGGGAGGAAAGTCGCGCACGGCAACGCGCATAGCAAGATAGGTAGCGCCCCAGAGGACATACAACAGGGCGAAAGACACCGTTAACCGCAGCCGATGTCTCTGTGCCTGTCGTTGCGCATCCAACTGTTCAACCTGCATTCATGACCCCGAGTTCAACCTCGTTTCCACCATACAAGCCTACCCACGCGAATTTCACAGCTCTGCAGCCGTGCTGATCCATTTTGATCCTGATATCAGTATCGGACTTCGAGCAGCACTCTGGCGATGGTAAAAATCCCAGCGGGTGCAATCCAGCATCCAAATGCACGTTGGTAACCGCCGAACGCGCGGAGCTTTCAGGCTATAATGAAGTTAAGCTCATGAATCAAGCGCGCACATCCTGGTTTCTCCTGAGCACGCCGGAACGTTCTCTGGCCTGCTGGGTGGATTTCCTCGTCTGCCCCCGGCGGTTCCTGGCGGTGCTTCCCTCACACGCGCGCGCCAATCTATTCGCCGGCGACTAATTCCCCGCAAGTCCCTCTTCATTGCGGCCTCAATGGAGGCTGAATGCATCAACACGTAACCAATTTGAAAAGAGGATGACTTATGCCCACTCAGACCATGACATCCGCGGGTCCGAAGATCCGGACCAAGCTTCCGGGACCCAACGCGCAGAAGGTGCTGCGCGGTGACGCACAATATATTTCCCCGTCTTATACACGTTCTTATCCGCTGGTGGCCAAAGCGGGCCGCGGCGCGATTGTAGAAGACGTGGACGGCAATGAGTTTCTGGATTTCTCCGCTGGAATCGCCGTCTGCTCGACGGGACACTGCCATCCGGAAGTGGTGACCGCTATTCAGAAGCAGGCCGGCGAGCTGATCCACATGTCGGGAACGGATTTCTACTACGAGAACATGATCACGCTGGCTGAACGGCTTGCGAACATGGCGCCCATTTCCGGGCCGGTGCGCGTTTATTACGGCAACTCCGGCACGGAGGCGATTGAAGCCGCCATTAAAATGGCGCGCTACCACACCAGGCGGCAGGGGATCATCGCGTTCTACGGCGCGTTCCACGGACGCACGATGGGAGCGCTCTCACTCACGGCGTCCAAGGTGCAACAGCGCCGGCGTTTCTTTCCTGTTGTGCCCGGAGTGGCGCACGTGCCGTTCCCGTATCTCTATCGCCGTCCGGAGGGAATGGGCGAAGCGCAGTACTTAAAAGAATGCTTGAGCTTTATTGAGGACCGGGTTTTCAAGACCATTATGCCTCCGGAAGAGTGCGCGGCCATCTTCATTGAGCCCATCCAGGGTGAAGGTGGATACGTGCCTGCGCCCACCGAGTACATGCAGGAGCTGCGGCGAATCTGCGATAAGCACGGCATCCTGCTGGTGGCTGATGAAGTGCAATGCGGCGCCGGACGAACCGGCAAGATGTGGGCCATCGAGCACACGGGCGTGGAGCCGGACATTGTCACCATCGCCAAGGGGATAGCCTCTGGCATGCCACTAGGCGTGACACTGGCCCGCGCTGAAATCATGGACTGGGTGCCGGGATCGCATGCCTCCACTTTTGGTGGCAATCCCGTTTGCATTGAAGCTGCCCTGGCCACCCTGAACGTGCTGGAGCGTGAAGCCACGCACAACGCTGAGGTGGTGGGCGGGCACATCATGAAGCGCATTAGCCGTTGGGTGCAATTGCACCCCATGGTCGGCGACGTGCGCGGCCGCGGCCTGATGATCGGCGTGGAGATCGTAAAAGACAAGAAGACACGTGCTACCGCGCATGACGAGCGCGACCGGATTGTCGAGCTGGCGTTTGAACGTGGACTCCTTTTCCTGGGCGCGGGAGAAAACTCAATTCGCATCGCGCCGCCGCTGATCATCACTCAGGAACAGGCGGACATCGCGATGGACGTGCTGGAAGAGTGCATCAGCATCGTTGAGAAGGAGCAGTAGCTTCAGCTCAAATATGGCCGCGAATTAACGCAGAATGCGCGAATCCGCACCAGCTCTGGTATGATTCGTGTTCTTTCGCGTTGATTCGCGGCTTATTCTTCATGGCCCATTCTGGCAAAGTCACGCGGTTCGTCATCCATGCTCTGGATCGCGCCTCTACACTCCTGCCCCGCCGAGAGACGAGTCCCAGCCACCTCCGCACCGGACGTAGCGGCGAGGAAGAAGCTTATTTCTATCTCCGTCAGCGTGGGTACGTAATCATTGCGCGCAATTACCGCAGTCCGCGCAGCCGCAGCGAACTTGATCTAATCGGATGGGATGGCGATATCCTTTGTTTCATCGAGGTGAAGACGCGTACCGCGCGCGACATCCAGCCGGCCGAAGTTGCCGTGGACAGGGAAAAGCAGCGTGATCTCTCCGCGGTGGCACGGGAGTTCCTGCAAAAGATGAAAGCTAGTCCGGCGTTCCGGTTTGATATTGTTTGCGTCTATTTCGAACCGGGGAAAGAGACTTCCATTGAGCTGTTCCGCAATGCGTTCACCATGGCTTGAAGGTTACAGGCCTTTGTTCCGGGTTGTAAGATATTGCTGTGCCTGAACTGCGAAAAGATCCCGTTACAGGGCGGTGGGTAATCATTTCCACTGATCGTTCCAAGCGGCCCAGTGATTTCTCGCGCGAGCGCGCAGACATCAAAGCTGCCAATTTCTGTCCTTTTTGCACCGGCAATGAGGCAAAAACGCCTCCGGAAATCATGGCCTATCGGTTGCAGGAAAATGGACATCGCGATGCTCCCGGCTGGAACCTGCGCGTTGTTCCTAACAAGTTCCCTGCTCTGCGGATTGAAGGCGACCTGGACCGCCAAGCCGATGGCATGTTCGATAAGATGAACGGCATCGGCGCGCACGAAGTCATTATTGAAACGCCCAACCACATGGAAACGCTGGCCACCATGCCGGTGAAGCGCGTGGAAGACGTACTCTGGGCCTTTCGCGACCGCATCCTGGATCTGAAGCAAGACCGCCGCTTCAAGTACATCATGGTTTTCAAAAATCACGGTGAGGCCGCCGGGGCTTCTCTCGACCATCCTCATTCGCAATTGATCGCACTGCCCATTCTGCCCAAGCAGGTGGTGGAAGAGCTGGAGGGTTCACGCCGCTATTTCGCCAACAAGGAACGCTGCATTTATTGCGATATCATTCGCCAGGAAACAGAGTCGCGCATTCGCATCGCGGCGGAAAACCAGGACTTCATTACACTCGCGCCATACGCGCCGCGTTATCCATTCGAAACGTGGATTCTTCCCAGGCGTCATGAATCGGCCTTCGAGAACTCACCGTCCAGCCTGTATGAAAACCTGGCGAAGATGCTGCGACTGATGTTGAATAAAGCCATCCAGGTGCTCGACGATCCGGCGTACAACCTGGTGCTGCACACCTCGCCAATCCAGGAAAACACCAACGACTATTACCATTGGCATTTGGAGATCATTCCCAAGCTGACCAAGACCGCCGGATTTGAGTGGGGAACGGGCTTCTACATCAATCCAACGCCACCGGAAGAAGCTGCGCGTTTCCTTCGCGAAGCGCGGGTAGAAGAGCCGGCGGTAGTCACCTCGTAAACGCTGGAAATGTCGCGCCTTTCAGGACGTCTCTGCGGTTCGCGTGCTCGGATGCCGCAGGGAAAAAGCCAGGCGCACTACGTAGTGAATGCCGGAAACGATTGTGAGGGCCACCGTGGCATAGATGCCCAGATGTTTACCAATGTGCACCCATCGAGCCGCTGAAACCTCGGCCAGCAGCGCGAAAGGCACAGTGACGATCTGCGCCATGGTATTCGCCTTTCCCAGCCAACTGGGCCGGAATGTCTTCATGGCGCCCGTCGCATACAGTACCGAACAAACGATCACAATCAGGATGTCGCGACTGAACACCAGAATCGTCACCGGCCAGCGGATGATCTGGTGAAAGAATGAGAGCACCAGGAACATGGTGCTGAGCAATAGCTTGTCCGCGATGGGATCCAGATATTGCCCCAATAGAGTCTTCTGGTTGAATACGCGTGCCAGCAGTCCATCGAGCCCATCCGTAATTCCGGCAAAAAGAAAAATGCCGAGCGCCCACATATACAGGTGCTGCTGCACCGCAATCACAATGAATGGAATAAAGATCAGCCGCAGAAGCGTCAGCAGATTGGGAGCGGAACGGAGTTGGCGGATCATTTCTGCGGCTCCGCAAAGTAGCTCTCGATCCGCTTGCCCGTCTTCAAAGTAAACTGCTCTGCCAGCGATGGAAGCTCGCCGCTGCGGCCATCAAGTTCCATTCGCTGCACGCGGTGCATGGGAAAGAAGACCACGCTTGCGCTGGCCGGATCTCCCACCTTCACCATCTGGGTAAAATCGTCCAGCGATTGCAAGTCCACGCCGCGCACGCTCACCCCCGCAGGGGTGAGTGAGAGCAGCACGCCCCAGAACTTTTCCCGCGGGTTGTGCAGGGTGATAAGTACCAGTTGTCCGCAATCCATGTGTCGCCGGCGCAGCCCCTGCTGTTGATTTCAGCGGAATCACTGGAAAAAAGCAAGGTCAGGCCCAGAACAGATCGCCTTCACCACGGAGGCACGGAGACACGGAGGAAAGCTCTTTTTGGTCTCATTCGGGAAACCTGCCTTTGTCAAAGAAATCTGCTCCGAAAGGTCTCCCGGCTAGAGAACCTGTGCGCTAATCCCGCAGGCGAGATCACCGATGCGAAGCAGAAATTGTTCATTTCTGCTTTGGTTCTTCTCCGTGTCTCGGTGCCTCCGTGGTGAAAGAAAAACCGACCTTAGCGGCACTCTATAGGCACGAGTCGCTTGGCTCCCAACACGCTTTTACTCCGGCGTTCCCAGCCGGTACACCAGCCCGATGGAAATCCTGGGATGGCTTTCACCGTTGCTGAAAAAGTTGGTGTGGAGCAAATCGAGTTGGGCCCGGCCTGCCCACCGTTCATTGAAGTTGTAGTCTGCGCCGCCGCCAAGCACCCAGGAGAAAGCGGTGTCCGTATCGCTAATGCCGGCCGCGCTGATCTTGGCATGGCTGGCCCCGAACAGGAGATGCCCGAAGGCATTCACGGGATAGTCGGGCGAGCGCCACGTCACCCGCGGGCCAAAATCAAAGTTGTGCAGGCTGTTATCCACACTGGAAGGAGCGCCGGGGATAAGGATCGGCAGAGCGCTGAGATTCTGTGATCCGTAGTGCCCGCTGATCTCGCCCTCAGCGCCGAGCCATGAGTTATTGACGGAGTAATTCCCGGCAATAATCCAGCCGTTCAATCCGGTACTGAAGTTGCTGGAGTGGGAAAATCCTGCAAAGACGTCAACGGGCGGCTGCTCATCGGAGCCGGTTTGCGCGAAAGACAAAGTGCTGGCAAGCACAAGCAGGACGAAAGCGGATAAAAGACGTACTCTCATATCTCTCCTGAAACGCTCTGATGCTGCGAGCGCAAAAAAAGTCACATGGATGTGAGCGGTTGAAGACTCACTCACCTTAGTGGCAGAGGCTGCTCAGGTGGTTGCCTGAAAGCATGATGGAACGCCTGCCAATGCAATGATAAAATGAAAATCAGCTCGCATGTAGGCGCGTAGCTCAGTTGGTTAGAGCGCTACCTTGACACGGTAGAGGTCAGGAGTTCGAGTCTCCTCGTGCCTACCATTCCCTCCTAAGGCTGTACCTCAGCTCGCATCACTTCGTTTATCATCCCAGTCTGCAAACCCAATCCGAGGAGTTGCAGAATGCCGTTTCTTCGCACCAGAGATACACGCTTGTTCTTTCGGCTGGAGGGCAAATCGGATCTCCCTGTCGTCGTGCTCTCTCATTCGCTGGGTTGCGACCTGGGAATGTGGGATCCGCAAATGGCGGCGTTGCTCGAGCATTTTCGCGTGCTGCGCTATGACACGCGCGGGCACGGCGCTTCCGATGTTCCTCCCGGCGATTACACGATTGAGATGCTGGGGCGTGACGTGCTGGAACTATGCGCTGGAGCGGGCGTGGAGCGGTTTGCGTTCTGCGGGATCTCAATGGGCGGAGCCGTCGGACAATGGCTGGCGATCCATGCTCCGGAGAAGCTGACCGCGCTGGTCCTGGCCAACACGTCGCCCCGGTTTGGCACCAGGGAAACATGGGATGCGCGGATAGAGGCTGTACGCACCGGTGGAATTGCGGCCATCGCCGATGCCGGGATGCAGCGTTTTTTTTCGCAGGCGAATCTACATTCCGCGCCGGCGCAGACCATTCGCCGCGTGTTGCTCGGCACCGATCCAATGGGATATGAGGCCTGCTGCGTAGCGCTTCGCGATCTGGATTTTACCGAATCGCTGGCGCGCATTAAGACGCCCACGCTGGTGATTGGCAGCGATCACGATCCCTCAACTCCGTGGGAAGGCAACGGTTCCATACTCGCCAGCAAGATCCCAAACGCTGATTCCGCGATGCTCGCCGGGGCTCACCTCTCAAACCTTGAACAACCATCATCGTTCACGACTGCTGAAATCCAATTCCTGACGAAGCCCGCTTCTGTTTGCTAGCGTAGTCCTTGCTGGCGCGAAGCGGCGGTTCGAAGGCGCCCGGACGACACCGGGCGCACCTCGGTGTTGTCTTACGCTACGCGGCGAATGCCGGGCTCTGTCTCTACAGCGCCGAGCTCGCTTGGCTGCTTCTTCCTCGCCTGAGATCCGCCCATTGCGGCGGCAATCATTCCCAGCAGCAGCGCCACAAAAAGCCAGTATCCGGCCGTTGCGACGTAGTCGGAAACGGTCGCCGGGCCGGCCGCATTGGCGGCACGAGTCGCCGGAGCGAGAGTGGTGGTTCCCAGCACCATTGCGCCAACCACAACGGATGTGAACACTGAGACTCCAAACGTCACTAAGCCGTGATACATGCCAGTGTGGGAGTCAATAGTGCCGGATAGAGCTGCCGCTGCTCTGCCTCCAAAATAAAGAGCAATGATGGAAAGAATGACCAGCCAGATTCCGATACCGGCGCTCATGCCGGAAACGGGATGCGTGCTGGCCGGGTTTGCCGCGCTCGCGAAAATTGCCGTGCCTAAAACGCCAAAGGTGACCTCTATTGCGAGGAACACAAATGTTCCGGCGAAGATGGCAGGCCAGGACATACGCGACCGTATTCTTGAATCGATATAGCCGTCAGCCATGGTTCCTCCTTGGACTTTCCTTCCTCGATTCGCCGGGCCGGAGCCCGCCGGGCGAGGGTAATGTAATTACATCGTATTACGATATATATAGAGTGGGATTCGGCAGCGGGCGTTCAGGTTGCTATCCGGGGGCTATTCCCATTGCACAGCACCGCGGACACAGTAGCTGAAAGCCGATGGCAACGAGATGCCGGTTCTCGCCCTCCCAAGTAAAAACGCGCAACTTCTGGAAGAGAGTTGCGGCGCAGAGTTGACGAACTAGAACTGGGGCGCAAACCATGTGTAAAAGAAATCCAGACCCGCAGACCATCCAAGTCTCCGCTCTTACAGTGATCTGGGGATGTTTCCTCGCTGCGGCGTTGTTCTTCGCCACCGGAGCCCGCGCACCCGCCGCACAGCCAAAAGGATTGCATGCCAACCAGCCTGGAAAACCAGTTGAGAACGCCGCCTTTAATCTGGAACACAAACTCGCCCAGGCGGAGAAGCATGGAGATAAGGCCTTTTTCGAACATACGCTCGATCCAGCGCTTGTGTATGTCGCCTACAACGGACTCGTATTCGACAAAAATAAGCTGCTCGCATCCATGAAATACGTGGATGTAAACAACTACTCCATGGAAAATCTCAAAATTCGTGAGCTCGGGCCTGACGCCGTTCTGGTCACCTACGATTTGAGAATCAATGCCAAAGTCGCGGGGACGCATCTTCCCCAGAAGCAGTATGCCAGCTCGGTGTGGTTGAAAAGAGCTGCAGCATGGAAGCTGGTGTTCCACCAGGCGACGCCTGCCGATCACCTCTGACAGCTGCTCGAGATAGAAGCGGCAAGAAGCGCCAAAGCTCATGCAGTGCAACGGCGACCCGCGACTGCTTCATCACACTTTATATATGCGGAAAATTGTGGTGCTGACTCTGGCCGGAGTGTTGCTGTGCGTGTTCGCGGCCCCCAGCATCGCGCTACCCCGGGTGGTGCTGCAGGCGGATGTTCAGCCCTGGATCGCGGCTTCAGCTATGCCGGCCATTACCGCCGATCTGCACCTTTATGAGCTGCCTCAGACGCATCGTAGCGAACTGCACTTTGCATTGGGATCTGCGCAGCTCGCATCTGTCGTGCTCATTTGCTAGTCCTTTCCAGCTTTGACCCTGAAGTTCGTCCCAAACAGACCTTTAAACCGTTGGAGCTGAAAATGATAGCGGAAGAGACAAAGCTGATTGATCAGCATGAACTGATTCGCAGAGCCCAGGATGGCGACCAGCAGGCTTTCGCCGCGCTGTATAGCTTGCACAAACGCCGGATATACTCACTCTGCTTGAGAATGGTACATAACGTTGCCGATGCGGAAGACCTCATGCAGGAGGCTTTTCTGCAGGTTTATCGGAAGCTGCACACGTTCCGCGGAGAATCGGCATTTTCCACGTGGCTGCATCGCGTGGCTGTGAACGTTGTTTTGATGAGCCTTCGCAAAAAGCCCTGGCGTGAAACCGCGGTCGAGGACTTGGCGGGGCCGCCGGACAGCGAGGCGACGCCTCCCGTTTTCGGCTTTGAAGATGAACTGCTGGTCCACTCTGTGGACCGCATCGCGCTCGAGAGAGCGTTGGAATGCCTGCCACCGGGATACCGCCTGGTTTTCGCATTGCACGATATTCTCGGGTACGAGCACCAGGAGATGGCCGAGATCCTGGGATGCAGCGCCGGAAATTGCAAGTCGCAGTTGCATAAAGCTCGCCTCAAGCTCCGCAAGGCGCTTGGCCAGCGCAACGCGGCATTGAGGGAAGCGGCATGAAAACTGGAGAGAATGAGCCGGCGCGAGAAGCTCTGGATGGGTTTTGCCTAGCTGCACGACAGGCAGCACGGGCAGTAACTGATTTATACGATCTAGTGCTGAGCCCTGCTGGTCTCAAAATCACTCAGTTCATTCTGCTGCGCGCCATCGCCGGACAGGCCAGACTCTCTCAGCAGCAACTGGGCAATGAACTGGCGGTCGCGCCGGAAACCATCAGCCGCCGCCTCGCGGCCCTGAAAACAGCAGGGTGGATCGAGCTCAAATCTCCGCAGAGCGGCCGGGAGCATGCCTATGTGCTGACCGCGTCAGGTAAGGCCCGCATGCAGGAAGCGCTCGCGCACTGGAATCGCGCACAACGCAGGCTTAGACTTTGCCTGGGGCCGCGCGACTGGGAAAACGCAATGGCACTCCTCAGGAAGCTAGTAGCCGCAGCAAAGCGGGCAGAGGCAGCACGGATTCCCAACCGGGCGGATCCTGAAGAAACTCTGTTACAGGCAGGCCTCGGTGATTCGGGGGCCCGCCCGTGCAGATATCAAGGCTGTACCGTTGGTGTGCGCGCTCGGCGCGTGGCGAACTGAGCGATCAAAGCAATAATCCAGATCACAAAGAACAGCCAGGCCCATGCGCCAACACCAATAGCGCCCGCCAACCCAAGAATCCATAAAACAAAGAACACAACAAATGCCAGCCAAAGCATCGTTTCAGTTCCCCCTTTCTAATGGCCTTTACTAGATTGGGTGAAAGATGCGGCGAGCAGGTTGCGGTAGCAATACTTGCATGCGCAACTGGGCAGCGCTTTTACTGACGTGAATCCTGGGCTTTCTATTATTTCGCGATCGGCTGCTGTTCAGAAACGGGTTCTGACACACCGCTCGCAGCCAAAGGTAGCTCAATGGTAACGAGCAAGCCGTTGCCGGTGTTTTCAGCACGAATGCTGCCGCCGTGCAGCTTTACTGTACGATCGGCGATGGAGAGACCCAGGCCAACGCCGCCGCTGGATCGTTCACGCGCTTCACTGACGCGGTAAAAGGGCTCAAAGATATGCGTGAGTTCCTCGCTGGGGACGCCGGGACCATGATCGCGAGCTGTGAACACGGCGGTGTCGAGTCGCCAATTCAGGGACACTTCCACGGCAGTCCCTTCCGCCGTGTAGCGAACAGCATTGCGAATCACGTTTTCAAAGGCGCTACGCAGAAGCTCGGACGAGCCCCTCACACGGCACTGGTCCACATGGATGGCGTGAACATGCCTATGGAGTGGCCGGGCCTCAAACTCGGCGTCGCTAATCACCTGCTGCAAGAGATCTTCAAGAGCAACCATTTCCGGCGGCACGCGTTCAGCTCCGCTTTCCAGCCGGGTGAGGGTGAGCAACTGGCCCACAAGCTGGTTCATGCGATCGGATTCCTGCTCAATGCGGTCCAGCGCGGGAAGTGAACGGCCATCAAAGTTCTTACGGACGAGTTCCAGGGCTACGCTGAGACGCGCAAGCGGGGAGCGCAGCTCATGAGATATATCGGCCAGCAGCCGCTTCTGTGATGAAATGAGCAACGAGATGCGCTCCGCCATCTGGTCAAATTCCCGGCCCAGGTCGGCCAGTTCGTCAGCGCGGCGGCCCAGTTCCGGAGACACACGCACGTCCAGATTGCCCTCAGCAAAAGACTTCACCGTCGATTGCAGCTTTTTGAGCGGCGATGTCAGGTAGAGCCCCAGCAGATAACAAACCAGACCTACGATCAGAATGGAAACCGCGATGCGCTGCGGTGGAAGTAAAGGCGGAGGACTCCCCGGACGACTGAAGCGCGCGGCAAAGATGTACCGGGTTCCGTCAGGCGAAGTCACGGGCCGCGACCAGACGGACCGAGCAACGCCGGGAACAAAGAGAGGTATGGAACGCTCCGGCGGGCCATTTTTCACCACGTTGCGAACCAATTCCATCACATTCACGGGAACCGCCTCACCCCCGAGCGGTTTTCCGTTCGCGTCAAAGAGAAAAATTTCGCTGGTGGATTCGCGCGCGGACCTGCGCTGCAGATCAGAAAGACCCTTGGCGCCCTCGCGCTCGTAAACGCGAGCAGTTTCTTCCGCGTAGAGGGTGAGCGCTTCGCCAAAAGCGCCCTTGGTGGCGCGCTCAGGCAGGGATTCCATATTGGACAAGCGGAACATCAGGCTGAATACGCCGATGATCAAGGCCATGGCCAGCCAGAAGGTAATAAAGATTTTGAAAAACAGGCTGCGGAAGCCAAACATGCTGCGCGATTTCACGGCTGCTCTCCAGGCATGAGATAGACGTAACCGCTGCCGCGGATGGCTTTGATTCGCTCCTGGTCGCCATTATAGGGGCCGAGCTTCCGGCGCAGGTTGCTCACGTGCACGTCAATGCTGCGGTCCATGGGAGACATGGGGCGACCCAGCGCCGCCTGCGTGAGGTCTTCACGGCTGATAATTTTTCCCGGATTGCGCAAGAATGTGTACAGCAGGTCGAATTCCGCGCCGGTGAGGGTCACCGGCTTCCCCGAACAGCTTATGCTGCGCGATTCCGGATGCAACTCGACATCGGCAACATGTACCGGCTGGGCCGGAGACCCGGCCCCTGCGCTGGTGGTACGGCGAAGGATGGCACGCAGACGAGCCACGAGTTCACGTGGGTTGAATGGCTTGGGCAGATAATCGTCGGCGCCCAGTTCCAGGCCGACGATGCGGTCCACATCCTGGCCGCGCGCGGTGAGCAGCAGAACCGGCACACTGGAGGTGGCGCGCAGTTTCCGCAACACGTCCAGGCCGTTCATGCCCGGGAGCATGACGTCGAGCACCACCAGCGCGTGCTCTCCGGAGAGCGCCCGCTCCAGCCCGCGGTTGCCGT
>DATNDP010000202.1:0-9868 GCA_035553195.1 Candidatus Acidiferrales bacterium
GTACTCCGCAGGGTCTTCAATGGCGATGGCTTCCTTCATCCCTTTGTCGCCGATGGGGATGCTCCCCCACAGGACTACCTGCTTCGATCCGGGGTCGCGATGAAGTCCCACCTTGCGCACAACGCCTGCCGGACTGGTCACCACGCGATTGTCGAACTGGTAATAATTTGTGTCAGTCTCTTGAGTGATCAGCGCTTTGTCGCCTGGATTCTGGCCGGGCTGTATATCAATAAAAATCACGTTATCGTTGAAGGACAGCGCTGATACCGGCGCGCCATCGATCCATTGCAGGTCGTCCTGGCCCCAGCTTTGTCCGTAGCGCTCCGGCGCGTAGTAGGTGTCATCGCCGATCACGTCGCCATCCACGATCCTGATACCCTTTTGCGCAACCTGCGCCGCCAGGTCTTCGAGTACCTGAGTGTGCGGAGCAATGCGCTCTGTCTTGAGCTGATAGGGCATCACACGCCCGGAGATGTTCGGGTCGCCTCTTCCGACGATTTCAAGGTCGGCCTGCAGGCGGCCCTTGTCATCAATTTTGCCCGTCGTTTCAACTGTGGTGTGGAAACGATAATCCGGGCCTGCAACCGCGAGGGCAGCCGCCGTAGTAAACACTTTGGCGTTGGAGGCCGGAAGGAACAGCTGATTTTGGTTTAGCGAATAAATTGTCTTCCCGCTCTGCTGGTCCACGATGTCGATGCCCCAATGGGCGCGGGCGAGTTCAGGATCGGCGAGAATACGATTGATCTGATCGGCGAGAGTCTTTGCGCTATGCGTCTTTTTGGCGGCGCTTGCCGCAGCAAAGGAAAGGCTGTGCAGGTAAACGAGGAGCAGGAACGCCGCGGACGCTCGTGTCCTGAAGAATAGAAGATTGCGGATCATTCAGATCTGGTTTTGATTATAACGTCCCCGTCCGCGTGCTCCCGGAGACAATCGGGGCGTGTAATGGACAGATTCTCCATGACAACGGCCATTTACAATGGCTCCGGCATGCAGCGTCCCACTTACAATTGGCGCCTTCGCACGCGTGAACTTCCACTCGGCGAGCGGACCCTGGTGATGGGCATTCTCAACGTCACGCCGGATTCGTTTTCTGATGGAGGGCAGTTTCTTGATCGCGGGCAGGCAGTCGCTCATGGACTACAGATGCTCGACGAAGGCGCAGACATTCTCGATATCGGCGGAGAGTCAACGCGGCCCGGGGCGAAAGTTGCCGAGAGCGGGATTGCGCCGAAAGAGGAGCTGCGTCGCGTGCTGCCCGTGATTGACGATCTCTTGCGTGAGAGGCCCGTCGCCATAATCTCCGTAGACACGTACAAAGCGGAGGTCGCATGCGCAGCGCTGGCGGCCGGCGCGGAAATCGTCAACGATGTGAGCGCGCTGCGGTGGGACGCGCGGATGGCGACTGTACTCGCCGAATGGGAATGCGGCGCCATTCTTATGCACAGTCGCGGACAGCCCGAACAATGGAAGAGCCAGCCGCCCTCGCCGGACATTGTGAATGAAGTGAAACGTGATTTGCGCGAGTGGGCGGCTTCAGCTATTGCGCGTGGAATCGCGCGCGAGCGCCTGGTGCTGGATCCCGGTTTCGGGTTCGGAAAGCGCTTTGATGAAAATCTTCCGCTGCTGGCGCAGCTTGGGCAATTTCATGAGCTGGGATTTCCGCTGCTCTCCGGAACGTCCCGCAAGTCGTTTATCGGACGAACGCTGGCGCAGGCAGGCAAAGATGCTCCTCCCGAGAAGAGGCTCTATGGCACTTTAGCGACGGTAGTTGCTTCCGTGCTTGAGGGAGCGCACATTGTGCGCGTGCATGATGTGCGACCGGCGGTGGAGACAGTGAGAGTGGCGGATGCGGTACTACGGGCCGCGAATGCACGCGAATGAACAAACAAATCTCCTCTGTATTCGCGATTTCTCGCGTCGCGGCAAAAACAGACTTACTGGGGCGAGAAATCTCTCAAATTCGCCACGGTCTTTGCGTCCAGCCCCTGCAGAATGCCGACCAGCAGGTCCACCATTCTGTCAAAATCACCGCGATTGATAATCCCATTGTGTGAGTGCGTGTAACGGACAGGAACAACCAGGTTCACTGTGGGCACGCCGCCATTGCTTTGCTGGATCTGGGCGGAATCGTCCCCATATCCCTGGATCACGTCAGTCTGCAGCGGAATGTTCTTCGTTTTTGCAACCTGCTTCACCCGCGCGGCGAACTTGCGGTTTGGAAGCTCGCTGGAATCGTAGAGGAACATCGCCGGCCCGGCGCCGAGCAGTTCCTGGGCCTCCTCCGGATGAACTCCCGGCGCGTCTCGAGTGACGCCACCTTCAAGGGCAATGCCGATCTCAGGCTTCACCACGTCGCTGGCTGTCCGCGCGCCGCGAAGCCCAATCTCCTCCTGAACAGTGGCCACCCAGAAAATTTGATTTGGATGAGCCGTATGCGCGAGTTTCTCCATGGCGGCGATCAGAACGGCACAGCCCACGCGATCGTCCCAGGCTTTGCCAAGATAGTTCTGGTTCCCATTCATTACTTCAAAAGGTGCATCCGGCGTGACCGGGTCGCCGGGTTCCAAACCCATGGCAGCAACTTCGGCCGCACTCTTCGCGCCAACATCTAGAAACACAGAATTTCTAGGAAAGACCTTGTTCCGTTCGTCAGCGGGCAGAATGTGGATATCGCGGATTCCTGTAATAGCCCGGACCGGCCCTTTGGAGCCGATGATGGTCCAGCGCTGGTCCACGAGCGCCTGATCGAGCCATCCGCCCAGCATTTGCATGGTGAGATAGCCCTCCGGGGTCACGCGCCGGATGACGCCGCCCAGTTCGTCCATGTGCGCGTCAACCATGATGCGGGGGCCGCTTGAACCCTGAACAGCGATCACGGAGCCGAGCCCGTCATAGCTTAGTTTGCCCGCCAGAGGCTTCATGTGTTGAACCATGATCTTACGGACTGGCTCTTCAAATCCCGAAGGGCCTGGAGCATCCGCCAGCGATTGGAGGAGACGGACAGTCTCGTCAGCTTGAGAAGGCTGCGATTGCGGCAAAGCAAGCGAAGTTAGAAGAACCGTGAACAGGGCGCAAAGGAAAATTCGTTTCATGGCGCTTGAATGGTAAATACGAATCGAGTGCGTCTGCAACGACAGCGGCGACTTGAACGGGCGTTCTGCTTTGATTGCTGTCCCGCTAAAACTGCTTTTCCGAATCGAGCAGGATCGTTACCGGCCCCTGATTAACCAGTTCAACATCCATCATGGCTTGGAACTGGCCGGTTTCACAGCGGATTCTAGACTCGCGTATCTTCGTGACGAAGTACTCGTACAGCCGTTTTGCTTCTTCGGGTCGGGCAGCAGAATCAAAGGACGGGCGCTTGCCGCGGCGAACATCACCGAAGAGTGTGAACTGGGAAACCACCAGCATGGCGCCTGCCTTCTCCTGCACAGAAAGGTTCATCTTCTCCTGTTCGTCCTCAAAAATGCGCAGCCCAAGGATTTTTTCGGCCAGATAATCCGCAGCTGCTTCATTGTCTGACCTTCCTACGCCGAGAAGAACCAGCAGTCCCGGCCCGATCTCCCCGACGACAGTTCCTTCCACCGTGACGCGGCAATGCTTTACCCTTTGCACCACAGCTCTCATGTCGAAAAATCATAATTCATAAAGACGTGCCGCTCTTTACCGGCGTTTCTAGTATCGGTGAGCCCACTCTGATTAACACCAGACGAGGCCACGAATTTCCCGCAGACTTTGATTGACTCTGCCTATTTCCGCTCCTAAAATCGCGAGTTCCTATCTCATCCTCCCAAGGAGCCCCTCACATGCTAGCTCGCCCTTATCTTCATCGGGTGATGGCACTGTGCCTGTTTCTACTGTTGAGCAGTTTCCTGATAGCGCAGCAGCCGCAAACAACGTCGCAGCAGCCCTCCCCCGCTTCGAACAATCCGCAGAGCCCGGAGAAAGCAACGCCGGGAACGCAGCCTACGGAAGAAAATGGCGCGCAATCCGGCGCGTCACAGAGCGCGCTGCCGGTCTTCCACAACGATGTGGTCATCAAAGGCGCTACGTTGCTTACGGTGACGCATGGCCGGATTGAAAACGGCAGCATATATATTCACAACGGGAAAATTGCCGCCATCGGCAAGACCGTAAACGCTCCCGCCAGCGCCAAGGTGATAGACGCCACGGGCAAGTGGGTGATGCCCGGAATCATCGACTGCCACTCGCACATTGCGCTGGATGACGACGTGAACGAGGCCACCAGCCCGATCACACCGCAAATGATGATGAAAGACGCCTTTGACTACACTGACAAAGCGATTTACCGGGCGCTGGCCGGCGGGGTGACCACTTCGCTGCTGCTGCATGGTTCGGCGAACATGATTGGCGGCCAGGCGATTGTCATCAAGCACAAATATGGCCTCGGACGCGATCAACTGCTTTTCCCCGGCGCTCCGCAATCCATTAAGTTTGCCAGCGGTGAAAACCCCAAGCGCGTCTATGGTTCCCGGCATCAGCTTCCGTCCACGCGCATGGGCAATTTTGAAGTGATGCGCTCTTCGTTTGTGGAAGCGCGCGATTACATGCGCTCCTGGGACGACTACGAGGCCAAGGTCAAGAAAGGCGACAAGGATGCCACGCCGCCGAAGCGGGACCTGAAGCTGGATGCACTGGCTGACATTCTTCGCGGCAAGCTGCTGGTGCAGATCCACTGCTATCGCGCCGATGAGATGCTGACCGAGATGGCCATGGCCAAAGAGTTCGGGTACAAGATCCGCGCGTTCCATCATGCGCTGGAAGCCTACAAAGTGGCTGACAAGATTGCTGCCAACGGTGTGGCCGTTGCCACCTGGCCTGATTGGTGGGGATTCAAGGTTGAAGCCTGGGACGGTATTCCCTGGAACGCCGCCATTGCGCTGCACAAAGGCGTGCGCGTGGCGCTGAAGAGCGACTCCGGCGACGTGACGCGACGCCTCAATCAGGAAGCCGGAAAAATCATCCACTATGGTGTGGATGAAGACGACGCGCTGAAGATGATCACCCTCAACCCGGCGTGGATCATTGGCGTGGACAATCGCGTAGGTTCGCTCGACGTGGGGAAAGATGCCGATATCACCATTTGGAACAGCTATCCCCTTTCTTCATTTGCCCTGGTGGACAAGGTTTTCATTGATGGCGACCTGTTCTTCGATCGCTCTCTTCCTGGCCTGGGCCTGACTCACGTGAAGGAGGTGGAGTAGCCATGGTGAAAAGACTCATCCTCGTCCTGCTCATGGTGAGCTGCGCGCTGGGCAAGCCACGCGCTCAACGTAAACCGGCAGCGCCAGCGAGCGACGCGATTGTGCTGCGCGGCGGCACGCTGCTGACCATCTCCCACGGTGTGATTCAGAAGGGCGTTCTGGTAATGGAAAAGGGCCGGATCACCGCCCTCGGTGGCCCGCAGACTGCCATTCCCAAAGGCGCAAAAGTGATCGATGTAACCGGCATGACGGTTTATCCCGGCTTGATCGATTCCGAAACCCATCTGGGCTTGACTGAAATACCAGCCGTGCAGATGACGGATGATCTGGTGGAGATGAGCGACGAGATCATGCCGAACATGCATGTTTACGATGCATTCCACGCCGAAACTGCTGTGATTCCCGTGACCCGTATCAACGGAATCACGAATGCAATCGTGGCGCCGGCGAGCGAGGACACCCTCCCCGGCCAGGACTCGTTCATACAATTGGCGGGCAAATCGGCCGACGAGATGCTGCTGGTGCGGGACATCGCCATGCCACTGAACTTTACCGGCGCGCAGCGACGCAACCAGAGCTTTGAGCAGGCGAAGTATCCCTTCACGCGCATGGCGATGGCTGCGCAGCTAAGACAGGCCTTTATTGATGCTCAGGAGTATGAGCAGAAGCTAAAGGCTTATGACAAGAAAAAATCTTCCGATGCTGACAAGGCAGGACCACCGCCCAAGCGCGACCTGAAGCTGGAAGCTCTGCTTCCGTATCTTCACGGCGAGAAACCGGTTGTGCTGGCAGCGGAAGAATCCAACGACGTGCAAACTGCCATGGGGCTGGCGAAGGAATTTCACCTGAAGGTGATCCTGAACCACCTGACGCATGCGTCGGCCATCCTCGACCAGATTGCTGCGAGCGGCTTCCCTGTGATCGTCGGGCCGATCTACGACGACCCCAAGGAGTCAGAGCGCTACGATGCGGTCTTCAAGCTGCCGGCAGAGATGGCCAAGCGTGGCATCAAGATCGCCTTCGCATCGTACGACGCGCACAACGCGCGCAATCTGCCCTACGCCGCCGGATACGCCGTCGCCTTCGGGCTTCCTCATGACGAGGCGCTCAAGGCCATCACGCTCAATCCCGCACAGATGTGGGGCGTGGACAAGGACCTGGGTTCCCTGGACGTCGGCAAGGAAGGAAACGTGGTGGTTGCCAACGGCGACCCACTCGACGTGAAAACCGATGTGAAGCATGTGTTCATTGACGGGGAAGAAATCCCGCTGGTGAACAAGCAGACCGAACTGCGCGATCAGTACTGGAAATAAATTAGAACTGGGCCGCGAATGAACGCGAAAAGGCGCGAATGAATTTTGGAGTTCGAGCCGGTTTGTGGGATTCGCGGCCTGCTTTTTCTCCAGATAAAATAATGGGTAATGGCTGAGCTGGGAAAGCTGCTACTCGTTCTGGGGGCGATCATCATTGTGATTGGCGCGGCCCTGCTGGTGGCCGGACGCTTCAACCTTCCCCTGGGACGGCTGCCCGGGGACATTGTGATTCGTGGCAAACACTCGGTCTTCTACTTTCCCCTTGCCACTTCCATCATTCTTAGCATCGTGCTCTCGCTGATTGTCTGGCTGCTTAATCGTGGAGCGCGATAACAGCCTGTATTGTTAAACTTTGCTAGTGTCGTTTGCCGACCAACTCGGCTTCACCTTTGAACAGGCCCCCACGCGGCGGATATGGCGCGTGGCGGATCTGGTCAGCGCCGTGCGCACCACGGTGGAGCGCGGCTACACCGATGTGTGGGTGGAAGGCGAAATTTCAAATTTTCGTCCTGCCGAATCTGGTCATCTTTATTTCACGCTGAAGGATGGCGACGCTCAACTTCGCGTAGTGATGTTTCGCAGCCAGGCGCGGCTGCTGCGCTTCCGACCCGAAAACGGAATGCAGATCATCGCCCGCGGGCGCGTCACCATTTATGACGCGCGAGGCGAACTGCAGCTCTCGGCCGAGTTTCTGGAGCCCCTAGGCGCGGGCGCGCTGCAACTGGCATTTGAGCAGCTCAAGAAAAAGCTGGCCGAGGAAGGCCTCTTTGATCCAGCGCGCAAAAAGCCGATACCGCAACTGCCGCGGCGCATCGGCATTATCACTTCGGCTCGCGGAGCCGCTCTGCATGACATGCTCAACGTCCTCGGACGAAGGCATGAGAGCGTTGGCATCCTCATCTACCCGGCGCAGGTGCAGGGAGAAGCCGCGCCCACGGAAGTGGCTGCGGGCGTGAAATATTTCAACCGGGCGAAGAATGTTGATGTGCTGATCATCGCGCGCGGTGGAGGCTCGCTGGAAGATCTGGCGGCGTTCAACGATGAACAGCTTGCGCGCACGATTGCCGCTTCCGCGCTGCCCGTGATTTCCGCGGTTGGTCATGAAACGGATTTCACCATCTGCGATTTCGTCGCCGACCTGCGCGCGCCTACGCCGTCAGCCGCAGCCGAGCTGGTGATCGAATCAAAGCACAAACTCGCCGAGCATCTCGCCCACCTGCACCGCAGGCAGGATCGGGCCATGCGCTACCACCTGCTGATGGCTCGCAACCGGCTTACCGAACTCGCGCAACGTGGCGCATTTTTGCGCATGAAAGATGTGCTTGATCGGCGAGGCCAGCGCCTGGACGAGCTTACGTTCCGCCTGGCTGCCGGCTTTCGCCAGAGCCTGCGGGAATACCGGCGCCGCCTGGATGTCGCGTCGGCGCGCGTGCGCCATTTTGATTTCCGCCGCTCGCTGGCCATCACGCGGACAAAGCTCGATGCCGGCGCGTCAACCCTGCAACGGGCCGTGCAGGCTCGTCTGTTGCACGAACGCGCGCGACTGGAGCAGCTCTCCGCCAGATTGAACGCGCTGTCACCAGTAAAGATCCTTGACCGCGGTTATGCCCTGGTGTTCGATAACGAGGGCCGGCTGGTCAAGGATGCGACTCGCCTTTCCGCGGGTGACCGGATTTCAGCGCGCGTTTCCCGCGGAACACTAACAGCGGAAGTTAAAGGAACAACTCCGGAATAAGCCTGTCCGTTGGATACGAAGCGTGGATGGGCTTTCCGAAACTGTGATAAAAAAACACAGGGTGCACGATTGAGAAAGCTTTTCGGTACAGATGGAATCCGCGGAGTTGCGGGCGAGTATCCGCTCGACAGGAAGACGATTTACGCCATCGGCCGCGCCATCGGCCATCATTTACCTGCCGGGCCGCAGCGCGTCGTTATCGGGCAGGACACGCGTGAATCAAGTTTCTGGATCGCCGCCATCATCGCGGGCGGCCTCACCACATCCGGAGTCGAGGTGGCGAGCGCCGGCGTCATCACCACGCCAGGCGTTGCATATCTCACCCACACGCACGGCTTCTCTGCCGGCATCGTCATCTCTGCGTCGCACAATCCGTGGGAAGATAACGGAATCAAGTTGTTCGGTCCAGATGGCTACAAGCTGCCGGACGCCACCGAACTGGAGATCGAGACAGAGATCTTTTCTTTGCTGAACTCCGGCGAAGCGGACGAGGTACGCGAACGGCCTCTGGTCGCCGACCTGGGCCTGCATCAAGCGTACGTCGATTGGCTGGCCAGGCCCATTGCTGGCGCGGAGCGGCTGCGGGTTGTGGTGGACTGCGCCAATGGCGCTGCCTGCGCCATTGCGCCTGAGGTGTTCAGCGCTTGTGGAGTGCAGGCGCAGTACACGCACAATACGCCGGACGGCCGCAACATCAATGAAAATTGCGGCGCTCTTCACCCGGAAATCGTGGCGCGCGAAGCGGTGAAAAGCAAAGCCGATCTGGGCATTTGCTTTGATGGCGACGCAGACCGCGCGCTCTTCGCCGATGACACCGGGCAAGTCGTCAACGGTGACGCCATCATGCTGCTCCTGGCGCGTGAGCTCAAGCAGCGCGGCGAGCTTGCGCAGGACACAGTGGTCGCCACCACCATGTCCAACATGGGACTGGAAATCGCGTTGCGCGAATCATCCATTCGCATGCTGCGCGCGGCCGTGGGCGACAAGTACGTGCTGGAAGAAATGCAGAAATCCGGTGCCGTGCTGGGCGGCGAGCAATCCGGACACATCATTCTGTCGCGCGAAGCCACCACCGGCGACGGGCTTTTGACGGCGCGCCGTGTTCTGGAAATTGTGGCTGGCAGCGGCAAATCTTTGCGGCAGCTTGTGTCGGGGCTCAAGGTCTTTCCGCAGACCATCAAAAACGTGCGCGTGCGCGAGAAACGGCCGCTCGCCCAGGTGCCCGAGGTCGCGGCGGCCATTCAGCAGGCCGAGCAGGCGCTCAACGGCAGCGGCCGCGTCAATGTGCGTTACTCGGGCACGGAAGCGCTGGCCCGCGTGATGATTGAGGCTGAAAACGAAGACCAGGTGGAAAAGCACGCCACTGCAATTGCTCAGGCCATCCAGCGCACTCTGGGAGCGAATTAGCCGCATAAAGCGCCGTCCTGCGCTCGCGCAGCAGCCTTCTAGAAAACAAGTGAAAAAGGCGCGTTCATCTGTCTTGTGCTTCTTGCGCTCCCGCCTTTGTCGCATGGATCGTCAACAGCCGCTTGCACGCGCTTCCATCAAGATTGCAGGCGTCGCCGGTTTGCGTGAAGGACGTTGGAGTGATGTCA
>DATNDP010000203.1:0-5191 GCA_035553195.1 Candidatus Acidiferrales bacterium
GATGCCTCCGCCGGCATCACCGGGGTGACCGTGGAGTTAAAAGGCGAGAAGTTCACCCGCAGAATCGAGACCACAGGCAGCGGTAAGTTCACGTTCCCTGGACTGCCGGCCGGAACCTATACCGTCTCCACCCTTGCTGAGTCTTTCCCGCCGGGCTACTCGCTGCAGGCGCTGGAACCGCAGAAGGTAACGATTGACGCGGGAAAACCCGGCAAAGCTGAATTTACTGTCAAGGCGCTGCGCTCCATCTCCGGCAGGGTAATGGTCTATGACAAGAAGCTCTTGAAGCCGGTGCCGTTGGCGGGCGCTAAAGTGCGATTGCAGGCGCTGTCTCTGGAGACCACCTCGGCCGAAAACGGCGCTTATCTCTTCCGCAACCTGCCCGCAGGTACTTATGTGGTCAGCGTTGAGTATGAAGGCAAGCAGACTGTCCACGCCGTGACCCTGCCCACAGAACCCACTAGTCTACGCAACGTTGATATTAATGTGGGAAGCGAGTAGGCGCATGCCGCCGGCCATGACAAGCTCACAACTCAAGGGGAACCCATCCTGAGCCGAGCCGTCTGGTTTGCATTTGCGCATTCTTCCACTGATTTTGGCGAAGGCGAAGGATCAGCCCCGCCCACTGTGCGACAGCCGAGAATGTCAGCAATCTTTTTAACTGATGTGGCACAGGCGCCCTCGCCTGTGCAAGTCTTGCATGCAGGTCTAGACTGGACATTCTCTGGTGACCGGGCTGAAGGATATATCCTCAGCCTTCATCTTGGTGACGTCTCGTCCCTTCACAGCCGAGGAGGGGCTGTGCCACTGAGTCTTCAAAGTGCTTCTTCGTTATTGGCGAACGATTTGATGGAACGAACTTTTGATTTCTGGTTGGCTCCCGCCAGACACCGGGCGGAGCCGATCCTTCACCCGCGCGGAAAGATGTGCGTTTCCCGAAACAACATTTTCCTCGCGCGCGGGTTCAGGATGGTGCTTTTAAAAGAGGAACACTTCTAGCCGCCACGCTGGTAACTTGATGGACAAAGCATCACACCGAGGGCGCTGTGCCACGAGACCCTGGTCGACTGATAAAACGAAAACTCCAGGCCCGCCCCTACTCATACCTCAGCGCAATCAAAGGATCCACACGCACGGCTCGTCGCGCGGGCACATAACAGGCCAGCACAGAAACCAATGCCAGCAAAACTGCAACGGCACCGAAAGTCAAAGGATCATGAGCGCTGACCCCGAAAAGCTGATGGGCCATGAGGCGCGTCAGCCCGAACGCAGCGGCTATGCCGACGGCGACGCCGATGAGTGCCATTCTCGCGCCGTGGCCCAAGACGAGCCGCATCACGTCGCCGGGTTGCGCGCCCAGCGCCACGCGCACGCCAATTTCATGTGTGCGCTGCCCGACTAGATGCGAGATCACGCCGTAAATTCCAATACAGGAGAGCATCAGAGCAAGCACTGCGAATGCGCTGAGCAGAACCATGGACAGCCTGCGCGCCGCCAGCGAACGGGCAAGCACATCATCCATGGTCGTTACGCCGTAAACAACTTCACGAGGATCGAGTTGCGCCACCGCGCGACGAACCGCTCCGGTCATTGCTGCCGGGTCACCTTCGGTGCGCAGCACCACTGCGACCGAGTCAGCCGCGAGCGGCATCAGCTTCTCCGGAAGCTGCATAAAGGGATAAAAGAACTGCGCTTCGATCGCAGATTTCGGGTCGGCTCCCGGTCCCCACTGCCTTACATGACCCACAACGCCGACGATCTCGGCTTCCACATTGAACTGTTCGAGATGCACTCGTTTGCCGATTGGATCTTCATGAGGAAAGTATGTCCGGGCAAAGACATCGTCGATGTCAATGACCACTGGCGCATTCTCGTTATCCTCCGGAGTCACAAAGCGGCCGCGCTCGAGAGTGATCCCCATAGCCTGCTGAAAGCCGGCTTCCACCAGATAAAACATTGATTGCGGCATTTCGTTATCCGTGGCCGGTTTGGGGCGTCCCACAATCCAGAACGGAAGAGAGGAATCATGGATCATTGGCCGTGAGCCGAGAGTCACGGAAACAGCCTTTACGCCGGGGATGGAAAGCATTTTGTCGTCGAACTGGCGTAACCGGGCGCGGGTTTCGGCCGACGTGGTCGTGGGCGATGATGGCATGGATACAACAAAGGTCAGCGCGTGGCTGGGATCGTAGCCGGGATTCACGCGCCATAGTGCAGCCAGACTGCGCAACATCAGCCCGGCGCCGATCAGCAGAACCAGAGCCATCGCGACTTCGCCGGCGACAAACATTCCCTGCAGTCGTTGACGTGTGCCGGTGGACCCTCGCCCGCTTTCTTTCAGGACCTCCTGCACATTGATGCTGGAGCTCTTCAGCGCCGGAGCCAGTCCGAAAATGATTGCCGCAAACAGTGAAAGCGCCAGGGTAAATACCAGAACGGTACCATCGAGCGACACCTCGCCGGCTCGCGGCAATGAGCCGGGCAGCACATTAAGCACGGCTGTGGTGCCATAGAACGCAAGCAGGAGCCCCATCCCTCCGCCGAGGCTCGCGAGCAGAAAGCTTTCGGTCAGAAGCTGGCGGACCACGCGCATCTGGCTGGCCCCCAGAGCCGCGCGCACGGCAAATTCTCGCCTGCGACCAAGCGAGCGGGCGAGAAGAAGATTAGCAACATTGGTGCACGCAATCAGCAGCAGAAAGCCGACTGCGGCGAGCAGCACCAGCAGCAACGGCTGCACGTTGCCGACAATGTCCTGCTTCATGGAAACCAGCGTGACGCCGACGGCCTTATCGGCTACAGGGTAGGCATCCCCGAGATGCCGCGCCACCACGTCCATATCGGCTTGAGCCTGCGCCAGCGTAACGTCCGGCTTCAGGCGGCCAATCACGCGCGCGCTCACGCTGATGCGGCGGTCGCGAAATGAGGGGTCGTTCCACTGGCCGATCGGAGTGTACACATCGCGCTCCTGGCCATAAAAGGTGAATCCGGTCGGAATCACGCCCACGACCGTGTAGGACGTGCCGTTCAGGATCAGCGCCTTTCCAATGATGTCAGGCGATGAGCCGAACTTGCGTTTCCAGAGGCCTCCTCCCAGGACCACCACCGGCGCGGCGCCGACCTGATCGTCATCGCGATGGAACGTGCGGCCCAGAGCGGGGGTTACGCCGAGCGTCGAAAAGAAATCTGCGGAAATCATGTAGCCGCTCAGGCGTTCCCCTTCGCTCGTTCCTGTGAGGTTGTAATCCTGGCCGCGATAGATGGCCATTGAGCCAAACGTCTGGTTCTCGCGCTGCCAATCCAGGAAATTGGGATAGGAGACTGGTCCAGGGTTGTCGCCGTGGACGTTTCCATATACCGCTACAAGCTGCTGCGAATGCGGATACGGCAGCGGGTTGAGCAACACGCCGTGTACCACGGAAAAGAGCGCTGTGTTCGCGCCGATCCCAAGCGCCAGCGTGAGCACCGCGATTGCCGCGAACCCCGGCGACTTGCGCAAAAGCCGGATTGCATAACGCAGGTCTTGCAACACTCCGCTCAGCGGAACGAAGCGCTCAGCATCTTTCATACTTCCAGTTCCTCGATTTGCCTTCCGCCAGCCACTCCACTGATGTCGCAAGCCGCCTCTGCCGGGTCTCATCCGTCTTGGCCTCGGTTACCCATTGCACGTACTCTTTCTTGTGGCTGTAGGGGAATGCGTCAAACGTGGCCAGAGCTTTCTTGCTTTTCTTCAACGCAGCCGTGAAGTATTCAGGCACAACCAATTCCTTTTTCTCGGCTCGCGGCTTCGGACGCGCCGCTTTGATTCCGGCGTCGTTCAGTTCTTTCGCTTTCCTGATGTAGCCGATCAGCACCCGCCTGGATGGAAGATCCTTAACAGAAGTTAGGCGTCCGAACTGCCCCATGGCGTCACGCGATTTGTCGTTGCCGCCACCGAGCACCAGCTTGCTCTTCCAGAAGCCGAATGCGCAGTGCTGTTTGAAAGCGGCCATGCTGCACAGCATGCCTTTGTAATCAAAGTGAGGGAAGCCCCATTTGATGGTTTCTTCCACGTCCGGACAACCCTCGTGCACGGTGTCGCGGAGTTCACGCAGGATAGGCCGGGCAAATTCGGCTGACTTGGCAATATAGGCGTCAACGCGCTTGTCTTTGCTTCCCATGGGCTCAGTATTCTGCGCGCGGATCCGCTTGAAGGCAAGCCTGTGAGCAAAATCCGGCCATTTCATACGTAGCCAGCAGCTCAGACGCGCAACTGGAACACGGCTGAGCAACATCTTAGCTCTGTGGAACTAAGTTTTTCCGCGTGTTTTTGCCAAGGGTTTTGGCATAATAGGGTTTGCTCTGGTGTTACTCTGGACTTCAGTAGACAGGCTTTGAATTGCGCCTACTTGAAGGGCGGAACACCTCAATGAAGTTTGCCTCGCGTGTCTTCACGCCTACTCGCAACCGCCGCCTGAATGAGCTGGCGGGCTTTCTCCTGTTCGTTTGTTCGGCCATTCTTTTTCTGGCCCTGGTGAGCTACTCACCCCGGGACCCCTCGCTGAATACCGCCGCCTCGCTGGGCTCACATACGGCCAGCAACTGGATTGGGTTGTTCGGGGCGATGATCAGCGATTTGCTGCTGCAGAGCGTTGGCGTGTGCGCCATTCTGCTGCCGGTGGCCCTGGCGCTGCTCGGCGCGCGCTGGTTTAAATCGCGCGATGTTGCGTCACCCGCAGCTAAAGCTCTGGGTGCGGCCATCCTGCTGACTTTCTCTCCGGCGCTGCTCGCGCTTCTGCCGTTCCATCTGCACTGGAAGGGCGCGGTTCCTATTGAAGGCCTGCTGGGACGCATTCTGGGCGATGTCCTGCTGCACTACTTCAATACGATCGGCGCTTACATCGTCGCCGCCACGGTGGTAGCAGTGGCGCTCTATCTTTCGACCGCGTTTTCCTTCAGCGCGGCCCAGATCTGGGCGCAGACCCGCTTTGCCTTTGCTTTCGCCGCCTGGCAGCGCTTCCAGGACTGGCGTGCTGAGCGGGCGAAAAAGCAAGCCGAAGCCGCATTGGACCGTCGCCGCATGGCCGACCGTCGCGCATCTGGCCAGGTGGTTGCGCCGCGACAGCCGCTGGCGGCTGAGCCCGAACCCGCTTTTGAACAGGAAGCTGAACCGCAGGCTCGCGTTCCTGTTCCTGCTTCCGTTCCCGCGCCCGCC
>DATNDP010000204.1:0-2723 GCA_035553195.1 Candidatus Acidiferrales bacterium
CATCTCCTTCTGCATTTCCTGCTTGCGCGGATCGGTAGCCTTGTACTTCGAGTACTTGGCCTTGATGGCATCCATCTGCGGCTGAATACGCTGCATCTTCAACGATGACTTCATCATCTGGAAGCGCGTCGGCAGCATCGCCAGGTTGATGACCAGCGTCAGCAGCAGGATCGCCCAGCCCCAGTTCGGAACCACATGCTCGTACAGGAACCGCATGGCCAGGAACAACGGCTTGGCGATGATGGCGAACCATCCAAAGCTCACCACATGCTCGAGTGTTGGGCCGCTGGTCGAATGGATCGACTGCAGCACGTCCAGCGCCTTGGGTCCAACAAACACGCGCACGTTTAGCGGGCCGGAGTTGGTTCCAATCGCCGCGCCCAGCACCGAAGCATGATCTACCTGGTCCGGATTCGGGTGCTCCGCATTCTTTGGAATATCGATGGTATTGTGCAGCGTCACCAGCGACGCATCTTCCGGCTTGTCGGGAAGGAAGATCGCGCCAAAATAGAGGTCGCTCACGCCTGCCCAGTCAAAAGGACCTTGCAGCGTGTTCCCATTCGAAATTTTCTTGTACGAAGTCTCGTCCGCTTTACCGCTTTGCGACACATGGATGTCGCTGGAGCTGGTGTAATCGGGCAGCAACACCTGGTCGCCAAATCCAGCAGGCCACGCCAGCAATGCCTGCACAGGCGCGCCGTTCTGCGTCACCGTCACATTGGCGTGAATTACGTATGTGGAGTCAAAGCTGAAGGTCTTGTGGACCGTCAGTCCGCCCTCAGAATACTCAAAGCTCAGCGTACCCGGAGCGTTTACATCTCCGGTCTTCGACGGCACATAAAGCGCATCCGCAAGCTTGGTTCGCAAGCCCCCGTCGTAGGTGTAAAGCGACAGAGGATAGCCATACTTTGCAGCCGCCTGCTGATTCACCAGGTCCAGCGGCTTATGATGGTTGTCCGTGTACTTCTTCAGAATCCACGACTTCACCTGCGCCCCGCGATTAGTGAAGGTGATCTTGTAAAGCTCGTTTTCTACCGTGGTGGTAGCCTCGGTTTTCGCCACCACATCGCTGGCCTGCGGCGCTACGGGCTTCGCTGGCGTCGCAGTCTTCTGCGCAGCGCCGGCTGGAGCAGCGGTTGTGGAGGTCTGGTTCGCCGGCGGCGTGGCCTGCTGTGGCGACTCGGTCTTCGCGGTCTGCGTCTGCTGGTGCTCGGGCGTCTGCTGCGGAGTCTTCTTCTCCCGGAAATACTGCATTCCGAAAAGGATCACGATGAACAGCGCGGTAAACATCAGGATCGTCTTCGAGTCCTGTCCGCCTCCGCTCCCGCCCTGCTGATTGGGATTTTTTATCTCTGCCAAAAAAGGTTTCCTGTTCCTGCGTTCTGGTCGTCTGTCTCTATCGTAATGTGTGCGGCCCCAACTCGGGGGAATCATGCGCATGACCGCGCGGATTGAGCGGCACCGGATCAAAGCCGCCCTTGCAAAGCGGCTGGCAGCGCAGCAGGCGCCAAACCGCCATCAAACCACCCCGCATCCATCCGTATTCGCTCACCGCAATGGCCGCGTACTCCGAACACGTCGGTTGAAAACGGCACGCTCCCGTCGTTCCCGCCACGGCGTGCAGCGCGGGCGAAATCGCGTATTTATATACCCGATGCAACCCCGCAATCGTTCGCTCCCGCGCCCTCATGCCCGTGCCCTCGCATCTCGAACCTTTTCCGCCTGTGCCGAAATCGCCGAAAACACCTTCGCCACTTCCCGCTCCAGCTTCGCGAACTCAATCTCCAGCACCAGCTTGCGCGGATGCAGCACCACGTCCGCAAATCGCGGCAGCAGCGCCAGGTGCATTCTCGCCGCTTCTCTCATGCGGCGCTTGATGCGGTTCCGCTCCACGGCCTTGCCCAGAACACGCCCAGCCGTTAGCCCAACACGGGGTCCGCTGTAGGCGGGCGTCAGTTCATCCTCAGCCCGCAGTCTGAAGAAGTAAGTCATCGACGGCGAAAATTGCTTGCGGCTGGCCTCGTACACCCGCTGATAATCAGCATGCTTGCGAAGCCGTGCGGAAGGCCAGCCAAGCTGCGGTTTGGGTGCTCCATCGGCCATATTGTTTTCGCATTGAGTCTGCTTCCGATGCGGAGCGCGCAACGCGCCGGGGGAAGAAACTGCAACGGCGGCAATTGCCTCTCTGCCGCCGCCCATCAAAGCAAAACTCGATTCGAAGCTGGAAATCGAAGGCACAAGACGCGCCTCAGGCTGGAAAATCCTAGTCGCGGTATCCCGCGCTTACGGAAACGCGCTTGCGCCCCTTGGCGCGGCGGCGGGAAAGAACGGCAGCGCCGCTCTTGGTCTTCATCCGGGTACGAAAGCCGTGTACCTTGGACCGGTGGCGGCGATTAGGTTGAAACGTGCGCTTCGGCATGGAACTGCGCTCCTGAACTTTTTAATCTTGTCAAATAGATTGTCCGGCAGACACAGTAAGAAATGCCACTTCCAGACCAGAACTAAGTATATCGTAAGGCCGCCGCAGCCGCAATAAATCTGCCTGAGGACCGTTTTTTCACAGTCTTTGGTGCAACTCGTCTCGCAAAAAAAATTTGCTGAAGAAACCCCTCTCGAACTCCCCTTCGGTTGTGCTAGTATCGGCAACGTTCAGTACAGAAATTCCTGACGCCTCGCGAGCCGTCAGCCAATGAACCGATGTTCCGGAGTTGACTCCGTCCGGA
>DATNDP010000205.1:0-21182 GCA_035553195.1 Candidatus Acidiferrales bacterium
AGCGGGCCGCTGGCCGTGCCGCCGCCGCTCAGCTCTTCGTTCGACCCGCGCAGCGGAGAAAGGTTGGTGCCGGTGCCGCTGCCCCACTTGAACAGCATGCCTTCTGTCTTGGCCAGCGTGAGGATGGAGTCGAGCGAATCCTTCACCGAGTTGATGAAGCAGGCCGAGCACTGCGGCTTGCTGTATCCGGTGGTGGAGAACTCGACCGTGCACTTTTCTGTCGTCCAGTGCCAGTTCTGCGCGTCAGACTCGGGCTCCAGGCGGTCGCAGCCCACGTTGAACCAGACGGGCGAATTGAAGCTGGCTTTTTGCTGGAGAAGGATGTGAGCGAGCTCGTCGTGAAAAACGTCGCGGTCTTCGGCGGTGGCAAAGTAGCCCTGGGCAAAGCCCCAGTCGCGGATGGTCTCGGCCACGCGCTCAATCAGCGCGCGCACACCGCTCTCGCGCTGCGGCGTACCGATCTGCCCGTGCAGATACTTGCTGGCCACAATGTTGATGGCGGTCATCGACCAGTCTTTGGGCGACTCCACATCTTTCTGCTCGAAGATGCTGTTGCCCTTGGCGTCAGTGATCGACGCGGTGCGCCGCTCCCACTCGACTTCGTTGTAGGGCGAAACGCCCGCGCGCGTGAAATACCGGGTAAATTTCAGGCCGGGCGCAGTTTTTTCCGCCCCAGTAGCGGGAGCTGCTTGGGAGGCCCGAGGCTGGGCTCCGGTTTGCGTGCTTGCTTGATTCGTTGTTCTGGTCAGATCCGCCATCGTTCCTTCTCCACGTATCAACTTGTTGGTTGTGCCCCGTCTATTTCGGAACTGTCATTCTGAGCGCGCAGCGCGAGGAATCTGCTCCGCTGCCCTCATTGCGATCGAGGCTCTACCACCCCGAGCGCAGGACTTTTCCATGCGCGCTGCGGGCCACGCGATCCACGGCCCGCTCGGCCACGGTTTTGGAGATCGCTTCATCCTCATCGTCGTCATTGTCCGAGACGGCATTTGCAACTGCGGGCTGCTGCGCCGGCTGCTGCGTCGCAAACACCTGGCTCGCGAGATCGCGTTGCGATTGCAGCCATTGCTTCAGGGCATCGGCGGCCGCGCGGCGATCCGCCAGTCCGGGTGCAACCGCATAGCGGGCAAAACACTTGCCTTCGGCCAGCTTCTCCCGCCAGGGGCTGCCCACGGCAAACATGCGGCTAAGGGAGAGCGCCAGGTCATCGCTCTCATCCACCTCAAAGACGGCCAGCATGCGGCGGCCATTCGGTGACGAAACCACTTCTTCCGCCAGGGCAAAAACCCCCGGCTGATTCGGCACCAGCAGCAGTCCAAAGCTGGATTCGCAACGGAACCAACGCGACCAGTTCATCTCCATCGTGCAACTCCCCGACCAAGGATTGGTTCGTCCCGCCGTGGCCAGCCGGCGGGAACGGTTTGGAACATGTGTTCAAAGATCAAGAGATCACCGCGAGTTTCAAATGCCCGGCGTCACCTCTGGCGCCGGATTTGCTTCTGCTTTGACTCGGCCATCCGTAAGCTTTTTGGCTGCCGGATCGGGGTCGAATACTGCGAGTGATGGAAAGTTACTCCTGCATATGGGGTCTGTCAAGCCCCAGACACTATATATTGTACTCTTTTTTCAGATGTGCTGCCGCGCGCTTAAGTTGCTGATTTTCCCGTGTCTTACCGGAAAATCACCGGCTCCACGCCGGTTTTTGTCCTGGTTTCCACAGGGTTACGTAAGGACTATAGGGATACATGCTGCCGACAACTGCACTTCACAACTGCTCGTTGGCTGGATGGAGAGTGGCGACCCCGGAGAACGCAACTTCACTCAAGATGCGTTCGACTCTACGCGCCGCAAACGGACGAATCAATGCCGCATTCTGGTGCAGAGCTGTGGATTTGTGTGGAAGGCGCGGAAAAATGAGCTTTCTGGAATGGTTTGTGCGGTCGTATGGCGAAGCCCACCAGGACCAAAGCGACCCGCTGCCGAGAAAATTAACAAAAACTTATCTGAATGCGAACTGAGGCATGTATTAGGATAGTCACCAAAAAACAGAGCAGCTGAAAGGATGGACATGGGCCGGACCCGGTTGGCTTTCTTGTGCCTTGCAATTGCGATGTGCAGCTTCTCAACAGCCAGAGCGCAGGATTCGCGCGTGGCTGTGGGTGATGTAAACGGCGATGGCAAGCCTGACGTGGTTGCGCTAAGTTCCGCAAATAGCGTAGCGGTCTTTCTCAACACTGGCGCAAGCACGCTCGGCCCGGGCACATTTTTCGGACTGTTTCCAGCCGCTGGAAACATTGGGACTGCGCTTGCGGACATCAACGGAGACGGGTTCCTTGACATTGTAGTCACCGGCTCCCCCATGCAGATTCTGTTGGGCGATGGGAAGGGCGGCTTCTCCCTGCCAACGCAAATAGCAGGCGCCGATCTCGGGAGCACATGCCCGGCAGCAGTGGCGGATTTCAATGGTGATGGTAAATTGGATATCGCCACCTGCGTAAGCATCGTCGTAAGTGAGAGTTTCCCTCCTGTGAGCTTCCCCGCTGTGGAGGTTCTGTTCGGAGATGGGCTCGGAGGGTTTGCGAACCCAGTAGTCTCTACGGTCGGGTTGCGCCTCGATGTAGGAAGGGTGCTCGGCTTGTCAGTGGTGGACGAGAACAAAGATGGCATTCCCGACCTGCTGATGTCTGTGGCAACAACCCGTACCAGCCTGCAGGGCAGCTTGTTTATTGCTCTCAACGATGGCACTGGAAGGCTCACTTCCAACCCCCTGGGCGGCGGCGGTCCGAATTTGATCTTCGGAGATTTTGATGCCGACGGAAACATTGATTACGTAACCTCCGAAATCATCCCAGGCGCTAATGCCATCCAGTTTGGTGATGGGCGCGATGGAGTTTCGCACTCGGCTTCATTCGTGAGCGCAGGCACGATATCTGCTCTCGATTTCGATCTCAATGGCACGCTGGATTTCTTCAACGGAAAGACCCTTTTTCCCGGCAACGGACACGACGGTTTTGGCGATGGCATTGCGTTGACGCCGGCTCCGCCCAGCGGGAACATTGTCGCGATCGCCGATTTGAATGGCGATAGCCATCCGGACCTGCTGATAGAAACAGCACCAGATACCTTCACGATAGTGCCCACGAATTTTGCTGCGCTTCCGATATCTGCCAGCACCACGCCCAGCGTGCAATTTTCCGCTACTACCTCGAACGTGAGCCAGCTTGTGACCCTACTGGCCCATGTCACCTCAGATGGAGGCACTCCCGCCGGTAATGTGACGATAACGGTTGATGGGTCGGCTTTGGGGAGTGTGCCGCTCAACATCTATGGCTGGGCATCGCTTGGTGCCAGTTTCACCGCGGGCGGGGCCCATACGAGTAGCATCTTCTTTTCCGGATCCCTGGATCCGTCTACAGGGACAGCTTTCAAGAGCAGCGCCAACTCGGGTGGAAGCGCTTCTGCCCTCAACTCGCCGCCGCTTTTCGCGGCTCCGAACGTCAGCTTCACCATCAGTCCTAATCCTGCGTTTGCATTGAATTCAGTCACTCTCACTCCGTCTGTAACGAGCGCCGCCGGTAGTCCGACCGGCCTGGTCGTTTTTCGCGCGGATGGAGATGTAATTGGCGTCAGCCAGGTCGGCTCGAGCACAACCGTTGTATTCCCCACTGCCGGTCTTCATAACATCCAAGCCAGCTACGGAGGCGATGGGAGTTTCCCTTCCGCCACGTCATCGACTGTCGTGGAAGACATCCGCGCCTTGAATGCGGTTCGCGCGGCGAGCACCGCGCAATTGGCTATCACGCCCGTCCTCAATAGTTCCACAGCTTTCACTCTGAGCGGCAGCCTGGTGGGTATCAGCAATCCTTCGGGAAACTTCATTTACAGGATTGACGGCGCGTTCCTCGATTCTCAGCCTGGCGGCAAAACAGTTACTTTTACCGCACCTTCGCAAGGCACCTATACGGTTTCGGTGGAATACGCCGGTGATCCCACTCTCCTCCCCAGTTCAGCCAGCAGCTCGTTGACAGTTGGCAACGCGGCGGGTGACTTCTTCTTTTCTTTCAGCTCTCCGCAAGGTGCAACTGTGACCGCCGGACAAAGCGCCGTTTACACCTTCACGCTGAGTCCGTCGGGCGAATTCAGCCTGCCGGTAAGCTTCAACTGCAGTGGCCTGCCTGCCGGCGCCAGTTGCACGTTCTCTCCGTCGGCCGTCTCGCCGGTAAACAACGTGCCTGTGAATGTCACTCTCACTGTGACCACCACCGCCAGGGCTGCTGCAGCGCCTCTGGCATCGCCTGATTACATTTGGCCAGTTGTCGCTGTGTTGATGGTAGGGTTTGGTCTTTTCATCGTCTTGGTGGCAGCCTCTGGCAAGCGCCGCGCCGGGTTGGCCACTGCAGCCACTGCCGTGTGCCTTATGGTTTTCATCGCCAGTTGCGGCGGAAACGGACCTGCTCCCGGACCGACGCCCTCGCCGTCTCCTTCTGTTTCGCCGACTCCCGCACCGAGTCCAAGTCCGACGCCTACGCCTACGCCTACGCCCGGGCCTGGTGGAACTCCTGCCGGCGATTACCAGATTACGGTTACAGCTACATCGGCAGTTGCTACGCACAGCGCCTCCGCTTCACTTACGGTGCAATAGCAATGTCGCTTCACTGTGCTTGGTAGCGCTCCAGAGCCTGCGGCGTGGGCACCACCCGGCCTGCAGCAGTAACCGCTGCGTATGCCTGTGCATCTATTTATTAATAAAGGAAATTAATTACCAGACGATTCAGAGGTGTTTAAGAACAATGCCACAGAAGATTTCTGATCACAGTCGCCGTTTGGCCCGTCTTAATCGCTGTGTTTTTGTGGTTGCTTTGTTGTGGCTTTTGACTTCCTTAGCGCTGCTATTCGCGTCCAACTCAAGACCCGCAACCGTCGCCCAACCTGCGTCTCCAAGTGCCGCGCCTGCGGTTCTAGATACTGCATCCGCACAACACCAACCGGTATTGTTGGACGTAGGCTGACCAAAGATCCCGACGAAAACCCGGCCATTTCTAATGGTTTCGAGCGGGGAGCGTGCGGCCATAAAGTTTTATCGGTGTAGTCGCGCTTGCCCCTCGCCGATGATGCGTCTCGCCGCTTCCACTCCGTCCCAGCCCGCGATTTCCGTCTTCTTGCCTTCCAGGCTTTTGTAGACAGAAAAGAAATGCTCAATTTCGCGAAGGGTGTGGGTAAACATTTGCGGATAGTCGTTCACCTCGCGATAAACCGGATCGCTCTCGGCCACCGCCAGAATTTTCTCGTCGCTTTTGCCCTGATCGACCATCCGAAGCACGCCGATGGGTCGCACCTCGATGAGGCACCCAGGAAAAGTCGCCGACTCCAGCAGCACCAGCACGTCGAGCGGGTCGCCGTCCAATCCCAGCGTACAAGGCACAAATCCGTAATCCCCGGGATAGTGCACCGGTGAGAACAGCGTCCGATCTAAACGGAAGACGTGCAGTTCCTTGTCGTACTCATATTTGTTCACTGAGCCCTTCGGGATTTCTATCACCGCGTTCACCAGCCGCGGCGCCTGCGGACCGATGGGGAGTTTGGCGTAGTCGACCATACACAAGATGAGATGCGGCGTTGCCGCCCTTCCCAATCTGAAATCGAATTGTGTGTCGATGAAATTTGGCCCTCTCTGACGCTTGCACGTGTCACGTGAATGGGCCACAATCGTGGTCTTGGAGGTTGCCGATGATCCGCACCGTGCTCTGGGTTTTAGTCCTGCTTACGACCTCCCTGGCCGCCGCGCAGGAATGCGTCACTTACATCGTGGTTCCCGTGGTGGACCATACTACTGGGGAAGAAATCGATAACCTCAAGACCTCTGATTTCAATGCGCACGCGGGTCACGCTGCGCTACCGGTTGTCAGCGCCGAACGCAAATTCTCCAATCGCCTGCTCGTCTTGCTGGAAACGGACAACATCGGCTCCAATGAAAAGCTCGACTATGAAGTCAAAACCATGGCGATGATGGCGCGCCAGGCGCCCGATGGCAAGCCGATCTCCTTCGGCATCTATGCCGACCATGCAATATTCACCAAGGATTTCAGCTCCGATGCAAAACAGCGCGCGGCCGAGATCAGCAGCGTGATTGAGCGGACCGAAGAAGTCGGCAAACACGTGGCCCTTTATGATGCCCTGCACGCCGCTCTTCAGCAATTCGGGGCCCACCAGCCCGGAGACACAATCCTGCTGGTCGGCGACCCCTACGACGATAACAGCCGTCGTTCCGCCGACGAGTTAGAGAAAGAATTTTTGCGCTCGGGAACGCGCCTGGCGGTTATGCTGCGGCAGCCCTTCAGCCGCGTCAACCGCGATTTCATGTGGAGCAATCATGAACGCGAGAAAGCAACTTTCGATTTGCTCACCGCTCGAACCGGAGGCTCTTACACGGTTTATGAAGAACATTTGTTTGATTTTCCCTGGAAGGGCTACATGCTTGGCGTTCAGGTACCGAATGGGCGACACATACCCGCACACTGGAAGCTGCGCTTGAGCGATTCCGCGCCGATCGAAGGGCGGCACCCAAAGCTCTATTATCCTGAGCAACTCCCCGGCTGCACCATGCGGACGACGGCAGCCAAATAGTTGGGAGAGCAAAAATCCGTCTCCCTACCGCGTACGTGCCCAGATCAGGTTCCTCTGGCAGAGGCTGCGACTCTGGCATTGCTCAGATCCCTCTATTGCCGTCCCTTGCAGCAACTCGCAAGTTCATCGTTCTTTTGGAACGTGTGAGCATCGCCCGAAAAAGATAAACTCACCTTCCGCGCACGACCGTTAGGATTCATTTTCCCAAGGAGCTTCATGATGTACCGCGCCGCTCGTGTGTTCGTCTTCTCCGTTCTCATCTCTTGTTGCGGTCTCATTTCCCAGGCGCAGGTTCCCGGGGTTACGCCGTCTGAGGTTGTGATTGGTTCCTGTTCCGCACTGGACGGCCCAGCCCGCCACCTCGGATTGCAAATGGTGATGGGCGCTACTGCATATTTCGACCTAATCAATGATGAAGGCGGCGTCAATGGACGCAAGCTCCGCCTGGTCGCCTACGACGATGGTTATGATCCCGATCAGGCCCCGGAATGCTTTTCGCGTCTCGAAAAAGACCAGATCTTTGCCGGCGCTTTCTTTGTAGGAACGCCTACCGCTGCCCGGTATCTGCCACTTGCCGAGCAACGCAGACTTCCTGTAGTCGGCCTGTTCACCGGCGCACAATTTCTTTATGAACCGTTCCATCATTACGTGTTGAACGTGCGCGCCTCCTACTTTGACGAGACGCGCGAGCAAATCGACAATCTTCTCGCCATCGGCATGAAACGAATCGGCGTGATTTACCCCAATGACGCTTTTGGCGCCGCCGTCCTCGATGGCGTAAAGACCGCGATGAAAAGACACGGCCTTGCCCCCGCCGCCATCGCCATGTATCCCCGCAATACCGCGCAAGTCTCCGCCGCCATGGATGCTGTCCACGACGCCAAACCCGACGCGGTTGTGCTGGTAGGCCCTTACGAGCCGGTAGCGGAAATTGCGCGGCGCGCCCGCGAGGAGAAGTGGTCGCCTCTATTTCTTACGGTCTCCTTTGTGGGAACGGATGATTTCATTCATGAAGCGGGGCCTGCGGCGGAAGGCACAATTATCACTCAGGTTGTCCCCCCCTATTCCTCCACGAATCTTCCCACCGTGGCGCTTTATCGCCGTGCCATGACCAGGTATTTCTCCGCTGCTAAACCCGGCTACGTCAGTTTGGAAGGCTTTGTAGACGCGATGGTCCTGGTGGAAGGGCTGAAGCGTGCCGGAAAAGATCTCACGCGTGAAAAGCTGGTGCGCTCACTCGAATCCATTCATGACTTTGACGCCGGTCTGGGCCCACGATTGAGGCTGAACTTCAGCCCCGCAAATCACAAAGGGTTCCACAACATTTATCCCACCGTGGTCAAAGGGGGTGTGGCGGTTCCGGTCACCGACTGGAGCCAGTTCAAGAAGAATCACCTCGCAGCGGTGCAAGAAACGAACTAAGGTCTTCGCCTATCGAGTTCTTGCCCGATTCCCTTGCCCCTCAGAGGCAGCTAAGCTTGTGCGCACATCATGCGCATTCATTTACTTTTCTCTTTGGCTTTGCTGGCCGGTGTCTCCGCTGCTTCAGCGCAGCAGTGCGCAACGCAGGTGGCCGTCAACGCATTTAATTCGCAAACCAAGACCTTCGTTTACGGACTCACTCCAGCCGACTTCAAGGCAAGCTTCGGCCATGCTCCCCTGGAGATCTCGGCGGTAACACCGGTGTTCAGAAACCGTGTGCTGGTCCTTCTTGATGCCGGCGCCAATCCGGGTTCGCAGGCTCTGAGCCAAATGGCAGAGCTGGTGGAGGATGCGCCCCCGGGTATGCCGGTTGCGTTCGGGATCTTTGGCCGTCACGCCATATTTACTCGCGCTTTCACTCGCAATCCCGATCTGTTGCGCGCCGGCATTGACCGTGTAATCGCGCAGGCCGGGGCGCTCCAACCGGGCGATTCGCTGGCCCGTTCGCTTCATGAAGCGCTTGAGCTATTTGGCACGCACCAGCCCGGCGATACGATCCTTCTGGTCAGCAGCGGCGCAGAACGCGAAAGCAAACGATCAATGAGAGAATTGCAAAAAGAATTTCGACGGCGCGGCACTCGGCTGCAACTTCTTATGGGCTTGTGGCCTGCTCCTGCCAGTGCGCATACTCAAGTTGCTCAGCTCTTCTCCGGATGGAATGCGGCGGAAAGCTTCAGCAGCCGGCTCATTGATCTTGCAAACTCCACGGGCGGAGTTCTGATGGGCTTTATGAATGAAGACTGGCTGCATGCCGCCTCGAGTGGCTACATGCTATCGGTGCTTGAACCTGCCAGCATGAACAAACCGCAACCCTGGACTCTGCAGATTCGAGATGCGGGGAACGATGTCCCGCCGGCCGATCTCTTTTATCCCGCGCAGCTCGTTCCCTGTTCAGCGCCGCTGGTCGCCGAACTTCCTGGGAAAACAAAACCGCGCCCGTAAAACGGACGCGGTTCGATACAGATTTAGACCTTTACTTGTTCTCTTCTTCGGCTCCGCCGCCCTGCTCTGCAGCAGCCGCCTTCTGTTCTTCTTCCATCTGCTTGCGGATTTCTTCCTGCCGCTTGGCTCGCACTTCAGCCCGCTTGGCGCGCTTGGCTTCAATCACCTTCTCGCTGCCCAGCAGTTCGATGAAGCACGTCTCCGCTCCATCGCCGGTGCGCCAGCCTTTGTGGATAATGCGCACGTAGCCGCCATTGCGGTCGCCAAATCGCGGCGCAATGTTGTCAAACAGACGCTCCACGGACTCGCGCGTCATGAGATACCCGGCGGCCAGTCGTCGGGCGGCCACGTCGCCCCGCTTGCCCAACGTGATCATCTTTTCCACATGCTGCCGCATGGCCTTGGCTTTGGCGGGTGTCGTCTCAATCCGCTCTTCCATAATGAGCGATGTCACCAGGTTGCGCAGCAGCGCGCGCCGGTGGCTTGTATTTCGTCCGAGTTTCTTTACTGCTCCACGATGACGCATGATGTTAAGTCCTTAGCTATTTTTCCGTTCTTCAGAAGCTACTAGCCTCTAGTGGCTAGCTCCTGGCCAGAAGGCCTTTAGCCATTAGCCTTGGGCCCTTCACTGCAATTCTGCCTCGCGCTTACGTAATCGGGAAATCAGATCACCCGATCTCCCGATCACCGGATCGCCCGATGCTCAAAATTCCTGCCCGTCTCCTTCGCCGCCTCCGCCGAACTCTCCTCCGCCGCCGAATGATGCCATGGTAGGCGAAGGCATCTGGCTGGTTGGTCCGGGTACGGCGTTGCCCTGCTCGTCAATCTTCATACCGAGCGAGAGCCCCATGGAGGCAAGGATTTCCTTGATCTCATTGAGCGACTTACGCCCGAAGTTCTTGGTCTTGAGCATTTCCGCTTCAGTCTTCTGCACCAACTCGCCGATCGTCTGGATATTGGCGTTCTTCAGGCAGTTGTAGCTGCGGACGGAAAGCTCCAGCTCCTCGACCGAGCGGTTCAGGTTCTCGTTCTTGATCTGCGGCTTCTCTTCACCCCGCGCCTCGGTCTCCAGCTCCTCTTCGAAGTTGATGAAGATCGTCATGTGGTCCTTGAGCAGCTTGGCAGCCAGACCCAGCGCATCCGCAGGAGCAATGGACCCGTTGGTCCAGATCTCGATGTCGAGCTTGTCATAGTCGGTGATCTGTCCCAGACGCGCCGCTTCCACTGTGTAATTCACCTTGCGCACGGGCGAGTGCACCGAATCGATGGGAATGAACCCGAGACCGAGATCGTCATCAAAGTTCTTGTCGGCTGAAACGTAGCCGCGCCCGCGCTTCAGGCGCATCTCCATGTCCAGCTTGCCGCCTTCGGACACAGTGGCGATGTAAACGTTCTTGTCCAGCACTTCCACGTCGGCATCGGCTTCAACCATGCCGGAAGTGATTACGCCGGGCTGGTCCGTTTTCAGGTAGATGGCCTTCGGGCCATCGCCGTTCAGCTTGAATGGAATCTGCTTGAGATTCAGGATGATGTCCGTGGCGTCTTCCACTACGCCGGGAATCGACTGGAATTCGTGCAGCACGCCTTCGATCTTCACGGCCGTAACTGCGGCGCCTTCAATTGATGACAGCAGCACACGCCGCAAGGCGTTGCCGATGGTGGTACCGAATCCACGTTCAAACGGCTGCGCATAAAAGCGGCCGTATTTGTCTGTGAGTGTCTCCGTGTCCGTCGCGAGACGCTTGGGCTTCTGAAAACCTCTCCAAAGAACCATTTCCTTCTTATCCTTTCAATTCCGCTCCGTTGGGCACATCCGCGCTTGGCGAAAGGCTGATCTGGTGCGGGCAATTGTTGCTGGCGGCTGGCTACTAGCTCCTGGCCGCTAGCTTTTCTGGGGTGAACCCCAAATTTTTGTGTGAGCGACTGCTCGCTCGTCTAAAGAATCCCGGTTTTCTGCGGTCCAACCGCATATTGCTCCAGGAACCCACATTTCTCACAGCGAAACGCTTCCACCTGATATCGAACAGCATCCCCCATCCTGACCTGGCCGAACCAGCTGCTCTCCGGTACACCTCCAGCCCATTCAGCAGCGCGGCTCGCAGCTCCATGAGAGCGATCGCGGATGAAACCCACTTCCATGTCTCCGCCGCATTTCGGGCATTTACGTGGTTGATCATTGGATTCCATCTACGATCGGATCGATTCTTACTTGCTGTACAACTCGACGATGAGCTGTTCGTTCACCGGCGTCGCGATGTCTTCCCGCTTCGGCAATGACAGCACGCGGCCCTTCAGGTTGTCGCGATCCACCTCCAGCCAGGCCACTACCGGCTGGTGACTGGAGAACTCGCGCGCCCCTTCCACACTCGTGAACTTCCGCGCCTTCTCGCGCACCTGGACCTCGTCGCCCTGGCTGACTTCAAATGATGGAATGTTCACGCGCCTGCCGTTCACGTCAATGTGCCCGTGACGCACAAGCTGGCGCGCCTGCCGGCGCGAGGTGGCAAATCCCAGCCGGTACACCACGTTGTCCAACCGGCGCTCCAACTGTTGCAAGAGCAATTCACCGGTGACGCCCGGTTTACGCGCTGCTTTTTCAAAGTAATTGCGGAACTGGTTTTCCAGCGTGAAGTACATCCGCTTGGTCTTCTGCTTCTCGCGGAGTTGCAGGCCGTAGCCGATCACCTTGGCCTTGCGGTCCTTGCCATGCTGGCCGGGAGCAAAATTGCGCTTCTCGACGGGGCACTTATCAGTAAAGCACTTGGCCCCTTTCAAAAACAGCTTCATGCCTTCGCGACGACAAAGGCGGCAAACTGCACCTTTATATCTTGCCAATTCAATTCTCCTTTACTTCAGGTGTCGATCGGTTTACAGGAGGTGGTCCCTTCATCCCGATCCCAAGTAGCCGCTAGCGGCTGGAAGCCAGCAGCTAGCAGCTTGTATCAATCTTCATGCGAAACGAACAGCGTATAACCGTCCGGATCATCAATGCGAAATTCGCCTCGCGGCGAGTAAAACGGGTACTTGATAGGGCCGGCCTTCACGCCTTTACTTTCCAGCTCGGCCCGGTACGCAGCTACATCAGGTGCGTACATGTAAAACAAAACGTCCTGCGCTCCCGGATTCATCGGCCGGCTGGAGCGACTCAACATCAAGCCGGCGCCGCCATTCTGCAGCCAGGCCCACTGCAACTTGCCTTCCTGCTCGAACGTGTTCTTCACTTCGAAACCGAGCAGCCGGTAAAAGTCTGCTGACTTGGCTACGTCTGAAACATGCGCCATGGGAACCAGACTCGCCAGCCTGGTATGCTGCGCGGTTCCCGTGCCGGCGGCCACGCTCACACCCGGCGTCTTTTCGGCGGCCTGCATCCGTTATGCGGAATGGGCGTGATGTCGCGAATCGACTTTACGTCCAACCCTGCGGCAGCCAGGGCGCGGATCGCCGATTCACGCCCAGAACCCGGTCCATTCACGCGAACTTCAAGGCTGCGCATACCGTGATCGCGGGCCTGGTTGGCGGCATTCATCGCTGCCTGTTGCGCGGCAAACGGAGTCCCCTTGCGCGAACCACGGAACCCGAGCGAACCCGAGCTCTTCCACGCCAGCGTACGGCCTTCGCCGTCCGTGATGGTCACAATGGTGTTATTGAAAGAGGCCTGGATGAAGCAAATCCCATGCGGGACGTTCTTCCGTTCCTTCTTCTTGAAAACCTTCTTCTTGCCTTTGGTACCGGCCGCTCCGCCGGCTCCTGCTGCTGCTTTTGCCATAAATTTGTTCTCTGCTTTTCTCTTCAAGCGACCAGGGCTGCCGGCCGCATCCAGACAGAGCCAAAGGCTAAAGGCCAATGGCTAAAGGCCGGTTTTATGTTTTGGCCGTCGATTTCTTCTTCTGCGCCACCGTGCCTTTGCGCGGTCCTTTGCGCGTCCGGGCATTGGTGTGCGTACGCTGCCCGCGGACCGGCAGGTTGCGGCGATGACGGAACCCGCGATACGAGCCAATTTCAATCAGCCGCTTGATGTGCATGGAGATGTCTTTGCGCAGATCACCTTCCACGTCGCCTTCGGCTTCAATCGCCTGCCGGATACGGTTGACCTCGTCTTCGTTCAGGTCCTGCACCTTCTTCATCGGCTCGACCTTAGCCGTCGCCAGCAGGCGCTTCGACCGCGAGTTGCCGATCCCGTAGATATATGTCAGCGCGATGTCCACGTGCTTGTTACGCGGAAGATCAACGCCTGAAATGCGTGCCATTTTGTCTCCTTGATGCTTCTGCTGATCGGTTTACAACCTGGCGTGGCCGTCTTCCCGATCGTATTCTCAATTGCCAGAATTGCCATTACTGCCAAAAACCGCCGGAATTGGTGTCAGCCGATCCGGGTGTGCTGCAGGTTTCAATTTTCAATCTTTGGCAATTGTCACTTGGGCAATAGCTTCACCCTTGACGTTGTTTGTGTTTCGAGTTCTCGCAGATCACGCGCACCACGCCCTTGCGGTGCACGATCTTGCACTTGTCGCAAATCTTCTTTACTGATGCTCTGACCTTCATGGTTCCCGCTCTCTTTAGTTCTTATGTGGCACAGGCACTCGTCTGTGCTCCTTATTTGTACCTGTACACGATCCGTCCCCGCGTCAGATCGTACGGCGAGAGTTCCACCGCCACCTTGTCGCCGGGAAGAATACGTATGAAATTCTTGCGCATCCGGCCGGAAACATGAGCCAGCACCTGATGTTTGTTCTCCAGCTCCACCCGGAACATGGCATTGGGCAGCGGTTCAACGACCGTCGCCATGACTTCAATCGCGTCTTCTTTGCTCACTCAGCTCCTATGCCAGCCGCTGGCAACTAGCAGCTAGCAAAATTTCTTAATCCGATTCTATGCGGCAACTTTGAAAACACTATCCCAGGCTGTTCGTCGCAAACTTGGCTAACTGCCAGTTGCCGGCTGTTAGCTACTCCGTAAGCACCAACGGCCCATTCCGCGTCACAGCCACGGTGTGCTCAAAGTGCGCGCTGTAGCTGCCGTCTTCGGTCACGGCCGTCCACTTGTCGTCCAGCACTCGCGCGCCCGGCTTGCCGATATTGACCATGGGCTCAATGGCCAGCACCATGCCTTCACGCAGCCTGGTGCCGTGCCCGCGCACGCCGAAGTTCGGCACCTGCGGATCTTCGTGCATCCGTGTGCCTATGCCATGCCCCACAAAATCGCGCACCACGCTGAAGCCGTTGGACTCGACATATTCCTGCACTGCCGCGCCGATGTCGCCCAGCGTCTTACCCAAACGGACCTCGTCGATCGCTTTCTTCAGCGACGTCTCGGTCACATCAATCAGCTTCTTCAATTCAGGCGCCAGCGTGTGGCCTACCGGAATGGTCACGGCCGCATCGGAGTAGTAGCCATCCAGCACTACGCCGCAATCAATCGATACGATGTCGCCTTCTTTCAGGACCCGTTTTTCTGATGGGATCCCGTGAATGATCTCGTTATTCACTGACGTGCAGAGAACACAGGGATAATCGTAGTATCCCTTGAATGCCGGCTTGGCGCCCATTTCGCGGATCTTCTCTTCCGCTACGCGCTCCAGATCCATGGTGGTGGCGCCGGGCTTCACCACCGCCCTGACCGCCTCATGCACCTGACGCAGGATCTGCCCACTGCGCCGCATCTTCTCCAACTCCGCGTGTGACTTGCAGTTGATCATTACGCGCCTGCCGCCGCGGAGCTCTCTACGATTGCCAATGTTTCCGCCGTAACCTGGTCCACCGGTAAATCGCCGTTCAACTCGTGCACACGCCCCTGCCGCCGATAATAGTCCACCAGCGGTTGCGTCTGGCGTTCATAACTCTTCAACCGCTCGGAAATAACCTCTTCCTTGTCGTCTTTGCGCTGCACTAATGGCGCGCCACAGGAATCACAGATACCCTCTTGTTGGGGCGGCTGGAGATAGACGTTATAAATCCGCCCATCGACGGGACACGAGCGTCGGCCCGTAAGCCTTTGCAGTAATTGATTATAACTGACTCTGATGTTGATCACAACGGGGGCCATCCTGCGTCCGCCGAAGGTGATTGACTCAAGAGCCTGGTCGAACCACTGTGCCTGCCCGTCCGTCCGCGGGAAGCCGTCCAGAATAAAGCCACGGGCAGCATCCGGCTGCTTCAGCCGGGCCGCGACCATGGCCAGCATCAGGTCATCCGGAACCAGCCCTCCGGCCTTCATCACGGGATCGGCCTTTCGACCGAGCTCGGTGCCGCGCACTACGTTTTCACGCAGGATATCTCCGGTTGAGATCTGCGGAATCTCGAAGCGCCGGGCAATCGCTTTGGCCTGCGTGCCTTTGCCGGCGCCGGGCGGGCCCAGCAGAATGATGGGGCCAACTACGGCCGTGGCTTTCGGCGAACCCGCTCGTGTGGCAGTATCGGCCGGCATTTGCCTAGTTCCACAGCCTCCGGCCCTTAATGCGGCCGCTTCGCGAAGTAAAGCCTTCGTAATGGCGCATCACCAGTTGCGACTCGATCTGGTTCACCGTATCCATGGCGACGCCGACCACGATCAGCAGCGACGTTCCACCAAAGTAGAAGTTCACGCCCAGGCCGTTCAGCACCCAGTTCGGCATGCTCTCAAACGCGCGGCCGGCCATCCACCAGGGAAGATGGTTGAGGTGAATGCCTCCGATCATCCATTCCGGAATCAGCGAGATCAGGATCAGGTACAACCCGCCGACCAGGGTGACGCGCGTAAGCACGTCATTGATGTAATCCCGCGTGCGATGCCCGGGCCGTATTCCGGGGATAAATCCGCCGTGCTTGCGCATGTTGTCGGCCACGTCGCCCGGGTTGAAGACGATAGACACGTAGAAATAGGCGAAGAAAACGATGCCCACCGCGTACAGCAGCGTATAGAGCGGCTCGCCCCAGCGGAGCTGGTCAAGCAGGCCGCCGAAGTAACGGTGCAGAGTTCCCCCGGTCTTGAACGCCGCCGAGTACGTAAGCATCTGTGGGATGCTCAGCAGCGACGATGCAAAAATCACCGGCATGACGCCGCCGGAGTTTACGCGCAATGGAAGGTGCGTGGCTTGCCCCCCCATGATCCGGCGTCCCACCACGCGCTTGGCGTACTGTACGGGTATTCGTCGCTCTGAGCGTTCCATAAAGACAATGAACGCCACCACCACAAGCATGATCAGGATAAGCAATGCCATGGCCGGGATGGTAAAGCTGCCCCACGCGTCTTGCCGCGCTTTGGAGATCAGGTCCATGGTCGCGCGCGGCAGTCCCACAACAATTCCCGCAAAGATCAGGAGCGACATTCCATTGCCGATTCCGCGCTCGGTAATCTGCTCGCCCAGCCACATGATGAACATGCTGCCCGTAGTCAGGGTCACAATCGTCATCAAAATGAACGCATACGAGTTGCTGCCTGCCAGAACGAAGTCCTGGCTCTGCAGAGTAAACGCGATGCCCAGCGATTGCAGGACGGAGAGAATCAGCGTGAGATAGCGCGTCCACTGCGTAATCTTGCGGCGTCCCAGCTCGCCTTCTTTCTGCAAGCGCGCCAGCGGCTCCCAAACCACGGTGAGCAACTGGAGAATGATCGATGCCGTAATGTACGGCATGATGCCCAGGGCAAAGATCGTCAAACGGCGCAGATTGCCGCCGCTGAACAGATCGTAAAACCCGAGCAGGCCTCCCTGCTGTTGCTGGAATGCCAGTTGTAACTTGTTGGTGTTGATGCCGGGCGTGGGAATGAACGAGCCCAGCCGGTACACGGCCAGCATGGCCATGGTGAACAGAACACGCTTGCGAAGGTCGGGAACGCGAAAGATATTGGTCAGCTTCTCTAACATTTACTTCACTTCTTCCTCGGCTTGGCTTCGGGCTTCTTTTCTTCCGCAGCTGGAGCGCCGATCAGCTCCGCCTTGCCGCCGGCTTTGGCAATCTTTTCCTGCGCCGATTGTGAGAACTTGTGCGCCTGTACGCTGATGGCTGACTTCAGCTCGCCATCACCGAGCACCTTGATCAGGTCGTTCTTACCCGCCAACCCGTTTTTCACAAGGATTTCCGGCGTGATGTTCTTTTCTCCCAAAGCGGAGATGCGGTCCAGGTTCACCACCCGGTATTCCACGCGGAAGATATTTGTAAATCCGCGCTTGGGCAAACGGCGGTGGAGCGGCATCTGGCCGCCTTCAAAGCCGCGCATCATTCGCGAACCCGAACGCGAACCCTGCCCCTTATGGCCGCGCGTGGAAGTCTTGCCCATGCCGCTGCCCATGCCGCGGCCAACGCGCTTGCGGTTTGCCGTGGCGCCTTTGGGCGGTCTCAATGTAGATAAATTGGTTGGCACTTGTCTGTTCCTTGTCGCAACTGCGCTTACGTCTTAAACGCGGTTACTCGGTTTCCCTGGTTTGCGAATCGGAAGATCGGGGATCTGAAAAACAGATGGCCCGATGCCCGATCTGTTAGTCGACCACCTGCACCAGGTGAGGAACTTTCGCAATCATTCCCCGGATCGAAGGTGTGTCTTCCCGCTCGATCACCTGGTTGAGCCGCGTAAAGCCCAGCCCTTTGATCACCAGCTTATGCTTTACCGGCGTGCAGATCTTGGAGCGGACATACTGAATTTTAATTTTCTTCTTTGCTGCCGTCATAGTGTTCTTCCCGCTTACAGTTCCTGCGCTGCCTTGCCGCGGATGGTCGCCACTTCCTGTTTGTCACGCAATTTATGGAGCGCGTCAAAAGTCGCCTTGATGACGTTGTGCGGATTCGCCGTCCCAATCGACTTCGTGAGCACGTTCTGCACGCCCACCGATGTCATCACCGCGCGCACAGCTCCGCCGGCGATCACGCCGGTGCCTTCCGGCGCCGGTTTCAGCAACACCATGCCGGATCCAAAGCGTCCCAGCACCGTATGTGGAATCGAGGTCTGCGTCAGGTTCACCTTGACCAGGTTCTTCTTGGCTGACTCAATGCCCTTGCGGATGGCCTGCGGTACTTCCTTCGCCTTGCCCGAACCGTACCCCACCACTCCGGCTCCTGGGTCGCCGACCACCACCAGAGCAGCAAAAGACATATTTTTGCCGCCCTTCACCACCTTGGTCACGCGGTTGATGGCCACTACCTGGTCCTTCAACTGATAGCTGCCGGCATCGAGCTTCTTCTTGATTGCTGTTGTCGCCATTTAGAACTCCAGACCTGCTTCGCGCGCCGCTTCCGCCAGCGCCTTGATTCTTCCGTGATAGAGATACCCGCCGCGGTCAAACACGACCTTCTTAATCCCTTTTTCCTGGGCGCGTTGGGCAATGGTCTTGCCGATGTCCTTCGCGCTGGCCACGTTCCCGCCGGTCTTCCGGCTGCCCTTTTTACCCTGCGCCGTGCTGGCCGAGACCAGAGTCTTGCCGTTCGCGTCGTCAATCACCTGCGCATAAATGTGGTTAAGCGAACGGTACACATTCAGCCGCGGACGCTCCGCCGTCCCGCTCATCCGCTGTCGCATGCGCTGATGAATGCGCCGGCGAATCTTATCTTTCGAAATCTCTGGAATCATGTTTCTACCCTTTGCTTCGTAGAGCCCTGGGCTTCCACGATCAAATCAAAAATTGTGTCTCTGTTTGAATTGAGTAATTTGGTAATTCTCAATTTGGTAATTGAGGGCCCTTCCTCGACGATGCGCCTTCAAATTACCCAATTACCAAATTACCCATTTACAAAATCTTATTTTGCTCCGGTCTTTCCGACCTTCTTCTTCAGCCGCTCGCCCACGTAGCGCACGCCCTTTTGCTTGTACGGATCCGGCGGACGCAGAGCACGCATCTCCGCCGCGACCTGGCCTACCTTCTGCCGGTCAATGCCGCTGACGGTTAGGCGCGTCTGCTTGGGATCGATGCCCACCGTTACTCCAGTGGGTAGCGGATATTCAATTGGGTGCGAATAGCCGAGCGTGAACACAACCGTGTTCTTGCCCTTCATTTCTGCGCGATAGCCAATGCCGACGATTTCCAGCTCGCGGTTCCAGCCCTTGGTCACGCCTTCCACAGCGTTATTCACCAAAGCGCGCGCCAGGCCGTGCACTGCGGCGTGCTGGTCGTCCTGCCGGGTCACCTGGATGTGGCCGTCCTGCTGCTGCAGTTTTACGCCGGCGGGCAGGTGCGTCTGCACCTGGCCTTTTGGCCCCTGCACCACCACCGTATTGCCCTTCACTTCAAACTTCACTCCCTGCGGGAGCGGAATCGGTTTCTTTCCGATACGAGACATTGCTCTAAACCCTTCTATTAAAGCGAGTCCTTCAAGTCTCCTTGCGACCGAATTCCACGCTGGTTAGCCATTAGCTCTTGGCTCTTGGCCTTTGGTCGAGAACTCGGAAAAAATTCCGCCGTCCTGACCTTGTATTTCTCCCTACCGCGGCAACAAGAAACTGCTTGCGCCCAAATTGCTCAGCCAAGAGCTAAAAAGCCGATGGCCAAGAGCGGCGCGGCTTCACCGCGCCTACCACACCTCGCACAAAATCTCGCCGCCCACGCCTTCCTTGCGGGCCTGGCGGCCGGTCATCACCCCGCGGGGAGTGGTCAGGATGTTGATCCCCAACCCGCCCAGCACGCGCGGAATCTCATTGCGTCCCACGTACACGCGGCATCCCGGCCGCGAGATGCGCTGCAGGCTGGAGATGGCTGCCGCATTGTCATTCCCGTACTTCAGGTAAATGCGCAGGACCTTCCTGCCCTCTTCTTCCGTCGGCTTGAAATTGGCGATGTAACCTTCTTCTTTCAGAATGCGTGCGATTTCCAGCTTCAGCTTGGAAGCCGGAACGTCGAGCTTCTGGTGCCGCGCGTTGATTGAATTGCGAATGCGCGCCAGCAAATCTGCGACCGGATCGGTCAAACTCATCTTCGTTCATCTCCTCTTATCGTCACCCGTTTGTCCCGGCCTCGCCGGGAAACCTGCCGTGACGTACTGCAAAAGCAGCCATTAGCTCTTAGCCTTTAGCCTTTAGCTCATTGCTGCTGGGTCCAGCGTGTTTCACAGACCCCAATCCTTGCTAAGGGCTACGTGCTAAAGGCTAAGGGCTCGTGTTACCACGAACTCTTCGAAACCCCGGGAATTTCACCTTTCAGCGCCAATCCGCGGAAGCACAACCGGCAGAGGCCGAACTTGCGCAGGTAGGCCCGCGGACGCCCGCAGATCGAGCAGCGGTTCCGGTGTTGACTGGAAAACTTGGGTTTCTTGTTCGTCTTGGCGATCTTTGCTGTTGTAGCCATGTGTCCTTTTATCTGCTCTCGACTATTTGCTTTCGGCTCTTGGCTTTTGGCTATTGGCCGTTACCTGCTTACTGCCTGAACGGCAGCCCCAGATGCTTCAACAGCGCCCGTGCCTGGTTATCGTCGCGAGCGGTTGTCACAATCGTTACGTTCATGCCTTTCAGCTTCTCGACTTTGGCGTAATCAATCTCCGGGAAAATCAACTGGTCGCGCAGGCCCAGCGTGTAATTGCCTCGCCCGTCAAACGACTTGGTCGACACGCCGCGAAAGTCGCGCACGCGCGGCAGGGCAACGTTGATCAGCCGGTCGAGAAACTCATACATGCGGTCCCCGCGCAGCGTCACCATGGCGCCGATGGACATGCCTTCGCGCACCTTGAAGGCGGCAATGGACTTCTTCGCCTTGGTCACCACCGGTTTCTGCCCGGTAATCTCGCCCAGATCGCGGACCAGGGGATCGAGCAATTTCGTATTCTGCGTCGCCTCACCCACGCCCATGTTCACCACGATCTTATGCAGGCGTGGAACTGCCATGGGATTCGTCGTCCCCAGCTCTTTCGCCAGCGCCGGTGCTATCTCTTTGCTAAAGCGCTCTTTCAGTCGTGCTGTGATTTTTGCAGCCATTTCTTCTTTGTTCTGCCTTTCTCACGGTTTCCGGTTTCACGGGTTCGTGAGGACTTCAATTTCCTTGACATAGAGACGCGACATGTCGCATCTCTGAGACGTGGCATGCCACGTCTCTACACCTACTTATCGAGGCTCGCGTCACAGCGCTTGCAGATGCGCACGCGCTTGCTTCCTTCCATGCCGTGCCCGATGCGCGATGGCCCGCAGCTCGGGCAGATCAGCATCACGTTCGAGATGGAGATCGGCGATTCCTGCTCGGCGAT
>DATNDP010000206.1:0-13518 GCA_035553195.1 Candidatus Acidiferrales bacterium
CTCTGCGCGCGAAGTACGGCGCGCTCTTCGGTGTGCTTCAGGAAGCGGATGCAACGCCCACCACGCAGTCCAGGGCGGCGCTTGCGGAAATCGAAAAGCAACTGCCTCCGCTGATGCAGAAATGGCAGGAGCTGAAAACCAAGGAACTGCCGGCAACAAATGAGAAGCTTCGTCAAGCCAATCAGCCGGAGCTGACTCTTGCAGCATTTAATCCAAATGCTCGCGCTGTGGTGAGTGCGAAAGACAAAGACGAGGAATAATCTGCCGAACTGACCTGCCGCTCAGAATGAATGTGGTCATCCGCAGGGCCGAGACTTATCCATCAAGTTTCGGCCCTCTGTTTCGCAGCCCGAGGGATCTGCTCCTCTGCCATCGCGGTGAGCGCGAAGCTCCCCGACCGTTCACTACACAGCGCGAGCTGAGGGGACAAAAGCCGAATCCGCTTTCCTCCGTATCTCTGTGCCTCCGTGGTAATTCTCTCGCCGCAAGCTTTTACTAAATCACGCCTTCGCGCCAAAGGCACCCGTGTATAATTCAGCCGCTCGAAATGGGGAGAGACGTATGCGATCGAAGATTCTTGCCGCATTTGCGATCCTTGCCAGCGCAACGTTGTGCGCCGGCCAGAACACAATCAGAATCGGCATTATCACGTCCGTCACCGGCAGCCAGGCTGCATTCGGCGAGGCCCACAAGAACGGGTACGCCATCGCGCTGGACCAGATCAACGCCAAGGGCGGCGTGCTGGGCAAGAAAATTGATCTCGATATCTACGACGACCAGAGCAAGCCGGACCAGGCCGTGCAAGGCGTTTCCAAGCTCGTGGACCAGGACCATGTTCCTGTCCTGATCGGCGCTTATTCCAGCGAGAACACCAAGGCCATCATCAATCCGGTTATCCAGCACCAGGTGCCGCTGCTCATCCCCACGGCGACTGCGGACAACGTGATGGATTCCAAGTCGCCCTGGATCTTCCGCATCTGCGCCGGCGCCAACGACTACGCAAAAAAGACAATCGAATTTCTCCAGCACAACGGCTCGCCGAAGACGATGGCTATCGTGTATGAGAAAACAAACTTCGGCCAGGCCAACATGCAGGCCATGAAAGACGAAGCCACGAAAGCGGGTATCAAGCTGGTGGCCGTTGAACAGTACGAGGCCAAGTCACCCGATTACAGAGCTGTGCTTCGCCGCGTCAAAGCTGCGAACCCTGACGTGATCTACTTCTGCTCCTACCTGCTGGATGCCACGACGCTGATGCGGCAATCGCGCGAAGTGGATATCAATCCCAGGTATTACACCTCGTCCGGAACCGGATTTGCCGCCGCCGAATTCCCCACTCCCAAAGGGGCAGGCAAAGATGCTGAATACACCTTCTCCGTCTCGCAGTGGCTGGCCGACGCGCCCTGGCCCGGCTCAAAAGAATTTGACGCCGAGTACGTTAAGCGGTTCGGATCTCACCCGGCGTACCACGCCATGCAAGCTTACGAATCGCTGCTCGTCGTCGCGCAGGCAATCAACGCTGCCAAGTCGCTCGAACCGGCAAAAATCCGCGACGCCATCCGCAGCACGAACCTGAAAACCAGCGCGTTCGGCCCAGTCAAGTTTGACGCCAACGGACAAAATCAGCATGTGGTGCTGATCACCCAGGTGCAGGGCGGAAATTATCACCTGGTTTATCCGCCGGAGGTGGCCGACTCCAAGCCAATTATCCCTGCTCCCAAGTGGTCGGAACGCAAGTGACCCGGAGAGGTCGCATTGACCACGTTTCTTCAAGCCTGCCTTGACGGCCTGCTGATCGGCGCTTTGTACGCGCTCATCGGCATGGGCCTTGCCCTGATCTTCGGCGTGATGCGCATTGTGAACTTCGCTCACGGCGCGTTTCTGATGTTAGGAATGTACGCCACCTTTTTGATGTTCGACCGCTACCAAATCAATCCGTACTACGGATTCCTGCCGGCGGGGATTCTTCTTTTCATTTTTGGCTATCTTGTCTATAAGCTGCTCATCCAGCCGATCCGCAACCGCTCTGAGTTCATGCAGATTCTCATGACGATCGGCATTGACCTGATTCTCATTGATCTCGCGCAGCTCACTTTCGGCGCCGATTACCACCAGGCCAACATTGATCTGGTGAATCGCTCGCTGCATGCCGGCCCGTTCACCATTAATGCCGCCTCACTGCTATCGTTTGGTCTCGCGGCAGTTTTCATTGTCGGGTTGCAGCAGTTCGTCATGCGCAGCCGCCCGGGACAGGCATTGCGAGCCACGGCGCAGAACCGTGACGTCGCTCCGCTCATGGGCATCAATGTGATCCGTATCCAGGGGCTGAGCTTCGCATTAGGTATTGCATTTGCCGGGATCGCCGGCGGCTTGCTTCTGCCCGCGCTCTATCTCTTCCCCAGCGTCGGCGAAGACTATACCCTGAAGGCTTTTGTCATTGTGGTTCTCGGCGGCATGGGTTCGATTGAAGGCGCAGCCATTGGCGGCCTTGTGCTCGGCGTGGCTGAGAGCCTCACCAGCACTTACATCGGCAACCAGTGGGCGCTGGCGATTGACTTTGTGCTTTTCCTGCTGGTGCTGTCGTTGAAGCCCAGCGGCATCTTTGGGAGGCAACGAGCATGAGCGGCTGGAGATTTTGGGTGCTCCTGGGCGTTGCCTGTGCGGTCTGCTGCCTGCCTCTTCTGAGCAACAACAACTATCTACTCCAGGTGCTCTTCCGCATTGCGTTGTTTGGCGGGTTGGGGCTCGCCTGGAACCTGGTGGGCGGATACGCCGGCCAGCTCTCGCTCGGCCACGTTGCTTTCTTCGGAATGGGCGCTTACGGGCTCGCGATTTTTACTGCGCATCATGTGCCGATGTGGATCTCTTTGCTGCTCGCGGCATTGGTCTCCACGCTTATCGGAGGAGTGATTGGCAAAATTGTCTTCCGGCTGCGCGGGCCATATTTCACGCTGGCGACGATTGCGTTCGCTGAGGTGCTTCGTCTCGGGGCGGCCAATCTTCAAATCACCGGCGGCGCCATCGGTCTCAGTACTCCGTCGCTTTTCACCGGCGAAGCTTTCTGGAAGCTGTTTTATCTCTCTGCCATCGTTCTGGCCGTGCTCAGCTTTCTGGCAAACTACTGGACGTCCCGCTCCCGCTTCGGCTATTACCTCATGGCCATTCGAGAAGACGAAGACACGGCCAGCGCAGTCGGAATCGATACCGCCAATTACAAGCTGCGCTCGCTTCTGATCAGCGCGTTCCTGACTGCGCTCGCAGGCGCTTTCTACGGCAGCGCCTTTCAGTTCATTGTTCCTGATAGCGTTTTGACCATCGACATTTCCGTGCAGATCGCTATCATCGCGATGCTGGGCGGTGCGGGAACTCTCTTCGGCCCGATTGTGGGCGCTCTTCTGCTGGTCTCTGCCTCAGAACTTTTCAAGAATGAGTTTGGCGAACGTCATCTGCTCATCTACGGCACCCTGATCGTGCTGGTCGTCCTCTTTCTGCCGGAAGGAATCGTGGGTAGCCTGCAGCAGCACGTGCGACGGCGGAGGAAGCCCCCGGCCAGTTCGGCGGCATCTGCTCTTGGCCGCGCTGAGGTTCAGGGGGTGGCAGAACAATGAACGCCATTCTGGAAGTGAAGAACGTTTCCAAACGATTTGGTGGTCTGCGCGCGGTGAAGGATGTCTCCTTCGCCATGCTCCAGGGCGAAATTCTTTTTGTGATCGGGCCGAACGGCGCCGGGAAGACGACGGTTTTTAACCTGATCAGCGGCTTTCTTCATCCGGACCAGGGCTCAATCACCTTCAACGGCCACGACATCACGCGCATGGCCCCGCACGACTCCGCTCGCCTCGGCATCGGCCGCACCTTCCAGATCGTCAAGCCGCTGCCCAGCCTCACTGTGGCACAGAACGTAATGCTGGGCGCCTTCATGCATACCGGCCGCGTGAGCCAAGCGGAAAAAGAAGCAGGCAAGATTCTTGATTTTCTGCAAATGACTTCACTCAGGGATTTTCAGGCGCGCGGGCTTCCGCTGGCCGCCCTCAAGCGTTTGGAAATTGCCCGTGCCTTGGCGACCAAACCAAAGCTGATCCTTCTGGATGAGGTCGTATCCGGCCTTACCACGGCCGAAGCATTAGCTCTGGCGGGGCTGGTCAAGCGCTTGCCGGAATGGGGGGTCAGCGTTGTCGGAGGAGTCGAACACGTGATGCAAGTGGTCATGAAGATCGCCGACCGCATCGTTGTGCTCGACTACGGCGCCAAAATCGCCGAAGGCAAACCGGAGGAAGTCGTAAAAAATCCTGCAGTCATCGAGGCGTACCTCGGTCCTAAATACAAGGAGATCGCGCGATGATCGCTGACAGCGGCGCAGGGTCCGCTCCGCTTCTAGAAGCTGAGAAAGTCACAGCCCACTACGGTGATCTCCAGGCGCTGTTCGGGATCAGCCTGCGCGTTTTCCGCGGCGAGATCGTAACTCTCATCGGCGCGAACGGAGCTGGTAAGACCACGACGCTTCGTGTCATCTCCGGAGTCAAGCATCCATCGGCAGGATCGCTGCGCTTCGCCGGCGAAGAAGTCTCTCATGTGCGCGCAGATCAGATGGTCGCTCGCGGCGTCAGCCACGTGCCGGAAGGCCGCCAGGTCTTCGGCTACATGACGGTGCGCGAGAACCTTTCTCTGGGCGCATACACGCCGCGTGCCCGCGCACTGATGAAAGAATCCCTTCAGGAACAGCTCACTCTTTTCCCACGACTGGCGGAACGCCTGAACCAGCTTGCCGGGACGCTTTCCGGCGGCGAACAACAGATGGTAGCCATTGCCCGGGGGCTCATGGCCCGACCAAAACTGCTTCTGCTGGATGAGCCGTCGCTCGGCCTCGCACCGAAAGTTGTGGATGAGGTGTTCGAAAAGATTCAGGAAATCCGCAACACCGGAATCACAATGCTCATCGTCGAGCAGAATGTAGTGAGCGGGCTCAGCATCTCCGATCGCGGTTACGTCATCCAGCACGGCTCCGTGCTGATGGAGGACACAGCCAAAAACCTGCTTGGCAATGATGTGGTGCGGGCCGCGTATCTCGGAATATAGTCTTTCTGCCGTCTCACAGGTCAGGTTTGCGCAATCGGCCTTTGAGGCGGGTAATCTTCAATCCTGACCCGCGCAGAGCCGACTTCGCGAAAAATTCTGCGAGCGCTTTCCTTCTTTTGACTTCTTCTTTTTTGTCTTTCTCAACATCGGGAATAAAACCTCCGCTGCCCGGTTAAACACTCCAGAAGATGGCAAACAGGCAGAATCGACATTCATTGTAGTTTCTGCATGCTTCGCCACCTCACGACGAATAGACAAAAACGTCTTGATGAAAATTGAAGGAGTGTTGAACCATGAAACGCAATCTGATTCTCAGCGTGGCTCTGCTGGCCACCTCAATGTCCGGCTTTGCTCTTTCCGGCGAGCCCCAGCCCTGCAACAGCTCGAGCCAGTCAAGCTCAATGCACAGCAAAGACCAGAAACAGAAAAACAAAAAAGAAAAGAAGAACGACAAAAAGCAGGACCAGCAAGCGGAACCAACCGGCTTCTCCATCTATGGATGACCAGCGCCGGCCAGGGCGGCAGTAGCGGTGATAAAGAACTTCAGCACTGCCGCCAAACCCTTATGACTGTTCATGCGTAGAGACCGGCATCCCGCGTTTTCAGGTGATCTATATCGAGATACTCATCCCGCAAGGTCTGCAGCGGTCGTCCATGTTTAATCGCCTTCCTCAACCCAGCCAAGCCCTTCTCCCGTAAAATATCGGGAGTGACTCCTCCCATCCGGCTCATCGCCATTGATATTGACGGCACGCTGCTCGACCAGCATTTCCAGCTAACAGCTCGCAATGTGGCGGCTCTACGCTCCGCCCATCAGGCGGGAGCAGAAATTTTGCTGGCCACCGGTCGCCGCCATGATTATGCGTTGCCGATTGCAAAGGAACTTGGGTTTCCGGTCTGGCTGATCAGCTCCAACGGCGCTCTGATCCGGTCAAGCGAGGGAGAAACGTTTTTCTTTGACCTCTTGCCGCGCACGTCGGCCATCAAGCTAATCCGCCACATGGAGCAGTTCCGCGGAAACGCCGTGCTGACCTTCGATCGTGCTGGCCACGACGCGCTCGTTCTGGAACGCGTAGAGGAGCTCAATCAGAGCATTGCCCGCTGGATCCAGAACAATGAACGCTACATCCGTTACGTTTCGCCTCTTGAGGACGCCTTGGCCGGAGAAGATCCGATCCAGGCAATGTACTGCGGTCGCGTCGGCCGCATGCAGGAAGCTCAGTTGCGGCTCGCAGAGGCCGACTTTCTTGATGAAATCACCATCGTACGCACCCAGTATGATCATCGCGATCTGTGCATCCTCGACGTCCTTAATCGCAACTGCTCCAAAGGCCATGCTTTGCGGCGTTGGGCCGAATACCACGGCGTCCCCCGGGCCCAAATCATGGCCATCGGCGACAACTACAATGACTTGGAAATGCTTGAATATGCGGGGCTTCCCGTAATCATGGGCAATGCATCAGAAGAACTGAAGCAGAGCGGCTGGAAGCTCACCGGCAGCAACGCGGAAAGCGGAGTAGCTCAAGCGCTGGAGGAGCTATTTGGAGCTGGCATTCAGGAGCAAATTCGGGGACAATAGCTACTTTGGGAATCGTATGCGCTTTTTCAGACCATTGGGAATTGGACTGCTTCTGCTCGGAGCGCAGCTCTGCGCTTCGGCGGCTGATCTGGCCGTCCTGAAGAGCGGATCCACCATTCCCTTTCTGCGGAAAGAGCAGATCGGTAGCATGACGCGCCTCTACATTCCCGGCGGTTACCTCGACATTCCCACTTCCCAGATCGCCTCTTACGACAAGGACGATTCCCCGCTGGACGACGTAACCTCTGACGCTCAACCCGCAGCCGCAGCAAATCTCGCCACGGGTGCACCGAAAGCGGAAATGAGTAATGCGCAGCCGGTGCAAGCGAGCCCGGCAGCCGCCGCAAAAGTCCAGCCGGTTGCGGCAACACGGGTCACACATGCCCCGGCCACTGTGGCCACCAAGTCCGATATTGACGAGTTCGTGCGCCAGGCGGCCAGCAAATATCAGCTCGATCCTGACTTTGTGGCCAGTGTGATCAAGGCCGAAAGCGACTTCAATCCTCATGCCGTGTCGCCAAAGGGCGCTCGCGGCCTGATGCAGCTGATGCCGCAAACCGCTACACAACTGGGCGTGAAGGATGCGTTTGATCCTCAGGCCAATGTCGAGGCGGGTACAGCACACCTGAGCGATCTGCTCGACCAGTATCACAATGATCCCGTCAAAGCGCTTGCAGCCTACAATGCTGGTGCTCATCGGGTGAAGCAATATCACGGCGTCCCGCCCTACCGTGAGACCCGCGCTTACGTAGCCAAAATTGTCCGCGATTTCAACGCCCGCAAACGCGCGGAAATGAAAGCTGCCGCCAAGACTCCCGCCAACAAGTATGCGCAGACAAAAACCTCGCGTAAAGCCGGCAAATTCCAGCCACAGCAGGCGAGCGGCGCCAAAGCCGCAGCCGCTCTTCTAGCTGCCGAGTAAACATTTACAAACGTTTACAATAGACAAGTGAAGACGCGGAAGCCCCACGCGTGCTTTTCTGTGTGCCTGCAACTCCCGGACCCTGATGAACAAGAAGAAACGCTTCCTCGTCACCACGGTGGTACTGGTCATACTGGCCGGGCTGGTTTACCTACAGATCAGAACGTGGCGTAAATTCGATTGGGAGCGTTTTTTCGCTGCCACGGGAGATACCAATAAAGCCTGGCTCGCCGGGGGAATCGCGTTAATTTATGCCGATTATTTCCTGCGCGCCTGGCGATGGAAGATCCTGCTTGAGCCTGTTTGCAAGACCAGGGCCTCGCGCCTGATCGCGCCCACCATGGTTGGTTTTACCGGGCTGGCGCTGTTTGGCCGTCCCGGTGAGTTCATCCGCCCCTACCTGATTGCTCGCAAGGAAAACTTGAGCATGTCCTCGCAACTTGCTGTGTGGACGGTGGAAAGAATTTTCGATATGGGCGGCTTCGGGCTCATCATGGCCTTGAACGTTCTCTGGTACGCGGATACGCTCCGAAGGCTCCCCGGATTCGCGGGAGGAACCACGAGATCTGTGCTCGGGATCCATATCACGACCTTCGGAATCTTTGAACTCTCCGGGCTACTGCTTCTGGCCTTGGTGGCCATCATCGGCTCGGTGGCCTTCTGGATTCGCAAAAACCCGGCCAAGGCCTCGGCTTTTTTTCGAGGCTTATTCGGCGTGATCTCGCCCAGGGCGGGCGAAGGAGCCTACCATCGCGTTCACGCCTTCGGTGAGGGCCTGAATACAGTCAAGGACTTCAAGGCTTTCCTGAAGCTCACCGCGCTATCACTGTTTGTTTGGATCGTCATAGGCTTCGCCTATGTCTGCGTAACCCATGCGTACTCGATCCACCGCCTGTCGCACATGACGCTTTCCAGTGTGCTGCTGTTGACCGCCGCCAGCGTGATGGGAGGAATTCTCCAGCTTCCGGTGGTGGGTGGCGGCTCGCAACTTGCAACCATCGGCACTCTGCGCGGGGTGTTTCACATCTCCCCAGAGATATCCACCAGTTGCGGCATCATGTTGTGGCTTATCACTTTCATGTCCGTGGTTCCGGCCGGGTTGGTGATTGCCCATTTTGAGCGCGTCTCCATCCTGCGCGTGGAACGGGAGAGCCAACAAGAGGAAGAACAGGTGCTGAAGGAAGGCTGAAATCCGATACTTGGTAATTGGCCAAATACCAACTGCCAAGTACCAAGTACCCCGCTGCTGATACAATCAGAGGTACAACATCCCTGGAAAGCTCTATTAGCACACATGAAATGTCCCTTTTGCGGGTTCGCGAACGATAAGGTCGTGGACTCGCGGGAAAGCAAAGAAGGCGAATCGATACGGCGCCGGCGCGAGTGCCTGAAATGCGAAAAGCGCTTCACTACCTACGAGCGCATCGACGAAATTCCGTACATGGTGGTGAAGAAGGACGGCCGCCGGGAAAAATTTGAACGTCAAAAAGTTCTTGCCGGCGTGTTGCGCGCCTGTGAAAAACGCCCTGTTTCCATGGGCAAGATGGAGCAGGTGGTGAATGAAGTGGAGCAGTTCGTGGTTGACTCGCCTGAGCGTGAGCGCACGGCGAGCGAGATTGGCGAACTGATCATGGACCGCCTGAAGCAGGTGGACAAGGTGGCTTATATCCGCTTTGCTTCCGTGTATCGCGACTTCCAGGACGTAAGCGAATTCCATTCCGAACTTGAACAGCTTCTCAACAATAATCCTGAAAAACCAAAGACCTCCAAAGCAAAGGCTCCCGTGAAATGAGATCCGTCCCCCAGGGTAAGCAGGTGATATGGCACATAAGGTGACGTTGATTCCGGGCGACGGAATCGGCCCGGAGGTTACCCGCGCAACCACGCGTGTTCTGGAAGCCGCAGGCGTCAGGATTGACTGGGAAACAGTAAACGCCGGGGCAACAGCGTTCGAGAAGACGGGCGAATACATCCCCAAAGAACTCACGGAATCGATTGAGCGGACGGGAGTGGCGCTCAAAGGCCCCATCACCACTCCCATCGGCGGCGGTTTTTCCAGCATCAACGTTGCGCTGCGCCGCAAATTTGAGCTCTATGCCAACTTCCGTCCTGTGCGCAGTCTGCCGTCGCTTGCCACGCGCTATCCTTCTGTGGACCTGGTGATTGTGCGCGAGAACACTGAGGGCGAGTACTCCGGCATCGAGCATGAAGTGGTTCCTGGAGTAGTCGAAGCGCTGAAGATCATTACAGAGAAGGCCTCTACCCGCATCGCCCGATTTGCCTTTGAGTTTGCCCGCCGCGAGAAACGCAAAAAGATCCACGCCATTCACAAGGCCAACATCATGAAGCTGAGTGATGGCCTCTTTCTGAACTGCTGCCGCAAGATTGCCAAGGAATACCCGGAGATCCCGTACGCCGAGCACATCATTGACAACACCTGCATGCAACTAGTGATGAATCCTTATCAGTATGACGTGCTGGTGATGGAGAATTTGTACGGCGATATTGTTTCCGATCTCTGCGCGGCGTTTGTCGGGGGACTTGGCCTGGTTCCGGGCGCAAACCTGGGCGATGGCTGCGCCATTTTTGAGGCGGTCCATGGATCGGCCCCTGATATCGCGGGGAAAGACATGGCCAATCCAACCGCGCTGTTGCAATCGGCCATCCTGATGTTGCGACACCTTCGCGAAGTGGAAGCAGCCGACAAAATCTACGCGGCCCTGGAACGCACCTATAAAGAGAAGACGCACACGACACGCGACGTGGGAGGGACGGGAGGCACCAGCGAGTTCACAGACGCGCTGATCGCGAATATGCAAAGCGCTGCGGTGGCTGCCACGTAAGTCAAAGTCCCGAAAAGACGCTTTCATTCGCATGTTTTCAGCTGAAATGGGTTGTCCAACGCGGTGTGGCTGGAATAATCTCAAAGTATTCAAATGAAAAATATACCTCTCCTGTTATTCCTGCTGGCATTCTTCGGCTGCAAGTCGCAGCCATCGCAACAACAACCTTCAACTGTTGCGGCATCCACTGGAACGGCGCCCTCGGCTGCTTCGCCATCAACAGCGCCTCCCGCGAAAGCCGCCACACCTGATCTCTCAGCCGCGGGCAGCATCAAAGGAGTGATCGATTTCAAAGGCGCAGTTCCCCGCCAGCGCACCATTGATATGACAGCGGATCCGATGTGCCCGCAGACGCCGCAGCCCGCCGAAACTGTTGTCGTGAACAATGGGAAGCTGGCAAACGTCTTTGTGTACGTGAAAGAAGGCGCTCCGGCAGGACCATACCCAACGCCTTCGGAAGCGGTGACTCTCGACCAGAAGAATTGCCGCTACAACCCTCACATGATGGGTGTGATGGTGAAGCAGCAGTTCAAAATCACCAACACGGATCAGGCGGACCACAATATCCACGACATGCCCACCAAGAATCCGGCATGGAATGAGACGCAGATGCCCACGGATAAGCCGATTTTCAAAAGCTTCTCCAGCCCGGAAATGATGATCGCGATGCAATGCAACCAGCATCCGTGGATGCGCGCCTACGTGAACGTGATGTCAAATCCGTATTACGCGGTAACCGGGCCCGACGGGACTTTTGAAATCAAGAACCTGCCGCCCGGTGAATACACGCTGGCTGCCGTGCATGAGAAGTTCGGCGAGAAGACGATGAAGGTGAAGGTCGGACCGAAGCAGACGGCCAAGGCGGAGTTTGCGTATTCAGCAACAAAATAACACGGCGTGCATGGCTAAAAGGACACGGGCAGATGTTCTGTGCAAGGTGTGGAGAATCAATCCCGGAGTCAGAGATTTGTCCCGTTTGCGGGAGACCGGCGAAGTTGAAACTACCGATGCAGGTGTCTCCAAGTCCTGAATCACTCGCCGCAGCCGCGGCGCCCCAGCTCGCCAGCGCCGCCCCGAGGAATTCCCGCTTAAAAGGAGTGCGGGGCTGGCTCGCCCTGTTCTGGGTTGTTATTACGATTCTCAGCCCAGCTCGGATACTTGTGTCGGTATTCAGCCATCCACTACATTCATGGGATCTCATTGATCTCGGCCTTGTGGCTTTCTCGCTGACTATCGGGACGCTCATTCTGTTCGAAAGCTCCGGGACAATTATTGTTCTGAGAGCTTATTTCATAACGCTGATCGCATTGGCCATCTTGGGAATAGGCACTTCGCTAAGAGACATCGATTCCCCAAACGGCTCCAATCTCGCTCTTAAGTACTTCCAGCCGTTGGGCTTCGTCGTTCTTTGGGGAGCGTATTTCAAGTATTCAGAGAGGGTACGTAGCACGTTCGGTCGTAATTTGTTTTGAGTTGGCCAAACTCTGAACAATAGTGCAGTTCGGGCGATAGACGTTCCCAACTCGGATGTTAGAATAATAAGTTTCAAGGAGCTGTTCTGACCCGCACCAGCTACAACGCCGCCCTTCATCGCTTTACCGTCTTTGTCGCCGTTCTGGCTTTTCTGCTGCTGGTTGCAGGGGCCCTGGTCACCAGCAACAACGCCGGACTGTCGGTGCCGGACTGGCCCACCAGCTTTGGATCAATCTACAAATGGCCGCGCATGGTGGGCGGAGTGAAATTTGAGCACGGCCACCGTGTCGTGGCGGAAATTGTCGGGTTGCTGACAATCATCATCGCGATCTGGACATGGAAGGTTGACAAGCGCCGCTGGATGCGCTTGCTAAGCATCGGGGCTGTTTTGGGTGTGATCTTCCAGGGAATCCTGGGCGGCTTGACCGTGCTGGAGTTTACGCCTCCACTCATCTCGACGGCGCACGCAACCGTGGGGCAGACAATGTTTTGCGTTCTGGCGGCCATGGCAGTTTTCACCAGCTGGAGTTGGATCGAAGAGCCCACGCAAACGATCTCACTGAAAGACGCTGCTCCTCTGGTTCGCCACTCCTGGATGCTGATCGGATTCTTGTATCTACAACTCATCCTGGGCGCGGCGTTCCGCCATGTGTGGACCAAGTGGGGACCCAACGCAGCCAATCGCTGGCCAGCACACAAAATCGTGCACGCATTTCTCTATCCCCATATGCTGAACGCACTTCTTGTGGCAGGGCTCATCCTTTACTTGAGCATGCGCGCGCTCAGCAAGCACTCCGATATTCCCCAGCTTAAACAACCAGCCATCTGGATGCTGATCTTGCTGATTGTGCAATTGGTTCTGGGCGTGACGGCCTATTTTGTTCGCGTAGTGGAAGGCATTGATGAGGTGCAGCCGACGCTCGGGTTGGTGTCGGTCACGGTCGCTCATCTGGCTGTGGGAGCACTGATCCTCGCGCTGGCGTGGATCTTCACAGTCCAGACTTACCGGCACCGGGATCAGTCAGGCGTGACTCGCCTGGAGCATCAGGAGGTGGCGAAGGCATGAGCGCAGCGCGACCTCTGGTTCCAGCAGAAGCGGTCAATGCCGAGGCGGTTGTCATCGCCTCGACACCGGTAGCTAGAAAAGCATCTTTGCTGGGCGATTACGCTCAACTATTCAAGTTTCGCGTTACTGCTTTGATCGTGATTACAGCCTGGGCCGGATATTACATGGGCGCGGCCAAGAGCGGAGTTTCAAGCGCCTCCTGGACTCTGCTTAATGCACTCTGGGGCATAGGCCTGACCTGTGCCGGCTCCGCCGCTCTGAACGAAGTGCTTGAACGCAGCGTGGATGCCCGCATGAAACGCACACGGAACCGGCCTCTCCCGGCCGGTAGAATGAGCCTGACCACTGGGCTGCTTGCAGGTGTTGCCGCCACGCTGATCGGCTCAGTCGCGCTGGCGCTTACAACGAATCCGCTGACCGGGATATTGGCTTTCCTCACAGCGGTAACTTACCTGGCTCTGTACACGCCGCTGAAAAGAGTTTCTCCTATTTCAACTTTTGTGGGCGCGTTCCCCGGCGCCATGCCACCTCTGCTTGGCTGGACAGCGATTCGCGGCCA
>DATNDP010000207.1:0-9442 GCA_035553195.1 Candidatus Acidiferrales bacterium
TCTGATCTCTTCAGCAACTCCGCCAGATGGTCCTTCCAGATTGCCGGAAAGCTATGCGTTCCATGCCCGCGCGTTTCCGGAGTGATGGGCAGGAGCACGTACTTGCCTTGCTTCACACGCTGAATGTCGCGATCCAGAATCTTCAGCTCGGGCGGATTGATCGTATCGTCGGCGGAGTTGATGGCCGTCAGCGGCACAGTGATTTTTTCAAGATCCGGCTCGGGATTGTAGTGCCGGGATGAGTCGAAGGCGTAGAGCACGTCATTGGCATCATGCGTTTTGACTGCGCGCGCGATGAAGTCCTCCAGGAACTTGTCAGCTTCCGCGCCGGTCGGTTCTTCTTTCTGCATGCGCACGGGGGCGCTGACCATCACCAGCAGAATCTGCATGGCGGCAGCAAGACCGTGCGGCTGCTGCGTGTAGTCGCCATTGTTGTAGTCGGGCGAGTTGCGTATGTCATCGATTACCATGCGGCGGAACATGCGGTTGCGGCCGGCGATCTCCACAGGCTCGCTCGCCAGGGGCATGGCAGCGTCAATGAAGTCAGGGTGCTGTTCCGCCCAGAGCCAGCTGTGCATACCTCCCATGGATGTCCCCATCACCAGGCGGAGATGGTTCACGCCGAGATGCTGCGTGAGCAGCCGGTACTGGAGTTCGATCATGTCATCGTATTCGTAATGCGGAAAACGGGCGTGCAAGCCGTCGCTGGGCTTGGATGACTGGCCGTGGCCAATGTTGTCGGGCAGGATGATGAAGTACTTTGCGGCATCCAGAAGCTCGCCGGGTCCGAAGAGCACGCCGCCAAAATTGGGCGTAAGAAACTGTCGTCCGGAGCCGGTGGTTCCGTGGAGAATCAAAACCGCATTGCGAACCCTGCCGGAAGAATCCTTTTCCGCCGTCCCCAGCGTGTAGTAGTGCAGCTTGAGCTCAGGCAGTTTTTCCCCGGACTTGAACTGGAAATCCTTGATGATGAAGTTGCCTTCCTGCGGCTGCGGATATTCGGCGGCGTAGCTGACAAGCGTGAGGAGCGCGGGCAGCAGGATGAGGGCGATGCGGCGCAGATTCATGGTGCGATCTCCTGGATGAAAAAACCACAAAGCTTAACGCAATCGTTTCAGCGCTACAACCACTTCGTCATGAGGAAGCGCTCTTCCGTATTGAACCCTTCGGCTTTATAAAGTGATTGCGCCCCGGTATTGCCTGTCGATACTTCCAGCCTGATGGCTTTGATCTTTGCGTCGCGACAGACACGTTGCGCGAACTCAACTGCCGCGCGGCCCAGCTTCTGCCGCTGGAAGGGTTCGCGGATATAAAGCTCATCGAGAAGGGCAAAGCGTCCGTGGAACTCGAAGCTGAAGCAGAAGGTCACAGCGAAATACCCGGCAAGCTTCTGGCCGCGAAAGATCAGATAGGTCTGGCCCAGGTCGGGATTGCTGCTCAATTTCTGCAGCGCGGCGCCGGCAACGGCTTCATCGAAGGCCATGTGCTGCTGCGCGTAGAATTCGCGCATCAGCGGCAGCAGCGTGCTGATCTCCTGTTCGGACACAAGTTGGAAGAGAGCGTTCATGCGAAAACGCCGTAATTGTACACGGGCGGCGTCGTGGCGCCTTCACGTCTTCGGAAACGCAGCTGCGCAGTGCGGCGGGATTTACTTCGTGACAGGAAGATCAGCAGCTATAATGGCCAGCCATTCTAAATTCATAACTGGCCGTCACAGCGCAGTTGTGTCCCTGTGCCTGGCCGACTGAGGAGACACAATGCTGGATCGCAGGGCCTTTCTTGCCGTTTGTTCACGATTCGGAGTTTCCGCCACGCTGCTGCCCGGAGTGCTGTGGGCCATGGCGGACGAGAACGGCACGATCACCCGCGACATGATTGACAAAGCGGCAGACATCGCCGATGTTCCGATCGCGGACGAATACAAGAACATGATGCTGGAATCGCTGAATGACCTGAAGAAAGGCTATGAAGCGATTTACGCACTGCACATCAAGAATGAAGTGGCGCCATCGTTCATTTTTGATCCGGTGCTGCCGGGCATGAAGTTTGATACACAACGGCGTCCAATAAGGCTCTCGGCCGCGCCCGCGGTGCACGCAAGTGGAACGCCCAAGAACCTGGAAGAAGTGGCCTTCTATTCTGCGCGGCAATTGGGAGAACTGGTTCGCACGAAAAAGGTTTCTTCGAGCGCGCTTACAGAGATGTATATCACGCGGCTCAAACGCTACGATCCCTTGCTCAAATTTGTGATCACGCTTACGGAAGATCGGGCCAAAGCGCAGGCAAAAGAAGCAGATCGTGAGCTCGCCGCAGGCAAATATCGTGGGCCGCTGCACGGATTACCATGGGGCGCGAAGGACCTGCTTGCCGTGAAAGGCTATCCCACCACCTGGGGCGCGGGCGGTTTTCAGAAGCAGGAGATTGATGAAGATGCGATGGTGGTGAAGCGTCTGGATGCGGCAGGAGCTGTGCTGGTGGCCAAACTCACACTAGGCGCTCTGGCGCTCGGAGATAAGTGGTTCGGAGGCATGACTCGGAATCCCTGGAACCCGAAGCAGGGATCGAGTGGATCTTCGGCGGGTTCGGCTTCAGCAACGGTCGCGGGCTGCGTAGCTTTTGCGATCGGCTCGGAGACGCTGGGTTCCATCTCATCACCATCAACGCGCTGCGGCGCCACAGGCTTGCGACCAACCTTCGGCCGTGTGCCACGCACGGGCGCGATGGCGCTCTCCTGGACCATGGACAAGCTTGGGCCCCTCTGCCGTGCGGTAGAAGATTGCGCAGTTGTGCTCAGCGCGATCTATGGTCCCGATGGCAAGGACCGCACCGTAAAGAACGTCGCCTTCAACTGGGAGGGTGGAAGCGATTGGAGAAAGCTGCGCGTCGGATATCTCGACAAGGATTTCTCTTCGCAACCACCCCAACAGCAACAACAGCCCAAGCAAGAGAAGAACTTGACCGAAGCGGAAAAGAAAAAGCACGCTGAAGACGCGGCGCAGCAGGCGGCATTTCGCGCGATGCGCGAGTACGACCATAAGTATGACCAGGCCGCTCTGGAGAAACTAAGGACGATGGGCGTGGAACTTGTTCCCCTTGAGCTGCCCAAATTGCCCTACCGCAACATGGTCATCATGCTCGAAGCCGAAGCGGCGGCGGCTTTCGACGAGCTCACTAGGACGGGCCGCGATAAACTGCTCACGTCGCAGGGCAAAGACGACTGGCCGAATTCGTTCCGTACATCGCGATTTATTCCCGCGGTCGAATACATTCAGGCCAGCCGCGCCCGCATGTTGGCGATGGAGCAGGTGGCCAAAGTGTTCGAACAGGTGGACGTGATTGTGGCGCCCACCAACAGCACCCAGCTTGTGGTAACCAATCTCACCGGCCATCCGGCGGTAATTGTGCCCAATGGGTTCCGGGGCGAAGATGCGCCCAAGCCGAGAGTCGATGAGAACGGGGATCTGCAGCCCGGCGGACCGGGAACGCCGGTCAGCCTGACCTTCCTGGGCAATTTGTACGGGGAGGCGAAGATGCTGTCGCTGGCCAAGGCGTACCAGGACGCAACAGACTTTCACCTCAAGCATCCGGCGCTGGCGGCGGGACAAGAGAGTTGAGCGGGTGATCGGGAGATTTTGAAACCCCCGGCCAAAACAGTGACGGGAGCGCCTACAAGGCATCGTTACTGGCTGAGTAAGTCCAGTTAAGACTTCCATGGCAGCGAGATTGCGGGGAGAAGGCGTTTACACCGCATAACATCGTTAAAAAACGCGTCGAGCCATTGAAATCTGGGAATCACCAGATGTGAACCAAAGTGGCCATCGCAAAGCACGATCTTGTGCCTTCGGTTCCCATGAGTTAAGATTCTTCGTTCGGTTGAGTTCTCTCGGAGCCACGAAAGGGCAATTCTGCCCTTGTCCTAAAATCGGCCCTATATTTTTGACTTGATCCTGTAATCTTTATGGCAGTGATTCGCAATACTTCTGATAGGCAAATTGGAGGAAAAGAGTTTATGAAAACTGTTGCGCGTATGTTGGTTCTGACTGCGGCGTTCAGCATGGGAGTGCAGAGCTTTAATCTGCCCGCGCCGCCCACGCCGATTCCCAGTTTTAATCTGCCTGCTCCACCGACTCCCATCCCGAACGCTCAAATAAAGTAATTTACCCGGTGCATGGAACGGGAGCTCTCCGGAACACGTATACTTACCCTTAGCTGCAGCTCAGACGTGCGGCGCTAACAAATGTCGCTGGCCGGATTGCTCCCAAGTTTTTTGTTTTGGTTCCCGGTAATCGTACTGATGCTGGTATCAGTTTTCTTTCTTCGATACCGGGTCTACCGCGAGCTGCCATTATTTTTCCTATACATCCTTTCGGCGCCGGGGGTGGGACTTCTCCGGTATGTGACTTTTCGGATCAGCACAAGCGCTTATTTTTACCTCTACTGGATTTGCGAACTCGAACTTGCAGTTGTTTTTTCTCTTGCGATTTACGAAATGTTCCTACGTCGTCTCTTTCCGCGATTTCACAAAGTCAGGCTCTACCGCCTGCTCTTCCCCGCGGTTGCTGGAATTATTTTGTTGCTGACCATCATCGCCGCATTGGAATCGCCGAACCAGCACGCCGCATTTCAGCTTGCGTCGCGCGTGTTCGATTTCCTGCGCACCGCGTTTCTGGTCTTCTTCATGTTTCTCATGCTGTTGATGGGACGGCAATGGAGCCGGTATGACCTCGGCATAACACTCGGCTTCGGTTTGCAGGCAGCGGCGGCGCTGGCCAATGCGGCGGTGCGGGGAAAGCTCGGCCACCGGTCGCAGATCTTTGACAACGCCGAAATCATGGCTTTTGAGGTCGCCTGCGTCATCTGGCTAATCACGTTTCTCAAACCGGAACCTTCCGGAGCTCTTCAGCCGGCCGCACCGCTCGATCCTTCTGTTCTTCCGCACGCCCGAAAGTGGGAGGAGGTTTTGAAAGACTGGCTCACACCGGGCAAGAGGATGATGTAATTTCAGCGAAGATTTTAGAGACTCTGGCTCAACGCTTCATGCAGGCCGGAAAACTTGAGGCAGGCCAGATTGCCGGCTTTATCCTTAAGCTGCTCGTAAGAGGGAATGAGACTTCCCGAAAGCATATTCTGAAGTTCCGCCACCTTCGCTGCCGAGAGAACTTCAATCGAAGTCAGGCGGAAAATCGAACTCGCGCGCAGGACCACCAGCCCGATGAATGTATAAAGCCGCACGTGCACTCCGGCATCGATCATTTGCTGCGCCAGATCACTGATCAGCGGGTTGCCGCAGTGCAACTGGCTGTAGCCCAGGCGCTGTAATAATGCGGCATTGCTGGCCATGCGCCGCAGAGATTTCATCGCCAGCTGAGTGCGTCTGCGCTGTAACGCCACAAATTCTTCTGGGGAAAGCTCCTGCCCAACCCCGTCCGCTGCAGAGCCGATCAGATCCGCGAAGGCCTCCACGTCGACAGGAACAAAAGATGGGATCAATTCCTCCAGTGCGACTGGCCGCCCCTGGCGGTTGCGCAGGCTGGCTACGGCAGCAAAAAGAAACAACAACAGCATTGCCACCGAGAGGCCAATCCATAACGCAAATAGAGTATCTGACATAGGGTTTATCTTTCCGCGATGAATTTACGCCGGCTCTGTATCACGGTCAATGACAATAAGTGCGCAGCTCCTTCCTTTCGTAACCAACTTCATAAAACTTAATCCAGAGTGCGTTCAACGCCGACTGACATAAGCCAGCCGGCCCTTTGGATTCATTTTGTTGCAGCGCCTCCACCGGCCGGCTTGGCCAGAATAATGGCCGGAACCTGCTGATTCTTCACCACGTTGTTATAGGCCGGCACGTCCGCGGCCAGAATCTGCTTCCATTTGGCCATCTGCTCGTCCAACTGCTTGCTTAGCATATTAAAAACATCATAGGAAGCCTGGGTTGGCGCGGAATCCGCGCTTTCCACCACGCCTCCTAGCGCCACCAAATAATTGTTCAGACGGATGGGATAATTCAGCACGTCCTCATTGGCCCGGGCCTTAGTCTGGATCAGCACTTCTTCTACCTCGGTCATCTTTTTGTCCAACGCCTTGCCCGCGTCGGCGACCGCCTTGGCCTGGGGCTGGCCTTCCAGGCGCTTGTTCAGGGCATTGATCTGCGACCGTATATCGCGGATCTGGTTGACTGTGTCGTGTGCCTCCGTAACGCGATCGCGGATTTTCATCGCCAGGTCAAACTGTTTCTCCAAGTCCTGCTGCGTGACTTTCAAACGTGGGTCGGGCTGGATCTCCAGTGGCGCAGTGTAGCTCTTGCCTTCCACGGTAAGCCGCACTTGATACTTGCCAGGCAGAGCGATTGGCCCGTCCGTGGAGCCGCCCCACAACGGTGAGTGCGGCACGCGCGTGGCGCCTTCATAGCGCAGATCCCACAGAAAACGGTTCAGCCCAGCTTCCGCCGGCAGCTTCTGCGGTGCGCGACGGAAAAATTCCTCCTCTCCGCCGCCTTCCTGGGCTTGTGGTTTGGGTGGATATGTCCGAACCACCTGGCCTTTTGCATCCAGAATCTCCAGCTTAATCGGCGACGGCTTCTGCGCCATGCCTTTCGCGCCCTCCGCAGCTTCCGCCGCTTCCTCCTTAGGCGGGACGGGAGCGGTCGTTGCCTGCTTTGCTCCCGGTTCTTTGCCTTTGGGCTCGGCTTTCTGTCCCTGCGCGGATTTCTCTTCGGCGGCTTTCTCCGCCACTGCCTCTCCCGGTTTCTTTTCTTCAGCCGGTTTGAGCGCCCTCTTCAGCGAGTAGTAAATCACCGCGCCGGCAGGCGGGTTCTGGCCGCTAAAGGCTCCGCCGAAGAATCCGCCAAAGAACATGGTGTGACTGGCCGGGCTCGGCGTGTACAGATGAGCTTCTTCGTTCGCCATCTGCGGCTGGTACTGACGCAACGGAGCCAGGTCGTCCAGCACCCAGAAGGAGCGTCCGTGTGTCGCGGCGACCAGATCATCGCCATGTACAATAACGTCCCATACCGGCACCTTTGGCAGATTGGTCTGCATCTGCTCCCAGTTGGCGCCGTCATTGAACGAAACATAGATCCCTTTCTCCGTCGCCGCATAGAGCAGCCCTTTGCGTTTGGGATCCTCGCGGACAGCGTGTACGTAATCGTCCGCCGGAATGCCATTGGTCAGCGTGGACCAGGTCTTCCCGAAATCCGTGGTCCTGAAGACGTACGGCGCAAAGTCGTCCAGCCGGTGACAGTCCACCGCAACGTATGCGGTGCCTGCCGCAAATGGCGACGCTTCAATCATGTCCACCGTTCCCCATTGCGGCATATTCTTGGGCGTCACGTTCTGCCAGTTCTTGCCCGCGTCGGTAGTGATGTGAATCAACCCATCGTCCGAGCCCGCCCAGATCAGGTCCTTCTGCTGCGGCGATTCCGTCACCGAAAAAATCGTGTCATACACTTCCACGCCCGAGTTGTCTTTCGTGATCGGACCGCCCGCGGCCACCTGCTTGCTCTTGTCATTGCGGGTCAGGTCCGGACTGATCACCTCCCAGTGCACGCCTTCATCCCGGGTCCGAAACAGCACCTGCGCCGCGAAATACATCGTGTGCGGATCGTGCAGGGAGAACACGATAGGCTCGGTCCACTGGAAACGGTACTTCTGGTCCGCCGCCGCCGAACCGATAGGATTGACCGGCCAAGGCGTGATGTTCTGCTCCTCGTCCGTGCGATGGTCATAGCGCGTAATCTCGCCGCCATAGGAGCCCGCGTACACAACCTCAGGCTCGCGCGGATCAGGCGCGATATAGCCGCTCTCACCGCCTCCCACTGAATACCAACTCGAGCGATTGATCCCGCCCGACGCCGCCGTGGCAATGCCCACCGTGCTGTTATCCTGCTGCGCGCCATAAATCCAGTACGGGAAGCGAGTGTCCGCCACCACGTGGTAGAACTGCGCCGTGGGCTGATTGTCCTGGCGAGTCCAGGATGCGCCGCCGTTTGTGCTCACGTTCGCTCCACCGTCGTTCGACTCAATCATGCGCTGCGGATCATCGGGATCAATCCATAGCCCGTGATTGTCGCCGTGCGGATCGCGAATCGGCTTAAAGCTCTTGCCCGCGTCGTTCGAGTGGAACATGCCCGTATTCAGCACATACACACCATCCTGCGACGCCGGATCGGCAAACACGTGCGTGTAATAAAACGCGCGCTGCCGATACGCATTGTCGCCGTTCACCAGCGTCCAGTGGTCGCCGCCGTCATCGGAACGGAACAACCCGCCTTTTTTGGCTTCAATCAGCGCCCACACGCGATTGCCGTTCTTGTATGCCACCGCCACGCCGATGCGTCCCAGAATTCCGTCCGGCAGTCCGTTGCCCGTCAGGTGCTTCCACGTGGTGCCGCCATCAGTGCTGCGATACAAGCCGCTGCCGGGCCCGCCGCTGTCCATCCCCCACGGATATCGCCGCGCCTGCCAAAGCCCGGCAAAGATGGTGTTTGAGTTACTGGGATCAAACGCCAGATCAATGCCGCCCGTGTTCTCGTCCTTATATAGGACCTTCTGCCACGTCTTGCCCCCGTCCGTGGTGCGAAAAATGCCGCGCTCCGCGTTGGGCCCGAACGGATGTCCCAGCGCTGCCACCAGAACAATGTCAGGATTCTTCGGGTTGATGATAATCCGCCCGATCGCCTGTGTGTCGCGCAGCCCCACGTAGTTCCACGTCTTGCCCGCGTCAATCGACTTGTACACGCCGTTGCCTGCAATGATGTTGCCGCGGATGCAGGCCTCGCCCGTGGCCGCATAGATCACGTTCGGGTCAGAAGGCGCAACCTCAATCGCCCCAATCGAAGGCGACATGTCCTTTACCTTGTCGGTCAGTGGATGCCACGTGAGCCCGCCGTCCGTGCTTTTGAACACGCCGCCGCCCACGCCCCCGAAGTAATACGTGTGCCGGTCGCCAACCACGCCGGTCACCGCCAGCACGCGGCCCCCGCGATACGGTCCTACCAGACGCCACGCCAGTCCATGCCACGGGCCTTTCTGCTCGCCCGCTTCTTCCGTCTCGGTCTGACCGGGGGCAGCCGCCTGTTCGCCGGCTGCTTCACCTTTCTGCTCCGCAGCTTTTTGTTCAGACGCCGGCTGCGCTTTCTGTCCGCGCTTGCTCTTCTTCTGCCTCGACTTCGGCGCCTGATTCGAACTCGGCGACTGGTCTGAGCTTTGCGCGCTCGAACTCGACGCCCCAAACGCCAGACTTGCCGCGATTACCGTAATGAAGAACAGATATAAGCTGCGCCTGCAAACAGAAGTTGCGCCCACCATGAACATTGCCTCCCAGAAGTAACATCGCTTTGCGAACCGCACATGGTAAATGCCGGATGGCATTCTTGGCGAGACATTCCGTTTCATCTGCATGAATCAGCGAATGGGTGCGAATTAGCGCCAGGCTTATT
>DATNDP010000208.1:0-4343 GCA_035553195.1 Candidatus Acidiferrales bacterium
CATCCGAGTTCGCGTGATCCAGCAGTAGTTGCAGCAATCGTTCTGCGCTCAACCCGTGATGAAGATGCTCAACTTCCATAGCGTGCAGCGCTTTTCGCCTCAGTTCAGCACCTTCATTTGAAATCGCCGCTGCCGCGCGAATCAGCACTTTTTCCGCCGGACTCACCTGCCTATCCGCAGCCGCGCGCACTTCCCGGGTGCCTCGATTGCCGGCCGCTAATCTGAACTCCTGCCTCAGCACGGCCGATTCAATTCCCAGCTTCTGGGCGATATCCGCAGCCAGGCTATCCCGCACAATGCGGCTCGGCACCCGATGCACATGCGGCAGCAGGTAGCTCACCGCCTTCTGCTTCCCTTCCGGCGTGCGCACCGGGAACATCGCTATCGTGCGGTCCACAAGGTAATCAAAATATTTTTTCGATTCGCCGAGCGCCTGCTTGTACGCTTGTGTGCCATTCCTTCTGATGAACAGGTCAGGATCAAACCCGGACTCCAGCCGCAGCACCCTTACATTGAATTCTTCCTCCAGCAGCATGCCCAGCGATTTGTCCGTCGCTGTAGCGCCCGCCGTGTCCGGGTCGAAGTTCACCACAATATTCTTAGTGAAGCGGCCCAGCAGCCGGACCTGCGTTTCCGTAAATGCCGTGCCGGAACTGGCAATCACGTTCTTGAATCCCGCCGCATACACAGAAATGCAGTCCATCTGACCTTCGACAATGATCGCGTAGTCCAGTTTCCTGATCGGCTCCCTCGCCTTATCCAGATTGAACAGGACACGCGATTTTGAATAGATCGGTGTTTCCGGCGAGTTCAGATACTTGGGTCCTGCTTTTTCATCCGTCGCCAGCGTGCGGCCGGTAAACGCGATAATCCTGCCCTGGTCATTGGCAATTGGGAACATAATGCGGTTGCGGAACTTCGAGTAAATGCTTGCTTCCGCGCCTTCCTTCCAGGAAAACAGTCCCGAGGCGCGCAGCAGGTCCTCGCTGTACTCGCCTTTGAGCCTGTCTTTCAGCGGGAAGCCGCTGTCCGGCGCGAAGCCGATGCCGAACTCGCGAATGGTCTCTTCGCTGAGCCCGCGATTACTCAGGTACTGGCGCGCCTGTGCCCCTTCAGGACGACGTAGCTGATCCTGAAAAAATGCGTAGGCCCGTTCATGCATTTCAATCAATTGTCCCCGCACCCGGGCGTCGGCGGCCTCGTGCTCAGAGCTGTACTGCATCCTGGGCAGCTTGATATCCAGCTTCTGTGCGACCAGCCGGACCGCTTCAATAAAGGAGATGTTCTCAATCTTCTGCACAAAGCTGAAGACGTCGCCTGATGCTCCGCAGCCAAAGCAGTGAAAGAACTGCCGCGTGGAGTGAACCGAGAATGAGGCCGTCTTCTCCTGGTGAAACGGACACAGCCCGGAATAGTTTTGCGCACCTGCCTTCTTGAGCTGCACGTAATCGCCCACCACGCGGACAATATCCGCCTGCTGCTTGACCGTCTGCGCCAGATCAACGGGGGTGGCCATGTACAAATATTCTCAGTTGAAAGACGCATTGTGCAAAGTGATTTGTCGCCGTACTTGCATGTGGAAATCCGTGTTGCTGTGGAAAACCAGCACACAATTCAATCCGAAGACTAGAATTGTCCTGTCCACAGGAGAGAGGAGGTCGCCATGACCCTTCAAACCGAAAATGGAGCGCCGTCTTTTTACACCTTCCCGAGCTTCCATCCGCGCAGGAATGCTTTGCTGTATGGTGTGGTTCTGTCGCTCATCGCGTTCTGCTTGGTCACCCTGATCTTCAACTACGGCATCAGGGAGAAGCTCTGGAGCTATGACAGTGCTGCGTTCGATTCGAGTGCATCGCCTTCCTCTGACAGCGTCAGCAGTTCGTTCTCGCAAACAAGTGTCCCGCCCACGATCCGGGTTGTTACACTTCCCGACTCGGTACTTCACTCTCTTGAGGGCGCCTACTTCAGCGCGGAAATGAATCGCACTTACCTCATCACTGTGGATGGGCAGCAGATCTATTTGCGGATTGATCATCAGCCGAACACTGAACTCATTCCAATTTCTGATGATACGTTGTATGCCGGGGAAGGACATCTGATCAAGTTCGCAGTGGATTCGGCCGAACGAGTCGATCATATCGACCTATACGACGACGGACACCATGTTATCGCGCGGCGACCGTGACTATCCGGCAGCGTTTATGGACTTTAGAGTCTTGCGAGGCGGCATCACCTTCTTTGATCCCGGTCGATCTCTGCTCTAGCCAGAGAAGCCACATTGACTACTGAACCAAACGGGTCAGGGTCAGATTCGGGAGAGCTCGAGAACACTGAATCCAACCTGTTTTGCGGCCTGCGAAAGCCGTTGATCTGCACACACAAAGGTTTTTCTGTCAGGACGTTGCTGGCACCATGTCAGGGCCGCCGCCAATTGCAGGCTATCGGCAGCTCGCAACTCGTGAGCATCCAGCAGGCGCATTGCCAAATCTCGCAATGAATCGCCGGGAAGGATCTCTCTCCAGGAACGACGTAGCAATGCCAGGCGAGACAGTGCCCCTTGTTTTTCAACGTCCTTCAGTTTTCCCATCCTCTGCAAGCGTGATACGGCGCTGTGCACTTCCACCGGACTTCCCCACCACACCACTGGCTTGGATTTACGCAACTGTGATTGCGCTTGACGGCTGGTCGCCTCTTGAACGCACAAGGGCACCAATGCGCTGGAATCCCAGAACGCAGAAGGTTGGTTCATCGGCTTTCTTCTCGCTCATCGAGAAGGGCTTGAATGCCCTCACTGCCTGCGACCTTGCCGGTCCGAATCTTGAGAAGATCGGCGATCTTAAGGTTTGATTTCGGGAGACGCATCTTCCCCGCCGCTACCAGGAGCAGGTCCTCTTCAGTAGCTTCCTCGGCCGGGAATGGGACTAGCTTGGCTACGGGAAGATTCCTGTCCCTAATGACGATCTCCTCGCCACCTTTGACAAATGTCAGATATTTGCTCAGCCGGTTCTTCAATTCGGCAATGTTAACGCTAACCATCCTGCCCCCATTATGGCTATTATAGCCACATCTGGCCATATGGGAGGGCTTAAAATATCAGCCCTCTTGGCGGGACATGGGCCGATTGCGGCAACCCTGGCAGATGCCTTGCGCGACATTTCCTGACTTCGCGTTGTAGTCTATTCGGTCATGAAAATTGAGACCCTCGCTGTTCACGCGGGACGTCACCCTGAGCGTGGCACTCGCGATGTAACCTCCGCCATTCATCTCTCCACAACATTTGAAAAAGCTGAAGACGGCAGCCTTCCCGGCGGGTACCTGTATTCGCGGCCCAACAATCCCAACCGCGAGGCTCTGGAATCAGCCCTCGCTGCGCTCGAAGGAGGCGCAGCCGCACTGGCGTTTTCTTCCGGCAGCGCCGCCACATTTGCCGTGCTGCAGTCACTCTCCCCCGGAGACCACGTCATCGTCGGCGAGGACGTCTTCTACGGCACCCTCGTTCTGCTCCGCACCATCATGGCCAATTGGGGAGTCGAGTTGACTCAGGCGCGAATGCAGGATCTTACGGCCCTGGAGCGCGCGCTTACTCCGGCGACAAGGCTGATCTGGGTGGAGACGCCCTCCAATCCCATGCTGGCCGTGACCGATATCCGCGCTGTCGTTGCCGTGGCGAAAAAAGCCGGCGCCCTCGTGGCCTGTGACAACACCGTGGGCACGCCCATCTTGCAGAGGCCGCTCCAACTCGGCGCGGACATCTCCATGCACTCAGTGACCAAATTCCTCTCCGGGCATAGTGATGTTTTAAGTGGTGCACTCATTTTTCGTGGCACCGGGCCTCTTGTGGACCGAGTCAGGCATATCCAGCAGCAGAGCGGCTCCGTGCCTTCGCCCTTCGAGTGCTGGCTCACTCTGCGCGGCATCCAGACCTTCCCTTACCGCATGCGTGCAATCTGCGAAAGCGCGCAACGAGTTGCCGAGTTCCTGAGCAGGCACGCCAAAGTGGAAGCCGTGCATTATCCCGGATTGCCCAAACATCCCGGCCACCAGATCGCCGCGGGGCAGATGTCCGGCGGCTTTGGCGGGCTCATGTCTATGCAGGTCAAAGGTGGGAAAGCCGAAGCGTACAAAGTGGTCGCGGCGGTGAAGGTCTTCACTCACGCCACCAGCCTCGGCGGTACGCACAGCCTCATCGAGCACAGAGCTTCCGTGGAAGGACCCGACACCCGCAGCCCGGCGAATCTGCTGCGCCTTTCGATTGGCCTCGAACATCCGGATGATCTGATTGAAGATCTGGAAAACGCGCTGAAGGGCATCTAGCCGCGAATCACCCGAATAAACGCCAACCG
>DATNDP010000209.1:0-2905 GCA_035553195.1 Candidatus Acidiferrales bacterium
GTGGCTGTTCTTCTTGCTCTCCAGCCAGAGAGCGCCGTGCTGCTGATGGACCAGCCTCTCGGATACCCACAAACCCAGCCCCGTCCCTGTGCCCTTTTTGGTGGAAAACAGCGGTTCAAAAACCTTCTGCTTGTGCGCGTCTGGTATTCCCGGACCATTGTCCTCAAACACGATCCGTACTCCCGCCACGTCTTTTCCGTTGCTGCGGGTCCAGGCGGAAGTGCGCACCGTCAACCTGCCGTCACGGCGCGGGACCGCCTCCAGCGCATTCAGCACCAGGTTGGTGAAGACTTCGCGAATTGCGCCTTCGTTCGCCTCGATGGTTCCGTGGTACTCGTAGCGCCGCTCAACCTCGATCCCCTTGTGCGCGCTTTTGCCTGAGCTGGCCTCAAGCACTTCGTCCAGGATCCGCGTTACCTAGACTTGTGATGGACTTTCATGCCGTACCAGCGCCAGGGTCTGGCGGGATGCCGCAAACGCCCGCGACAACTCGCGTTGGGCGTCACTGATCCACTCCCGCGCTCCCGGTCTCAATGTTGTGTCGTGTTCCAGCAGGAAGAGCGCATTGGCGATCCCTTGCAGCGCGTTCTTGACCTCATGGATTACGCTGGCAGAAACCAGGCCCAACTCCGCAAGAGTTTGATGGTCGCTGCTTTCCGGGTGCCGCGCATTACGAGGCATGGCTCCTCAGACACGCTCTACAAACCTCCGGGGAGCAGGCTGGCATGAGCGGTTTCTAATCAATCAGATGGGGACGGTATGTGCCAAGTTGTGCCAAAAGCAGGAGCTTCGCCGTCTTTATGCAGGCGGAAATTCGCCCTCGTGCGTCGCCACACAGATGTGTGTTGTCATGCTCAGGCACGCAGACGTGGGTTGTCACTCTTAGTAATGAGGATCGCTTTCACCACCGCAAGTTTAAATTCATCCCTTTCCGGCACGCGCCATGGCAAGAGCGTAGGATGAACTCAGAGCTCAGATCCTTCAAAAGAGCATGGAGCCTGCAATGCCAAAACTCAACGCACGCGAAAACACGCGCAATCGGGCGCAAGCCAAGAAGCGGGCGAGAAACCGTCTCCTACGTGCCAGGCTTCTGGGCCCGACTCCGTCCAAGGCCGGAACCCGGACCAGTGACTCGGCCGCCACCCCGCAGAAAAAATAGTGGGGTCGCGCTGAAGAAAATGCGACCGGGAGCGACAAAGCTGTGTCATGCACGAGAATGCTGATCCCGCGCCCCGCCTCATGACGCAACGCGCTTGAGCCTGTGAAGCATAGCTGATGTGGTGTTCGAACATGGAAAACGCCCCCGTCCGTCCCCGAGTTTCCCTACGGCAGCACGCCCCAGGACCGCACTCTCGGTGCACTGTGGACGTTCTCCGGGTTTTGTTTTAGCCTGAGCGGACTGACTGTTGGTACGGATATGAGGGCGAGCGACAAAATTCAGGAACGGCATCAAGGGTCCGAAAGCCGAGCGCTCGCTGCGCTCATAACGGCCTCGGCGGACCTGTTAAAAAACCCTGATTTGGAATCGGTTCTGCCGAAGATACTGGAGACCGCTCAAGACCTGCTGCGAGCGGATGCATACGCCGTGTGGCGCCAGAACCCCGGTCCCATTTGGGAGATCCTGCATTCCGAAGGTATATCTGAACGATACAAACGAGAGGCAGCCATCACAGGTTCAAGCGCGAATCGTTGGTTGAGCGAGCCGATGGTGAGCGAAGATGTGCAGCATCATCCCCAGGTACAAGGCCGTGGCGACCTGTACAAACGCGAAGGCATCTGTTCCATCATTGCTCTCCCGCTGTGCACGGAGTCGACCCAGATCGGCACACTGGCGTTGTACTTCCGGCAGCCCCGGAAATTTTCCCCGTCCGAAGTAGAAACAGCCACCGCTTTGGCAAACATTTCCGCGGCAGCAATCAACGCCGCAGAGCTGTACGAGCAGCAACTCCGGTTACGTCGCAAGGCGGAAGCTGAAGAACGCCGAGCCAAGTTCCTGAGTGAAGCCAGCGCCGCATTGGCATCTTCACTGGATTACACCGCGACGCTGAACCGGATCGCGTCTTTGGCAGTGCCGGTGATTGCCGACTGGTGTTCTGTACGCGTGTTCGAGCCGGACGGATCTTTCGGCCGCGTTGCCGTCGCTCACAGCGATCCTGCCAAGCTTGCGATTGCAGATGAACTGCAGCGCCTGTACGCACCGGATCTTACAAAGGATAAGGTGCTAGCTCGCATAATGGAAACAGGCGAGCCGGTCTTTGTGCCGGCTGTGACGAACGAAATGCTCATCGACGCCGCGCGGGATGAACGGCACCTGGCGCTCATGCGCCTTCTCGCGATTCGTTCTGTCTTGACTGTGCCCATCAAATCACTTTCAAAGGTGACTGGAACCATCTCATTCATCATGGCGGAGTCATCGCGGAAACTGGAACCAGAAGACTTGCGTTTGGCGGAAGATCTTGCAGCCCGTGCAGCCATCGCCATCGAGAATGCCCGTCTCTACTCCCAATTGCAGGATCAACTGACCACAACGAAAATTGCAGAGGGAAAAATCAGACTGGCCGAAGAGCGTCTGCGTTTCGCAAATTCCGTCGGCCGGATTGCCACGTGGGAGCTGGACACAACCGACGATAGTGTGCGACTTTCGCCCGAAGCCGGCACACTGATTCTCTGGGAAGGGCCGCTGATCGCTTCCGCGGAATCGTTGTTGAATCACCTGCCCGTTTCCGGAGATCGTGAAAGATTTCGTGGGGCGCTCGATCGAACAATTCATTCTCGGAAGGAATTGAGTGTCGAGTTTAGAGTCGGTAACGATCTCGATGTGGCTGTAATCTCTGCCCGTGGCAAGCTCTTCTACAACGCTGGCCGGCCGGTCTTAATCGGCGTTTTCATCGATGTCACTCCCAAA
>DATNDP010000210.1:0-3275 GCA_035553195.1 Candidatus Acidiferrales bacterium
GCGGCGCGAATCGCGCGTGCTGCGGGCCCAGCGAAGCTGGTGCTGAAAAAATCCCGCCATGGTATACGGCGGCAGATGAGTCTCTACAACCACATCAGCCAGCACAACCTCATAGCCTGCCTGCGAGATCCGCAGCCCAAGTTCGAAATCGTCCGCCAGATAGTCCACCAGCGGCCGCAGCCCGCCAATGGAATCGAGCGCTGTGCGCGACATGGCCAGCGTGGAACCAAGAGCAAAGTGAATACCGTTTTCGATCTGCCGCGCCACAAGCACGCCGGGAATGAACTCCGTGCTGATGCCGAGCGACTCCAGCTTGGATCCCAGCGTGTTCGCAGGAATCCCCCGGTAAGGACAGGTGACCATCCCCACTTGTGGCCGCGCGAATGGACCCATCACACGCCGTAAATAATCCGGGGGGACGTAGATATCGCTGTCGTTAATCAGCACATGGCCGTAGCGCGCGTGAGCCAGCATCTGCACCAGGTTGCTGACCTTGCGGTTATTGCCAAGAACCTCAGGGCAGACCAGGAGCCGTATGCGACAGCCGGGATATTCCGCCATGAGCTTCTGTACGGCAGCGGCAGAGGGATCATCGGCGTGGCTGACACCAAAGATGATTTCGTATTCGGGATAATCCTGGACGCAGTGGCTGCGGAAGCTCTCATACATGTGCGGATCGAGGCCACGCAGCGGCTTGAGAATGGAAACGGGCGGAGTAAAGGAAGAATCCTTTTTTCCTGGATTGCGCAAGAACGCGCGCGCGCTCCAGATGCAAAGAGCGTAAAAACCCATGCCGCATAGCGCCAGCCCGGCTGCCACGATAGCTGGAAGGTGATTCAACATCTTATGCGTTCAATTCCATTCTATTCTGCGCCACGGCAAAGCCAGATTATTGAAGGTTGTAGAGCTGAAAACCTTTTAGATGCATAAGCGGGGCCAAGGTAACGAGCTATGGTTGGTTTGGCGGGTCTTCGCCGGCATGGCTGGAACCGTCCTCTTGATCAGTAAAAACGCTGTTCACCTGGTTCCAATCAACCGCGTGCAACAGATGCTGAATGCGATCGTCAGCGCCGTAGATTAGAAACTCCAGATTTTCAACGGCGGCCGCGTTCGGCGCGTGGCCAAATTTGTAGTCGAACCAGTTGTGCTGCGGATTCCAGGCCAGGGACTTTGCGTCGCCGAAGAACAGGACGTAAGCGGTCCCGCTGGAATAGCCGTCATTTTTGATTCGGTAAGCGAATGCGGTGCCAGGAATGCGCAGGTCCTCATTGTCAACTGGCTGCGGTGTGACGGCGACGTGCGGCTGGTTCAGCCGCACCTGCACCTGAACGTGCATCAGGTCCTGGATCTGCTGGTTGAGGTCCTTCTTCTGCTCCAGGTTTGGAGCCCCGACCATCTGCTTTACCAGGGGCAGCACCAGCTCTTTGTAACGGTCGGAGCTGCCGCGCACGTCGTATGTGCGCTGCACAAAGGCATTGATGCTGAGAGGAAAACCGGCGTTGACGTTGACCTCAGCATTCGCCAGCGTGTGGTCCACGTTCTCTTCCCAATCTTCATCTTGGAACTGGGACAACACCTTGTTAATGACCTGGGAACAATGCTCCAGGACTTTCTTCTCCTCCGGTGTTGGCGGACGGAAACTGGCAGACGCGGCAGGATAGCAAAACGCAAAGCCGCTTAGAAGAGTGATGATGAGTATCGGTACCGAACGGCGGAACATAAGACGTTGCAAATCCAGGAACTATAGCCTCGATGAGCAGGATGATGGACGCGATTTGCGGGTCAAATCCGTGCTCGATTTCATCCTATAATATAGGTAGCTGATGCCGGACCGGATGGTCGCTGTCCTTTGGTGAACGACGGGCGTATGCCCGGGCCGCACAGGAGGAGAGAGGAAAGTCCGAACTCCACAGAGCAGCGTGCCGGATAACGTCCGGGATGGCGAGTTTAAGCGCGTCAGACGGAAAGTGCCACAGAGAATATACCGCCTCGGCCGCAAGGCCGCGGTAAGGGTGAAAAGGTGCGGTAAGAGCGCACCGCCCGGGCAGCAATGCCCGGGGCATGGCAAACCCCACGCGGAGCAAGACCAAATAGGGGAGGATTTTGGCGACTTCGGTCGCCAAAAGCGTGCCGGCTCGGTGCGCCAAACTTCCGGGTAGGTCGCTTGAGCCTGTCAGTAATGGCCGGCCTAGAGGAATGACCGTCAACGGCGGCAACGCCGTACAGAATTCGGCTTACAAGTCCGGCATCAACCATGGCCCTCAACCCCTTTGCGGAGTTGAGGGCCTTCAAGTTATCGCGTGATCGGGGCATCTGGTGATCGGGTGATCGGAAGGCGATCACATCGGAACATGGGCGTTCTTGTCTTCATCAACCATTGACGTTTTCAGGACCACGCCTTTCGGCCCCACAGCCCAGCAGACACCGCGGCGGCATTCGACTGTATTTAGATTCGCCGTGGATTCCTGTTTCCAACCAGCCGAGTGAATCCACAATCCCTTGATGCCGGCGACAACAATCCGATGATGATCCAGAGCAACCGATGAAAAATAAATACCTGCAGGATCTGTAGGCTCGTCTGGGCTCCACGTCTTCCCTCCATCCCTGGTGCGCAGCACGTTGGGAAGATCTGAGCTCTCGGGATGCTGATAGTCACCGCCAACGGCCACTCCTTCCTTGCTGTTCACGAAGGCCAGCGAGAAGATGCCGGATGAAGAATTCTTTGGATGCATGGGTGTTTCCGCGACAGTCCAGGTTTTCGCGCGATCGCCGGAGTGAAACACTCGCGCCACGCTTGCGCCTCCTGTGGCGAACCAAACCTCAGCTTTTCCATGCACGGTAAGGCACGAGTTGCTGGCGGCGAAGGCGCCTTCGTTCGGCAGCGCGGGTGGAAGCGAGAGCGGAGTAATCTGTTTCCAGGTTGAACCGCCATCATGGGTGGTGAAAAGCGCAAAGTGCCCCTGCACGGGATCGCTGAGCACAATACCATTTTTGCGATCCCAGAAAGAAACGGCGTCGAAGAAAATTCCAGGTGTTTTCTGCTCGTAGACCTGCGTCCATTTCTTGCCGGCATCGCTGGTGCGGTAGATGCGCGCCTGGCCTTTCTCCGCTGGTCCGGAGCTGATGATCACAGCCGTGTTGGCGTCAAACGCGTGAACTCCGCGGAAGTCGAGCTTCTCGCCGCCGGCAACGCTAATGACCGACCAGTTCTTCCCGCCATCGATCGTACGAAGCACCGTACCATCCGTGCCGCTGGCCCAGATGATTTTGTCGCT
>DATNDP010000211.1:0-17749 GCA_035553195.1 Candidatus Acidiferrales bacterium
GACGCCGGCTGAGCTGACTCGGCGGGCGATTTGGTGCGTCAGATACCGCGAAACCTCAATCTAGCTCCATATTGAGACTTTCCCATTTTGGGAATTCTGCAAAAAAGATTCCTTGTTGTTGGGTCTCTCTTAGTAGAGAGAGGGTATGATGCCGCGCGGAGATAGGTTCATTTATCTCCATAACTGCGTGGAGGCAGTCCCACGAAAAGAATGTTGCTCCTATTGTCCACTCTAGCTCTCGCCTTAAGCGAAGGTGCCATATGTCAAACGGTAGTCGAAAATCCAGGGACTAGTCAGACAATCAATCAGCCATCCGGAACCTCGTTCACGGTCAATGGTGTGGGATCACTATTGTGGCCGAACATGTTACGAATAGCGAACGAGGGTAACGTAATGGTGTGGAGAGATGTTACTCAAAATGATGCTTGGTTTATGGCCATGCGCAATGACGGAAACTCGACGGGGGATATACAATTCTTCGGAAATTTCGCGCATGGTGGGAGCATCACGCCAAACCCACCGGACACTGGGAGTATCGGCACCAACGTTGCTCCGTGGAACCAAATTGTCGCCCACAATGCGCAGATCGAAGATCTCGCTAAGCGCTTAAGCAATTTTAAAATCGATCACCCCCTCGATCCGCTACACAAGTTCCTCCTACACTCCGTTGTGGAAAGTCCGGACATGAAAGATATTTACGACGGCATTGCACTCCTCGACAAAAACGGGGATGCTTGGATAAACCTTCCAGACTGGTTTGAGGCGCTTAACGAAGATTTTCGATACCAGCTCACGGCTATCGGCGCTCCAGCTTCAGGCCTCTACGTGGCGCAAGAAATGTCCGGTAATAAGTTCAAAATATCGGGTGGAAAACCGGGATTGAAGGTCTCGTGGCAGGTCACTGGCATCCGCCATGATGCTCTCGCAAAAACACACAGGTTCCCAGTTGAACAGGTAAAGCCACCAAATCTACAAGGCAAGTATCTGTACCCGGATGCCTTTGGTAATCAAAACGACTCTCAAGTGGCAACAGAAAAAAACTTGTCACCCGCCAACGAGGGCTCGAAGCAGGAGCTAGGTGGAACCGGAAACCGGTAAGATATGGGATTGAAATTCCACAGGAATTGCCCGGCTGAACCCAGCCGGGCTTTGGTTTCTTGCCAACAACGAGGTTACCGCGGCGGCTGTTGCTGTTGTGGCGTCTGCTGCGGTTGCTGATTCGGCGGTTGTTGCTGCTGATTCTGGTTGGGAGGCGTGTTGGTCTCCTGCAATGCCGTGGGGTTCGGGGCAGTGCCGGGCACAGTCGGCTCCGTGCGAACCTGTCCGGTGGCGGCTTCGTCCAGCTTGATGTTATTGCGTTCGAGTGTCTGCGCCGTGTCCTTGTCGAGCTGGACGCGCGACTTGGCGTAATTGGTCATGGCGCTGACCAGGTTGGATTCGGCCTGGGCCAGATCACGCTCATCAGAAAGAACGTTCAGATAAGTTGACGCACCCAGGTTGTATTTCTTCTGCTCGGCATCGAGCGTTTCCGCAGCGAGCTCGCGGGCTTTTTGTGCGGCGGCCACACGCGCGCGATTCTGCTCAACTGTAAAGGCGTCATTGCGGACCTGAATGGCAACCTGGTTTTCGAACGCTTTCAAAGAGAGTTGCGACTGCCGGTATTCAAGCTGGGAGCGGACTGCTGTCGCCTGGGCAGATCGATTGCCGAGCGGGATCTGAACGTTGAGCGCGACGCCCTTGTTGGGACCACTGGAATTGAACAGATTTGCGAAGGCATCACCGAATCCCGTTGGCGGTATTGAACCGGGCAGGAGACATCCTGTCTGACTTGGATCCTGCCCCGGCGCGCACGTATTTGCGGCATTTTGAGTACCTGCGATTGATGTCGCTCCGTAAAACCCAACCAGATCCACTGTCGGAAGTAACCCATTGCGAGTACCCTGCAGGTTAATCTCACTATTTCTAAGGCCAATCCTCTGCTGGATGTAGTCTGGGCGGTTCTGAAGGGCTTGCTGGATCAACTCCTCTACCGAAGGCAGGTTCTCCTGGGCAGGAATCTGAACCATGTCTGTGGGGATCACATCCACCTGCATGAGCTGCGAATTCGCAGGAAGGTCGCGCGTGAGCGCATTTTTCATGGTCAGTTGCTGTAATTGCAGGTTCGTGCGAGAGACGATCAGATCCTGCTCGGCGGATGCGACGCTGCTTTGGGCTCGCACCACATCGAGAGGCGCCAAAGTGCCAATTTGGACCTGCTTCTGATTGTCGGACAGCGTCTTTTGCGCCAGGCTCAGCGAACGCTCTTTCACCTTCACATCCTGGTAGGCATTGACCAGGTCCCAGTAGATGTTCTCAATCTGGCTTACCGTGGAGATGACTTGATTGCGAAATCCTTCTTCGGTGATCTGCCGGGTGTTCTTTGCCTGGCGGATGAAGCGCGTATTCAGCTTGGGTCCGAAGCCCTGGAGGAGATGCTGACGCAACTGAACAGTAAAGTTGGAACTTAGCGCAGGGTTGATGGTGGCGCGGAGGTTATTGTTGGTAGAGCGCGAATTATTCAACGTAACAGTCAGCGCCGTGCCGGGTGAAAAACCCTGAAAATACGTGAAGTCGGCTGTACCCTGGTTCTGCGTAAGAACATTCGTACCTGTGATGAAGTTCGTAGTCTGCGGTGATGTAGCATGCGTGATCTGGAAATTCGCACCCAACACAGGATCGAAGCTGTCCGGCTGCGGTCCAGCGCCGCTCGTGGACCCAACGATTCCGCCAGCACCAGCGCCAGCGCCACCCGCCCCGGCTGTTGTACCGCCTGCACCTGTGCCGGTCACGCCGGCACCAATCCCCCCAACGCCGCCCCCCGGAGTGTTGGAGACCACGCCGGCGTTTACTCCCAGAGGAACGCCGCCTGCTTTTGCACGCAGGATATCAGTGTCGGCGATGGGCAGGTTATACCGCGCAACGGCTATGTCCAGGTTGTCAGAAACGGCGATGGCGATGGCGTCATCCAGTGACAGCATGAGCTTCCCGTTCTGAATGAGCTGCTCGAGTTTGGGCGCATTTGTGAACGAAGGCGGAGGCACATCGCGAGGCATGTAGCGGGCAAACGGGTTGGGGAGAAGCGGCGCCGGCTTGGAATAATCAACTCCGGTGATCTTCGGCAAACCTTGGGGCTCCGGCGCATTGGGCATGCCTGCCTGCGGCGCGGCTTGCTGGCTCGTTGCTGCACCGCTCGCTGGTTGCTGCGGCTGCGCAGATGACGCGCTGTTCGTCTGCTGCGCCGTCGCCGTGAAACTCCAGAGCGAGACCACGGCCATGAATTTTCTTAAGAAACTGCTTCGTATCAAGACTACAGACATTCTTCCTCTCCCAGATCTGCAACGGTTGCTGTTGGCGTAATGTATTAGAGACTGAGCTTCCCTTATTCCGTCACCCGGAAAGTACGTGGAAACCACGCTGGTAGTTCCAGCACATAAAACGTTGAGAGTGGCGGAAACGGGATAGTATATCGGCTCAACATCGCTCACGGGCGTTAAAAAGTGTTTTGCTGCGCGCATGGCAAGAAATCTGAAACTCACCCTTGCTTATGACGGCCATGATTTCGCGGGATGGCAGGTGCAGCCGGATCGCCAGACCATTCAAGGCGTATTAGTGTCCGCTATCGAACAGTTGTGTGGCGAAAAGACACTCCCCCAGGGCTCAGGACGGACTGATGCCGGGGTCCACGCGCTTGCTCAGGTAGCCAGTGTTCAAATCACATCCCCCATTCCCCTTGCGAACCTGCGGAAAGCATTGAATGACATTTTGCCAAAAACGATTCGCGTACTCAGCGCTGAGGAGGTTGTCCCCGAGTTTCACGCGCGCAAGTCGGCCCATGGGAAAACCTACATTTATCGCATCTATCGCGATGAAATTTGCCCGCCATTCCTGGCCCGCTACGTTTACCATCACCCGTACCCGCTCGCAGAAGAGGCCATGATGGAAAGTGCCGCCGAGGTGATGGGCGAACACGACTTCACCTCCTTTGCCGCGGTCGATCCGGAACGAAATCGCGAGAACACTGAGGCGACCAATGTCCGGACCATCTTCAGATCGCAGTGGAAGCGCGAGGGGACTGAGTTGATTTACACGGTCCGTGGCAATGGATTTCTCCATCACATGGTACGCAACCTGGTGGGAACGTTTCTCATGGTCGGCAAAGGCAGCCTCTCACGAAGCGATCTGCGGCGCATTTTGGAAGCGCGGAATCGTTCCGCTGCCGCGGCCACCGCTCCCGCCACGGGCTTGTACCTGGTCAGCGTAGAATACTGAGGAAGCCATATGAATGCCATACAGGCAGAGCTTGCGCAGGCTGCAATTGCGGTGCTCAACCCCGCAACACAGGAAACAATCGGCACTGTTCCGATCCTTACCGCTTCGGAAATAACCGCCGCGGTAGAGAGGGCGCGCGCAGCCCAGGAACACTGGGCAGAAACCGCGGTTGGCGAGCGGCTCAAGCTGATCCACCGTTTCCAGCAGCTCTTGTGTGAGCAGAAGGATGCTGTAGCTTCGATCATTACGAAGGAAGCCGGGAAGCCCCTGGCCGAGGCCATGTCCACTGAGGTTCTGGTGGTGCTCGATGCTGCCCAATATCTGCTCAACCACGCCGCGGAATTCTTGCGGCCGGAACCGGTCCCGCACTCGAATCCGGTGATGAAGCTTAAAAAAGGCATGGTATTGCGCGAGCCCTACGGTGTAGTTGGGATCATCAGTCCATGGAACTATCCGTTTAGCCTGCCGGCGGTGCAGACGCTCACGGCGCTGGTGACCGGGAATGCCGTCGTGCTAAAACCATCAGAGTTCACGCCGTTTTCTTCGCTGGAGTTGCAGCGGCTACTGCACGAAGCCGGGCTTGACCATGACTTGATGCAGGTTGTAACTGGGGATGGCGCGGTTGGCGCAGCGTTGCTGCAGACCAAGATAGGTAAACTTGTGTTTACGGGAAGCGTCGGAACCGGGAAAAGAGTAGCACAGGCTGCGGCCGCGCGGCTGCTCCCAATCGTGCTCGAACTTGGCGGCAAGGACCCGATGATCGTGCTCGAAGATGCTGATGTCAACGTGGCGTCCAGCGCCGCAGTCTGGGGCGCGTTTATGAATTCCGGGCAGACGTGCCTGTCCGTGGAGCGCTGCTACGTACACGAGTCAATCTATGAAAAGTTTCTGGAAGCTTGTGTCGGCAAGACTGCGAAATTGCGTCACGGCGCCGGCAGTGACAACGGGACCGACATAGGCCCGATGATCCATGAGCGCCAGCTGCAAACTGTACAGAGGCATGTGCAGGATGCCATCGCGCGCGGAGCGCGACTGCTGGGGGGAGGAGAGCCTGCCTCGCATCTCGGCCCGAACTTTTTCCAGCCGACCATCCTGGCCGACGTAACACATGACATGGACTTGATGCGCGAAGAAACATTCGGCCCGGTGCTGCCGGTGTGCAGCTTCAAAACTGACGACGAAGCTGTGGCTCTGGCCAACGACTCAGAATTCGGACTTGCGGCCAGCGTGTGGACCCGCAATAAAAAGCGCGGTGAAGCCATGGCTCGCCGCATTCAGGCCGGCACGGTGATGATTAATGATGTAGTCGCTTGTTTCGGAATCAGCGAGGCCCCGCACGGCGGCGTCAAAGCGAGCGGCATTGGGCGAACACACGGGCGCTATGGCATGGAAGAGATGGTCTGGCCCAAGTATGTGGACTCAGACCGCATGCCCGGCATGAAAAAATTGTGGTGGTACGGCTATGGTTCGGCGTTCCAGCAGCAGATGACTGGCTTTATTGAACTGCTGTTTAGTAGAAATTTAATAAAGCGAGTGCATGGAGCTTTAAAAAGCGCACAATCCTATCTTCAACGCAGGCCTCTATAGAGTAAAATCGCCTACGTAAGCTTTTGGAGCTTATAAAGCTGTGCTGAAACATTCACACCTGATCCACGACTGGAACTCGGTTCCCGGGGCGGAATTCAACCCATCTAAGCGTGTTCTGCTCAACGACGAAACTCTGCGCGACGGGCTGCAATCACCTTCAGTAAAAGATCCGACGATCGACGAAAAGCTGAAGATTCTGCACCTGATGGAATCTCTGGGCATCAACAGCCTGGATATCGGTTTACCGGGGGCGGGTCCGCGTGCCGTAGCCGATGTGGAGCGACTTGCGCGGGAAATTGCCGACTGCCGAATGAAGATCAGGCCGAACTGCGCGGCCCGCACCCATGAGAATGACATTCGGCCGATCGCAGAAATATCGCAGCGCGCCGGAATCGGCATTGAAGTCGCATGCTTCATCGGCTCCAGCCCAATTCGTCGCTACACAGAAAACTGGTCGGACGATTTCCTGGTCACGACAACGGAAAAAGCCGTAAAGTACAGCCGCTCGCTGGGACTGGATGTAATGTACGTGACCGAGGACACGTCACGCTGTGACCCGGAGACGGTGAAGCGGCTCTACGGCACAGCCATTAACTGCGGCGCGACAGCCATTGTGGTCTGTGACACAGTCGGTCACGCTACGCCAACCGGTGTCCAGGCCCTGATCCGCTTTGTTCTAAACGAGGTTGTAAAGCCTTCCGGCTCTAACGTCCGGGTAGATTGGCACGGACATTCTGATCGTGGCTTAGCCGTTGCAAACTCGCTTGCGGCGCTGGCGGCCGGGGCCGATTGCGTCCACGGTACGGCGCTGGGCATTGGCGAGCGTGTGGGAAACACGCAGATGGACCAGATGCTAGTCAATCTTAAGCTAATGGGAATTAGCCCTTGGGCAGAGCAGGATCTGACCAGCCTGAAGGAATACTGCCAGGCGGTATCGCAGGCGACCGGAGTGCCGATTCCGCGCAACTATCCAGTGCTGGGCGAAGACGCGTTTCGTACTGCCACCGGCGTGCACGCGGCAGCGGTCATTAAGGCCTTCAAGAAAGGGGATACGGAGCTCGCCAACACCGTGTACTCAGGCGTGCCCTCGCACTATTTCGGCCTCGCGCAGATCATTGATATTGGCCCGATGAGCGGCAAGTCGAATGTGATCTTCTGGCTGGAGAGCCGTGGAATTCCCGCTCCTGACGACGTAGTTGACCGAGTCTTTCAACGCGCCAAAGCTTCTGATCGCTGCCTGACGGAAGAAGAAATCCTGGCTTGCTGTTCGCAAGCTTCCGCTCGAACTTAAGCTTCTGCGAAACTATTTCCACGGCATTGGGTTTGGAATAGCAACACTCTGAATCTTCCTTTTTAAAGGAGAATGCATGAAGAAGCTATTCGCAGTTGCTTGTACGCTGGTGCTTGGCGGAGCCTTGGCAGTGGCTCAGACGGCTGCTCCATCCACCACTACAAGCCAGACCACAACCACCCAAACCACAAAAAAGACGACCAAGAAGGCTCACAAGAAAGCCCATCACAAGAGCGCCAAGAAAGGCAAAAAGGCCGCCACCAGCACCACCGAAGCACCGAAGTAATTTCCTGGAAATTGTTTCAATTGAGAGCGGCCGCGCGGGCCGCTTTCTTTTTTGTTCTGTTGAGAGCTGCTTGTGAGAGACTATGCCCGCAGGAGAGCAGGTAACCTTTCCTCCATACACAGTTTTGAAGGAGATTTCATGAAGAAGCTATTCACACTGGTGTGCGCGCTGGCCATTGCTAGCGCTATGGCCGTGGCGCAGGCTGGCTCGAGCAGCAGCGCGAGCACCTCAACAGCGCCGGCCAAAAAGCATGCGCATCATCACAAAGCAGCCAAGCACAAGAGCGCGAAGAAATCCAAGAAAGGCTCCAGCGATACCACCACGCCACCGAAATGAGTTCGTGAAGCGAACTTAGACGTTCTCGCGGCCTGCCACTGGCGGGCCGCTTTGTTGTGTCTTGGCTTCTTTTGGGAGCGGGAGTCGGTTTCGCGGTTGTAGTATTAATCTTGATCCTCATGCCCATCCGGCCCGCATCCACAGATTCTGCCAGCCACCCGTCGCAGGAAATTGCGCGCCTGGCCGAAATGCGTGCTGTCCATTCCGCGTTTCTTTACCTGCACAATCAGGAGATGGAGTTCCGCCGCTGGCAGCGGGAATTAACTGAGATTCCCTCTCCGCCATTCGGCGAATCGGCGAGAAGCCAATGGCTTCAGGAGCGGTTCCAGGCTTTAGGTCTTGAACATGTGCATGTGGACGAGTTGGGCAATGTGTTCGGGCTCCTTGAACCGGAGCAGCGCACATCATTTATAGGGATCAGCGCCCATCTGGACACAGTTTTCCCGATGGGCACGCGGCTGGAGACGCGCGAAGAAGGCAACCGGTTGTTCGGACCGGGGATCAGTGATAACGCGGCGGGGATGACTGCGATCCTGGCAATTGCATCAGCGTTGAAGCGGTCACAATTGCGACTCGCGGCGAATGTGGCGTTTATCGGCAACGTTGGTGAAGAGGGCGAAGGCAATCTTCGCGGGATGCGGCACATCTTCTCATCGCAGCCGTGGAAGGATGCCATCCATTCCCTGCTGGTGATCGATGGCGCCGGCACGGACACCTACGTGACCCAGGCGCTCGGCAGCCGCCGCTTTGAAATTTCATTTCGTGGGCCGGGCGGGCATTCCTGGAGCGACTTTGGCGTGCCTAACCCAATCGTTTTGCTATCGCGAGCGCTGGCACGCTTCAGTGAAGGCGAGGTGCCGGAGTCCCCACGAACCACATACAACATTGGCGTGATTCAGGGCGGCACTTCCGTCAATTCAATTCCCGAATCGGCAGCAGCGCGCGTTGACCTCCGCTCGGCCTCGAAGCAGGAATTGCAACGTTTGGAAGAGCGCCTGCGGGAATGCGTGCATGAAGCCTGGAGCGAAGAGGCCCTGGCGCATCGCGGGAACGAACCGAAAGCCCGGTTTGCCATTGAATCCATCGGCGACCGGCCGGCGGCGGAGCTACCATCGGATGCGCGAATCCTAAAGGTAGTGCGTGCGGTGGACGCACACCTACGCATTCAATCGATCCCGCGCCTTGCCTCCACGGACGCCAATGTGCCGCTGTCACTCGGCAAGGAAGCAACCACCATCGGTGCCGGCGGCGACGGTGGCGGAGCGCACACTTTGCGCGAGTGGTACGATTGCACGAACCGTGATTTAGGATTGAAGCGAATTCTTCTCATCTTACTGGCTCTTACCGGAGTGCATGAATGAAGATTCTCTTTGTGCTGTTCTTCGGACTCACAATGACAGGCATCTCAAGCGCACAAAATAAGAAAGCAGCAGACCTTATAGTTCTCAATGGCGATATCTACACGGGCAGCAGTGCAGGCTCGTCGGGTGCAGCATCGCACCGAGCACAGGCGTTGGCTGTATCGCACGGCAAGATCATCGCGGTCGGGTCGAATGCTGATGTTCAAAAGCTGAAGGGCCCGGACACCCGCATTTTCGATGCCGCCGGCCACTTCGTCATGCCGGGATTCAACGACGCTCACGTGCACCTTTCAAGCGCGGGATTTGAAAAGCTGAACGTTGACCTAGTCGGATCAAAGTCTCTCGATGAGATGAAGCAGCGCATCGCAGCTCGCGTAAAGACCGCCGCGGCGGGTGAATGGATCAAAGGAGAAGGCTGGGACCACACTCTCTGGGCCAAGCAGAAAACGCCGACGCGCCAGGACATCGACAGTGTGACCGGTGATCATCCGGCCATCTTCACGCGCGTGGACGGACACATTGCCGTGGCGAACACGGCAGCCCTCAAAGCCGCAGGAATCACGGGGCAAACGCAGGCTCCGCAGGGTGGAAAAATCGATCTCGACGAAAAAGGCGAGCCCACTGGAATCTTGCGGGAGACGGCGATGGGGCTGGTGCAGTCGAAAGTCCCTCCACCTTCGCCGGCGCAGCGCCGCAAAGCGTTGGAACTGGCTCTGCAAGACGCGGCGCGGTCCGGCATTACATCCGCACAGGATTTTTCTGACTGGCAGGATTTCCTGATGTATGAGCAACTGGAAAAAGAAGGCAAGCTGACTCTGCGCATCGCCGAATGGCTGCCCTTTGATCTGCCGGTCGAAAAATTGAAACAGATGCGCGCTCACCATCCCCCCTCAGATCCCATGCTGCAGACAACGATGCTCAAGGGCTTTATGGACGGGTCTCTTGGATCGCGCACCGCGGCCATGTTGGCGCCATACACCGATGATCCCAAAAATTCGGGCATTCCACGGTATGACCAGGAAAAGTTGAACCGAATGGCTGTGGAGCGGGCGAAGGCAGGATTTCAATTGGGCTTTCACGCCATCGGCGACCGGGGCACGCACATGGCGCTGGAAGCATTTGCACTCGCCGAAAAAGAAAGTCCCAAACGTGATTTCCGCTTTCGCATTGAGCACGCGCAGGTGGCGGCGCCAGAGGACTTCCAGAAATTCAAGGAACTGGGCGTCATCGCCTCCATGCAGCCCAACCATCTGCTCACTGACATGAATTGGGCAGAAGCGCATATCGGTCCCGAGCGAGCCAAGTATTCGTATGCCTGGAAACGATTCCTGGATGAAGGCGTGCCTCTGGCGTTTGGGACAGATTATCCGGTCGAGCCGATCACCCCTTTTCGCGGCCTCTATTGCGCCGTAACGCGGAAGAACGAAGCCGGCACAAAGGAATATTTCCCTGAACAGAAGTTGAACATAGATCAGGCCATCGCGGCCTACACAACAGGCGCAGCGTATGCCGAGTTTGCCGAGCACGAGAAAGGTGTGCTCGCGCCCGGTATGCTGGCCGACTTCGTTGTCTTAGATCGCGACATCACCAAGGTAGATCCGCCCGAGATTCTGAAAACCAAGGTATTGCGTACCGTGGTGGGCGGGAAGACGGTGTACCAAGCCAAGTAGCGGCGAGCCTCTCAGGTTCCGGCGTATTTATAGATCCGCCGGGCCTCACCTGCTCTCGCGAGTGGTTTCTCCATCGCAATGCGGCGCATCTCAAAATGCAGAGTGTGGGGGGTGAGATGCGTCACCTTGGAGTCCGCCGGAGAACAGGCTCTGCAGTTCTTCTCGTTTTGCTGATCGTAGGCTGCGCCACGGTTTCAAAAGGCCCGCTGCAGCCGGGACGAGCCGCTTATCCAGCTCCGAGCGGCGTTGATTTCTACTCACCTGAACAGGAAGTGCAACTGGGGAAGCAGGTTGCCGCGCAGGCAGATGCGCAACTTCCGGAGTTGCCTCCGGACAGCGAGATCTCGCGTTATGTCAGTAACCTTGGCCAGAAACTCGCGCGACAGCTTCCATCAAATCCTTACCAGTTCAATTTCAAAGTCGTGAATGAGAAAGATATCAATGCTTTCGCTCTTCCGGGCGGGCCGGTGCGTGTAAACCTGGGAACGATCCAGGCTGCGGACAATGAAGCGCAACTGGCTGGCGTGATCGCGCACGAAATTTCGCACGTTTACATGCGGCATTCCACCCGGAATGCGTCGAAAGAAGCTTTGGCATCCATCCCCCTGCAGATTGCGGGAGCAGTGCTGGGCAATGGCATTGGAGGCCAACTGGCGCGGCTGGGAATTCAGTTTGGCGCAGGCTCGGTTTTTCTCAAGTACTCCCGCGATGCAGAAAGCGAAGCCGACAGAGTGGGCGCAAAAATCATGTATGAAGCCGGTTACGATCCACGAGCTATGGCACAATTTTTTGAAAAGTTGGAAGGCGAGACTGGCAACGGCGGACCGCAATTTCTTTCTGATCATCCCAATCCCGGCAATCGCGCGACAGCGGTGATGGAAGAGATCAGCCAGCTTCCGTCCAAGAATTTCACCAAAGACACGCCTCAATTCGATCACATAAAGCAGCTTGCCTTGCAGATGCACCCGTACACCGCTCAGCAGATCGCCGAGATGCAGAAGCAGCGGCGGCCACAAGAGCAGTTTACGGCCGCCAACATCCAGCCGAGTGGCCAGTGGCGGGCGCTCAATGCCGGAGTTTTCTCCATGCAATATCCGGCGAACTGGCAGGTGTATCAGAACGGCCGCGTGTCACTGCTCGTAGCTCCGCCCGCGGGAGTGGCACAGAATGCCATTGCCTATGGAGTGCTGATCGGCGGGTATGCCGGACGTGGCGAAGGTCTTGATCAGGCCACACAGCAGATCGTAGCGGCCCTTGAGCGGAATAACCCGGGCATGCATCCGGCCGGCAATGCAGGCCCCGTGAATCTGAATGGAGCGCCCGCAATCCGCCTTGACCTCGCCGGTCAGTCACCGGTGAGTGATTCGGACGGCTCTCCCATGCCTGAACGCGACGTGCTGGTTACAACCCAGCGCTCGGACGGCAGCGTGATCTGGATGCTGTTCATCGCGCCAGAGCCGCAGTTCAATGCGATGCGCCCTATATTTCAGCAGATGATCAGCAGCCTGCAACTCGGTTAACCATCTGCCCTGGACAGGCGCTGCCCCCGGGCTTGCCTTCTTCGTTTGTAAGAATCCAGAAGCAGCCAGGCCATGTAGAGCACGATGGCGATGTTGATCAGCAGGATCGCCCATGTCATCCGGTTATGGTGGCGAAGCACCTCTGCGATCTCATAAGGAATGTAAATGCCGCCTGAAATCAGAGCGAACCATTCGGCCCACTCTTTCTCGAGCCAAAGACCGGTGGCTTCAGTGAAGCGGATTGCCGTGTAAACCAGAGCGAGCACAATGATCACGCGAAGGTCATGGCCGTTGATCTTTTCCGCCAAATGAATGACTGCTCTGGCAATGTCACGGTCTGGAGCTATGTGAAAAGCCCTGAGCATGTGCTCGGCGACCCTGGGCAGGTCTTTGTGACGGAGACTCAGAATCCAGAATGCGCCGCCCACGGCAAGTCCGCCTTTAAAGGCCTCAAAAAGGGCGACGCCACGCACGCCGAGATGGCGCACCAGGAAACTTGTAGAGTGAGAACTCATTCGGTGAGGTGCAAGAAGCTATTGTAAACGGCCCCGTCGAAGCCAGTCATAAAGGCGCGCAGCAGCACCGCCTTTCCCGGAACATCGCCGCGAATGTACACTGCTGGACCATGCGAATCAAAATTTCAACGGTCATCCTTTTGCTCTTAAGCACATTACAAGCCGGAGCCCAATGCTGTCCGGAAAGGCCCTCCAATGAAAAGCGGCAGGTTTTATGGATGAAATTGCAGACGGATATCCGCCGTGTAGATGAGCAACTCGACGGTGTGCTGGCTGTCGCGGTCAAAGATCTGACTTCAGGCGAGGAGTTTCTGATTCGGGGCGATGAAGTGATGCCGCAGGCCAGTTCAATTAAGATCGCCGTGTTGGCCAACCTGTACATGCAGGCGCAGCACGGGCGGCTAAAGCTCACGGACGAGTACGTGGTGCGGAATGAGGATCTGGTTCCGGGCAGCGATATTTTGCTCGGCCTTACGCCGGGTGTGACGCGGCTGACTCTGCGCGATCTCGCCACCTTGATGGTTGCGGTGAGCGATAACAGTGCCGCGAACATCCTGATTGATCGGCTTGGTTTTGAGAACGTGAATCAAATGCTGGAGCAAATAGGCCTCCACAACACGCGCCTTCGCCGCAAGATGATGGACCTGAAAGCCGCCAGCGAAGGCCGCGAAAATATCTCAACGCCGCACGAAATGATGACATTGCTGGAGGCAATCTACCGGGGCAAACTTCTGAACAAGGAAATGACTGAAGATTTTCTCAAAGTGTTGAGCACGCATAAAGAGAGCTCCATGCTCCAGGGGCTCCCGGATGATGCCGTTGCCGCGAACAAGCCGGGAGAGTTGGAAGCTGTTCGCAACGACTCCGGTATCGTGCTGGTTAAAAGTCGGCCATTCGTTCTTTGCGTGATGACGGCCTTTTTGAAAGACGAGAAAGAAGGCTCAGCCGCCATACGCAAAATCAGTGCTCTCGCCTACAGCTACTTTGACCGTGTAAGCCGCGCCTCAGATTACGGCCGAGTGGTTTCTCCGAAGTAGATTGAACAAGAATTGCGGCAGAGTCAGGCTACCTGCAACACTCGTTGCACGGCTTTGACGAAGGTAAGCGGACCGTCTTGTTTGGGCACAACATCGTCAGGACAATCGTTTTTGACGGGAAACACTTTGTCTTCAGCGTGGATCAAAAACTTCTGATGCGGGTCCTTGCTCTTGATCTCTTCGCAGAAGTCAAGTCCTGGATCAGCAAAATGTCCCACGTCGACAATCACCAGGTCATAGATGCGCTCAGCCATTTTCATCCGGGCGTCGTCCAGCGAGCTTGCTATATCAACGCGGTAGCTTTGCATGCGCAGCATCAGCGCGCGCAACTGCAGTACGGTGGAATCACCGTTGACGAGTAATATCCAGATGCTGCGCCGCGCAGCGCTCATAAAGGTTACCTTTTGTTTTTGTGGACGAGCTTTGCTTAGCATACGGAACCCTGAGCAGCAGCGTCTATGGCCCGAATACCGTAATCTGCCGCTAAGGTCTTGAGAGCTACTTGAGGTATTCATCAAACCATGCGGCCACGCGCTCAATTCTGTCACGCAGATGAGCGGGATTGGAAAAGGCATGGCCCTCGTGCGCATACACAACCAACTCGGTTTTGGCGCCCAGCGTTTTCAGAGCGTGCCAGAATTCATAGGATTGCGGTGTAGGACACTCGCCATCACTGTCGCCCACCAGCACCAGCGTGGGCGTCTTGACCCGTTTGATAAATGTGATGGGAGAACTCCGGGCATAGACCTGAGGATCGTCGTAAACGGACGCGCCGAAGAATGGAATCATCCATTTGTCGATCTGATTCTCACCGTAATAGCTCTGATAGTTGGCAATGCCTGCACCAGCAACAGCCGCTGTAAAGCGATCCGTTTGGGTCACTGCCCACATGCTCATGTATCCGCCATAACTCCAGCCGGTGATGCCGACGCGGTGACCGTCCACGGGAGCTTCCTTCAAGACCTGGTCAACACCAGCAAGAATGTCACGAAAATCACCATAGCCAAAGTCCTTCACATTGGCGCGCGTGAAGGTCTCCCCCTGGCCAAAGCTGCCACGCGGATTGGGAAAGAACACAAAGTAACCGGTTGCGGAAAGCGGAACGCCAAAACTGCCGGGATTGGGCCAGGAAGAGTGTGCCATCGCTCCAGGCCCGCCGTGCACTTGGACAACCAGCGGGTATTTCTTTTGAGGATCGAAATTCAGCGGATACAACAGCCATCCCTGCAGGTTGAAGCCGTCGTTTGACCAATGGATGCTCTGCACTTGGCCCCATGCCGGGCTGAGCGCCGCGTTGACTTTTGTTACCTGCTGCCAGGCGCCGATTGCACCGGCCCACACCTCCGGCGGATGCTCCAGCGACGAGCGCACGAGAGCAGAGGTATTTCCATCAGTAGACATGGAAATCGAGGTATTCCAGTTGCCGGCACTCACCTGTTCCGGACCGTGCCATAGCGTCTCAATTTTTTCGGTCGCCGGTTCCACAGTAGCGAAGCCGCTTTCGCCATCCACTTCCTCGCCGAAGAGGATTTTCTGCCCGCCAGGAGCCCAGGTGAGCCAACTGGCGGAGGCTTTCATATCGGCCGTGAGGTTGCGCGCCTCGCCGCCGTCGCCGGGAATCACGAAGATATCGCCGCCGGTTGAACCCTCATCGCTCATTAGCCCGGAGATAAACGCCACTGATTTGCCATCCGGCGACCAGACCGGAGATGCAACCTGGAGCGTTGGTTTGTAAATGGATTTCATGGTGCCGCCCGCGGTTCGCAAGGTGTAAATCTGCGCGATGTACCAGTTGTCATCGCCATTGCCGTGCGCTGCACTGACGACAAATTGCTTACCGTCGGGCGACCAGTTGTACTCGTAAATGTACATATCGGCGGGAGAGATCTGCTCCAACTTCCCGCCGGTGGCCCGAATGACGGCGAGTCGCTGCTCGACCACCGCATCTTTGATTACGCCTGTCTGCTGCACCTCAGCCGCAAGCGGTCCTGCAGCACGCTCAGCGTTTTCAGTAAACAGCACGGACAGATTCTTGCCGTCGGGGGACCAGCCCGGAGAAGCCAGATAGCCTTTCACATTGGTAAGCTTTCGCGCGCGACCGGCCGTGGCATTGATAACATAGAGCTGCTGCTGACCGGCTTTCGGCACGTCAGAAAGAAAAGCGAGCTCTTTGCTGTCCGGCGACCAGGCGATCGCATCTTCCGTGTGGAATGCGGCGAGTGATCCCGCCGTGATGCGGTGAGGTCTGCCTTTGGCGTTTACCTCAGCTACATAGATGGCGGACTTGCCCGGCGCAACGTTCTCAACCCAGGACACGCGCTTGCCGTCCGGCGAAATGATTGCCTGGCCAAAGCTCTTGCCGGCGAAGAGCACATCAATGGCGTGCTCGAGCGGCGTTTTCTCCGCGGCAGCGGCGGTGGAGGTTTGTGGAGTTGCGACAGTTTGCGCGTCGGAACAATGGAAGACGCTAAAGCACAGGAACATTAGAAAAGCGATTGCTGTCCGTCTCAGCTTAGACATTCAGCCTCCAGAACTCGGGTGAGAAGAATAAGTATATCGCCGCGCGCATAGGATGAGGATGTGCCGACTCGCGTGCGAGGGTAACGTCAGACACCGCCACAGTGTAATTTCTGTGTCGCGAATCTTTCTTTCCACATCTCATGCAACATGCTGGCAAAGAGAAAACTCGGGAAACAGGGCCTTACAGTTTCCGCACTCGGGCTTGGCTGCATGGGAATGTCAGAGTTCTACAGCGGACGAGACGATGCGGAATCACTTGCAACCATTCATCGGGCCATTGAACTCGGCTGCAATTTTCTGGATACGGCCGATATGTATGGCTCGGGCAAAAATGAAGAGCTGGTGGGGCGAGCAATCAAAGATCGTCGCGACCAGGTTGTGCTCGCCACCAAATTCGGCAACGTGCGCGGTCTAAAGGGCGAGTTTCTTGGCGTGAACGGCCGCCCTGAGTACGTTAAACAGGCCTGCGATGCCAGCCTGAAGCGACTCGGGATTGACGTGATCGACCTCTATTATCAACATCGGGTTGACCGCAATGTGCCGATTGAAGATACGGTAGGCGCGATGTCGGACCTGGTACGCGAGGGCAAGGTACGTTTCCTCGGACTGTCGGAGGCCTCGCCAAAGACGATCCGCCGCGCACACAAAATCCATCCCATCTCCGCTTTGCAAACGGAATATTCGTTGTGGGAGCGCGAACCGGAAGACGAGATCCTGCCCACCGTGCGCGAACTTGGGATCGGATTTGTTCCATACAGTCCTCTCGGCCGAGGCTTTCTCACCGGGCAATTCAAGAAGTTTGAAGATCTTCCCGCGGACGACTACCGCCGCTTCGCTCCTCGTTTCCAGGGCGAGAATTTCCAGAAGAATCTCGATCTGGTAAAGAAGATCGAAGAGATGGCACGCGAGAAGAACTGCGCTCCCGCACAGCTCGCGCTGGCCTGGGTGCTGGCGCGGGGAGATGACATCGCTCCCATCCCTGGGACGAAGCGTCGCAAATACCTGGAGCAGAACCTGGGAGCCGCCCATATCAAGCTGACGCGCGAGGACCTTGAGCACATCGAGCAGGTTGCGCCAAAAGGCATTGCCGCAGGCGAACGCTATGCCGCGCCCGCGATGGCGGCGATCGATAAATAGCTCGATCTTTACGCTGCTTGAGCAACCGAATGGCAACAGCAAATTGGCGGGAGATTCTCTTCGTCATCATTTACAATTTGCCGTTCTCATCCCTGCTCGAGGAGTGTGTAAATGCTGAAGCGCGTCCTGCTTGCGTCCCTGCTTTGCAGCTTGACCCTGTTGCCCGTTTGTGCGGCCAAAC
>DATNDP010000212.1:0-5923 GCA_035553195.1 Candidatus Acidiferrales bacterium
TGTAGCGGATGTCGGCGGCGCTGAGGCCGGAGTTGGGCAGCAGGCGGGAGAAGTTGTCGAACAGGTACGCGATCTCGTCGGGAGAAGGCTCTGCCGCGTCGGCGGGGCCGGAATCGACGATCTCCGTAGTGCCGACGAGGATCTGCTTGTTCCACGGCAGCACGAAGATCTGCCGGCCGTCGGCGGCCTCGGTGTAAATGGGATGCTCAGGAGCGCTGGAGAACTTGGGCAGCACCAGATGCGATCCGCGCACGCCGCCGATCATGCGCTGCGCGCGGATGCCGGACGATGCGGCGATTGCGTCCGCCCACGGCCCGCCCGCGTTGACGACCTGCTCGGCGGAGACGGTGTACTCCTGGCTGGAGATGCGGTCGCGCAGGCGCGCGCCGGTAACGCGGCCGTTTGCGCGCGTGATTTCAAGCGCCGTCGTATGGTTGCGCACCACGGCGCCGTAGGACATGGCTTCAGCCAGCCACTCGGCGACCAGGCGCTCAGGGAATTCGCATTGCGCGTCTTCGTAGGAGTAGATGGCCCAGTGGCGGCCGGAGTCGAGCTGGCGCTCCACGGTTTCAACAGCGCTCTCAGACGCGCGCTTGCCGCCGGCCCAGTAGTTATAAAGCCACAGGCCGAAGCGGACAGCCAGCGAGCTGCGCAGAAACGTTCGCGGCTTCTGCGGCAGCGCCAGCAGAAACTGCATGGGGCGGATGAGGTGCGGCGACTGGCTCAGCAGGCGCTCGCGTTCACGCAGCGATTCGCGCACGAGGTCGAACTCAAACTGCTCCAGGTAGCGCAGCCCACCGTGGATGATGCGCGTGGAGCGGCTGGTGGTTCCGGAGGCGAAATCGTTCTGCTCAACCAGCAGGACGCGCTTGCCGCGCCGGGCGCACTCGCGCGCAATGGCGACTCCGTTGATGCCGCCGCCAACCACCAGGACTTGAAAGCCCTTGCCCTGCAAAGGAATTGAGCTACTCACATCATCTATTTAGATGCTGTTTTGGCCGGCGCACAACATTACTTTCGCAGCATTTAGGTTGTAGTTACCTGCGGCAGTGCTGTTCTAAGGAAACGCTAATGAGGTAAGCGCATTCAACGAAAGCCGGAAGTCGCGTATGGCTGATAACTCCCAAGTCAATCAAGAGAAGGGAAGCTATCCGCCAGCGCTAAAGCGCTGTCATTGAAACGATGCTTTTCACGGCGCTAAAGCGCCGTTCTTCCACCGCTTTAGCCGCGGTTGAACAGGAGTCGATCAAGCCCGCTTGGCTGCGGCGCGAGGACGGACCGGGGACGGCAGCTCTCTCTCGTCTTTCGATTGCGCCAGCAGAGCGGCCACGGAGTCGCAGACGCGTACGCAGTCGCAACCGCTGCGCTTGGCCACGTAGAGGGCTTCGTCGGCGCGACGGAGCAGCGTGTCAGAGGAAAGCTCATTGTTCTGCGCGAACGATATGCCGAACGAGGCGGTAATTTTGCCCAGCGGACGGCCCGCATGGTCCAGCTCCAGCTTGGAGATGGCAATGCGCATGAGCTCGGCGCGCTCCATCACGCTTTCCGGCGAGCTCTCCGGGATGACGGCAAGAAATTCCTCGCCGCCGTACCGGCAGACGATGTCTTCCGTGCGCACGCAACGCCGCAGCAGGGCGCCGATTTCGCGCAGCACGTGATCGCCGGCTTCATGGCCGAAGGTGTCATTAAACAGCTTGAAGCCGTCGATATCGGCCATGACGATGCCAATGCCGATTCCGTCCTGCCCCTCGTTGAAGTTGCGAAGTTGCTGCTCCAGCGTGGTCTCGAGGAAGCGCCGGTTGTAGAGTCCGGTGAGCGGATCGCGGATGGACTGGTCCTGCAGCTTTTCTTTCAGCTTGAGGTTGGCCAGCCGCAGCGCAGCGTATTCGCCGATCTGCTGGATCAGCGCCAGGCGCGACGCGGTGAAGAGTCCCGCGCTCTCCGCATGAACGTGCAGAATGCCCAGCGTTTCACCCAGCGCGGAAAGCGGGAAGCAGATGTAGGACGACGGCACCGGTCCATGGAAATGGCGGCAAGCCAGGCCGCGAGGAGAATCCAGATGAACGTGCAGGCGCCCGCCGCGCACAGCGCAGCAATCTTCTGTGGAGTATGTGGCGGCGACAATGGGCGCCGGACCTTCCGGCCAGTGGGCCACGGTTTCAATACGTTCTTCAGCGCCGTAAAGCGCAAACACGCTGCCTCCGCTATCTGGAATAAGCTTGTGCAGATATGTAGCCGCGACTTTGTAAGCCTCGCGCGCGTTCACGCAGATCTGGAAGTCTGCCTGCAGTTCGTTCAGGAGCCGGCTGTTCTCGGTTTCGCTCTGCAGTTGCAGCAGCGAACCTTCAAGGCGCGTCTGCGCGAAGAGCGCCTTCTGCTCGGCGATGCGGACCTTCTTGGAATCGCGCAGCACCAACAGGAACAGAATGCCCATGAGAAGACTAAAGACTACGATGCGCAGAGTAACGCTGCGCGTGATCTGCGCCGCCCGCAGCTCCGCGGCTTCATTGCGTTCCCGCAAAATGCGTACTTCCTCGTCTTTAAAACTCTGGATGGCATCGCGCACGCGGTCGCGTTTCTCATCACTCTCCGCCGAGTGGTAGATGAGCTTGGTGTGCTGCGTGAGCATGTCATCGCTCAACTGGCTCAGCTCGTCGCGCACCAATCCGCGAAGGTTCTCGATGTTTTGCTGGTGCTCCGTATCGAGCCGGTGGACGCTGGCAAGCTGTCCCCAGATGCGGGCTTCGGCGTCGGCAAAGTTGACGCGGTCCTGCTTTTCCGGCGTCAGCACGTAGTGCAGCCAGGCTTCGCGCGCGTCCTGGATTCCATCTTCCACGCCGTCCATCTCATGCAGGACTTCATGCGTGCGCTGGACGTAAGTTTGCGCGTTGAGCAGTTCGCGGGTGCTGGAGTAACCGTCCCACGCCATCGCGAAGAGGAAGGCGAGCATCAGCAGGAAGGCAACAGGCAGAAGCGTGCGAGTGTCCAGCACGCGGATCAAGCCCGCCTTGATTCGTGCTACCGGAAGCATTCTGAGGCCGTTCGTCGACTCTCCTGGCACAGGGGCGGCGTCTCCTATAAGGTCAAGACCGGGGAAGTTGCGTAATGATAGCATTACTTGGTGTCTACAACCGGAGAAAAGTTCCAGCAGGCAGTCTCCATCATGGCCCGCCTACGCGCTCCCGGCGGCTGCCCGTGGGACCGCGAACAGACCTTTGACACCATTAAGCGCTATACCCTCGAAGAAACTTATGAGGTTCTGGAAGCTATTGATAAGAAAGACTGGACAGAGCTGACGTCGGAGCTGGGCGATCTCCTCTTGCAAGTCTTATTTTACTCGGAAATGGCCCAGGAGCAAGGCCTTTTTTCTATTGATGACGTTCTAGATGCCCTGAGCAACAAGCTGATTGGCCGCCATCCGCATGTGTTCGGCGACGTGAAGGCGGAGGACGCGCAGCAGGTGCTGAAGAACTGGGAAGCGCTGAAGAAGGAAGAAAAGAAAAAGCGCGCCGCGGACAATGCTCAATCGGCGGATGGCGTCCCAGAGCGACTGCTTGATCACGTATCTTCGCGCATGCCCGCCCTGATGGAAGCGCAGAAGATCAGCTCCAAGGCAGCGTATGCCGGCTTTGACTGGCCGCACGTCGATGGCCTGTTTGAAAAGCTGGCGGAAGAAACTGCCGAACTTCAACAGCAGATCGAGCAGGCTCCGCCTGAATCATTTACACCGCACGCCAGCTCCAAGCTGCCGGAGGAACTGCGGCAGCGCCTTGAAGATGAAGTCGGAGATATGTTTTTCGTGTTGGTCAATATCGCACGCTATCTTTCTGTTGATCCGGAATCCGCGCTGCGCAGCACCAACCGCAAATTCCGGCGGCGCTTCAGCCGGATGGAAGAGCAACTCGAAAGCAAAGGCAAAACCCTGGAACAAAGCACCATGGAAGAGCTGGAAGCGCTCTGGCAACACGCCAAATCCCTGGAGGACACCGCGCCGTGAGCGCCACCGTACCCGCCATCGAGCGAATCACTATCCGCAAATGCAATGGAATTGACGAATTCAAGGCCTGCGTTGCTTTGCAAAAGGAAGTCTGGAATTTTGACGACCTGGACATCGTTCCTCTCCGCATGTTCGTGGTCAGCGAGAAAATCGGCGGCCAAATCATCGGCGCGTTCGATGGCGAAACGGTGGTTGGCTTTGCGTTCTCGATTCCCGGCAGTCGCAACGGACGTTCTTATCTGCACTCACACATGCTCGCCGTCCGCGAAGGGTTTCGCAATTATGGTTTGGGACGCCGTTTGAAGTTAGCTCAGCGTGATGACGCGCTGGCTAAAGGCTTTGAACTTCTGGAATGGACCTTCGATCCGCTGGAAATCAAGAACGCGCACCTGAATCTGGTTCGTCTGGGGGCTGTCGCTCGTCGTTACAGCGTGAACCATTACGGATTTTCATCATCGCCGCTCCAGGGCGGACTTCCTACGGACCGGCTGGTAGCCGAATGGTGGATCAAGTCAAAGCGCGTGACAAATCTTCTGGAGCGAAAGACGCCTCCGCAATTTGCGGTGGAAACCCAGATCAATGTCCCGGCACAGATTTATGCATGGAAGGCGTCTGATGCCGATAGGCCCAAAGCTGCGGAAGTACAAAAGCGCAATCGCCAGCAGTTTTTGGATGGATTCCGCCGTGGGCTTGTGGCGCTCGGCTATGAGAATGATGCCCAGGGCAATGGCTCATTCCTGCTTGGACGCTGGGACGAAAACTGGTCGTATGCTTCCACCCCCGAGGAGAATGGGCAATGAAAATTGAAGCCATCACGCTGCGCGAAATCCGCATGCCGCTGGTGCACTTTTTTGAGACCAGTTTCGGCCGCACCACGGACCGCCGCATTCTCCTGCTCACGCTGCACACGAATGGTCCGGAAGGCTGGGGCGAGTGCGTCGCCGGTGAAGATCCCTTCTACAGCGAGGAATCCATCGACACTGCGTGGTACGCCATTGAGCGTTACCTGGCGCCGGCATTGCTTGGTCGAGCCGTCGAAAAAGGCGCGGACGCTTTTCCACTGCTGGGCAAAATCCGCGGGCATCGAATGGCCAAAGGCGCTCTCGAAAATGCACTGTGGGATGCTGAGGCCCAGGAACGAGAAGTCCCGCTCTGGCGGTTGCTCGGCGGCTCGCAAACTGAGATCCCCTGCGGCGTGTCCATCGGGATCCAGAACTCGGTCGACCAGCTACTGGAAAAAATTGAGACTGAGCTCAGCGCGGGATATCGACGCATCAAGGTCAAATGCAAACCGGGTTGGGACATTGAAGTGTTCGCGAAAATCCGCGAGCGCTGGCCTCAAATCCTTCTCAGTTGCGACGCCAATTCCGCCTACACGCTGGAGCAGGTAGAGCATCTGAAAAAGTTCGATCAATTTGGATTGCTCATGATTGAGCAGCCGCTCTGGCATGACGATTTTTACTTTCACGCCCAGCTGCAGCGCCAGCTCGAAACCAGCATCTGCCTCGATGAGGCGATTCACTCGCGCCGTGACGCGCGTGCCGCTATTGAACTGGGCGCCTGCCGCATCATCAATATCAAGGTCGGCCGTGTCGGCGGCTTCAGTGAAGCCGTGGCTGTTCACAACGTTGCCCGGCAAAACAACGTTCCAGTCTGGTGCGGAGGCATGCTGGAAAGCGGCATCGGGCGCTCCCATAACATCGCGCTTTCCACGCTTCCCAATTTCGCGCTGCCGGGCGATGTGTCCGCTTCCAAACGCTACTGGAAGGAAGACATCATCGAGCCCGCCGTCGAGGTCTCATCCCAAGGCTTCATCGCCGTTCCGAATATAGCGGGACGTGGCTTTGCTCTGAAAAGCTCTCTTATCGACAAACTCACCGTGCGCAAGCAGACCCTGCGCGCCGGCGTCAGCAGCGCAGCGGATTA
>DATNDP010000213.1:0-5726 GCA_035553195.1 Candidatus Acidiferrales bacterium
TTTCAGAACTTGAGTCTGCCACTCCCTCGCTGATGTAGAATTTCGCGTAACTTCTCCAAATCTGAAACGTAGGATGGAACATGAGCACTCCTCCACCGCCAATGCCCGAAGCCGCTTTGCCCCAGCAACCCGTGCAGCCCGCTCTTTCAGAGCCTGCCCGGCTGATCAAAACTTTTACTGCTCCCACCGAAACCTTTGCTGACGTGAAGCGCCGCGGCGGATGGTGGGCTCCCTGGCTGCTGGTTGGTATCGTGGCGGTGGCCTCGCTGGTTTTCGCCGGACAAAAAATTGGCTATGAAACTCTCACCCGCCAACAGATTGAACGTTCCTCTCGCGCCCAGCAGTTTGACAATCTTCCCGCCGAGCAGCAGGACCGTCAAATTGCCATAGCAGCCAAAGTCACTCAGATTTTCTATTACATCGTGCCCGTCTTCACGCTGATTTTTGGGCTCGTCGTCGCCGCCATTCTGATGGCTGTATTCAATTTCGGTTTTGACGCGCAGGTCCCCTTCTCCCGCGCTTTGGGCATAGTGTTTTATTCATATCTTCCGGGCGTGATTGCCGGGATACTCGCAATCATCTCCGTGGCATTGAACTCCAATCCTGAGGGCATCAATGTGCGGAATATGGTCGCGAGCAATCCTGCCTACTTCATGGATCCTGCCACCAGTTCCAAGTTCCTTTACCAGTTTCTAAGTGGCATTGACATTTTCGCCATCTGGACCATCTGCCTTATGGGAATCGGCTTTGCCGTCAACGCGAGCAGCCGCAAGCTCTCGCGCGGGACCGCCATTGGGACCGTGTTTGCCCTTTTCATTGTCTGGAAGCTGATCTCCTCCGCAATTGGGTTTGGAGGGTAAATTCATTGCGCGAATAAAGCCATTCGCCCTTAAAAATCAACCGTTTAGTGACAGCAGCCGTCCTCTGCTGCCCGTGTATGTTCTAATGATTGTTTACGCATGCCACAATCAGGCGCCAGGATAAGACGCCGCCTCAAGGCGGTTCACCGCACGCTGAGAGAGATCAGGATGATCGGCAAGGGATTGGTGTCAAAAGACCATCCCATTCAGGTCCACATCATTCCCATGCGCCGCTGCAATCTCTCCTGTGCCTACTGCAATGAATACGACGATGTCTCTCAGCCCGTACCGCTGGAAGAGATGTACCACCGCATTGACAAGCTGGCGGCGCTCGGCACAACTCTCATTACCATCAGCGGCGGCGAGACTCTGCTTCACCCTCAACTCGACGACATTATTCGCCGCATCCGCTCCCACGGCATCATTGCCGGCCTCATCACCAACGGCTATCTACTTACACCGCAGCGCATCCAGCAGCTCAATGACGCCGGCCTCGACCACCTCCAGATCTCCATCGACAACGTCCAGCCCGACGAAGTCTCCAAGAAATCTCTCAAAGTCCTCGACAAAAAGCTGCAATGGCTGCGGGAACACGCAGACTTCCACGTGAACATCAACTCCGTAATCGGAGCCGGTGTGAAGAACCAGTGGGACGCCGTCACCATCGGCAAGCGGGCCGTCGAACTCGGCTTCACCTCCACCGTCGGCATCATCCACGATGGAACCGGCCAGCTCAAGCCGCTCTCTGAAGAGGCGCAAACCGTCTTCACGGAAATGAAGAAGCTGGGCAAGCACAGCTACGCCCGCTTCAACCAGTTCCAGAACAACATCGCGTTAGGCAAGCCCAACAACTGGCGCTGCCGAGCCGGCTCCCGCTATCTCTATATCTGCGAGGACGGCCTGGTTCACTACTGCTCCCAGCAGCGCGGCTATCCCGGAATCCCGTTGTCTGATTACACTGTCGCTGACGTCAAGCGCGAGTACTTCACCCAGAAGTCCTGCGCTCCCAACTGCACCGTTTCCTGCGTTCATCAGACATCGCTGGTCGATTTCTGGCGCGACCCCCAAACCCAAGCCTCGCATGAAGTTTACCGCCCCGCTTCTCAGCCCGAACTGGTGCAGATCGAGTCCCATCAAAAAGAATCGGCTATGGCGGATTGATCTATCAGCCCACGATTCCTCTCCGCAGCTTTGCCCTCTCCTGTAGTGCGACCCACTGATTGCATTCAGCAACTCTGGCTGTACAATTCACGCCATGCTCCTGTCCGCTGGAACACGTAGTTTTGTCTTTCTTAGCTTCTTCTCAATCCTCAGCTTTCAGACTTCCGTTGCTCAGGCCGCACCGCCTTCCCCGCTTGCGTCCAAAAATGCTGCAGAAAGCGCCGTGATCATTGAGCAGTTGAGCACCTCCGTACGCTTTGAGAACGACGGCAGCAGTCATCAGACTTTGCAGCAAAGGGTAAAGATCCTCACGGAAGCCGGTCTGCAGCGGTTCGGAATCGTCACTTTTAATTTCCTGGCCGGGCAGGACTTTAAGCTGGACACGCTGGAGGTCCACAAAAAAGATGGCAGCGTCGTAAAGGCAGGTCCTTCGAACATACAGGAAACCACGCCGGAGGTCAGCCGCACGGCGCCACTGTATAGTGACCTTCGCCAAAAACAGGTTACGGTTCCCGGGTTGAGCGTTGGTGATGAGGTCTTTTTCCAATACTCCACGTCCGGACCTCCGCTTGTGCCTGGGCAATTCTGGTTTCAGTACTCGTTTGCCAAAGACGTTATAGTGGAATCAGAAACCGTTGATATCGACCTGCCTCGCGATCGCAAGGTACAAATCCATTTCCTTCCGGCATATCAGCCGGTCACCAAACAATCCGGAGATCGGATTCTTTATTCCTGGCACAGCAGCAACAAAACCATAGAACCTTCTGCCGCTGAGAAACAGGAGAAGCAGAAGCAATTGGTCACAGGAACTGCGCCTACACCCTCCATTGAGCTTTCAACCTTTGCAACCTGGGATCAGGTCGGCGCCTGGTATTACGCCCTACAGCGAGACAGAGTCGCTGTCACCCCTGCCATCAAGGCCAAAGCTCTGGAACTGACCGCCGGGTTGACTGATCCTCAAGCACGGATCAAGGCGCTTTACCAATTCGTCTCTCTAAATTTTCGCTATATCGGACTGGATTTTGGCATTGGACGCTACCAGCCGCATCCTGCAGAAGAAGTTCTGGGTAATAAGTACGGTGATTGCAAAGACAAACATACGTTGCTTGCTGCTTTGCTCTCCGCTGCTGGGTTTCAGCCATATCCTGTACTCATCAGTGCCCGCCGCCAGATTGATCCGGCTGTTCCTTCTCCTGGCCAATTCGATCATGTGATTACGGCTGTCTCTGTAGGCAATGAAACTGTCCTGCTGGATAGCACAGCGGAAGTTGCGCCATACGGCCTTTTACTTCTTCCGCTGCGCAATAAAAAAGCCCTGCTGGTCGCCGGTGAAACCGGATCACATTTTGTGGATACTCCCTCTGCGCCTCCGTTCAAAGCGGAAGAGAAATTTGTGCTTAATGGAAAACTGGACAACTCAGGCACTCTGGAAGCCGACGTCTCGTTTTTCATTCACGGGGATACAGAGGTTCTTTTTAAAAACGCTTTTCGCAGGTCGGATCCAGCTAAATATCAGGACCTGGCTCAGTTGATCTCTTACACTGCCGGGTTCGGCGGCCAAGTAAGCAAGGTCACCGTCAGCGGCGTTGACAGCCTGGACCAGGGACTCACAATCAACTACCACTATCACCGTGCCAACTATCTGGATCTGACTGACCATCCTCCTGAAAACAGCTTGCCTTTGGCTTCGACTCACATGCAAACATGGGAAGAGAAAGCAGGCAGCGTAAGGCTCTATACTTCGCCGGGAGAACTCGTCTACCAATGCCGCGTTGAGTTTCCAACCGGGATCACGGTTCAGGCGCCTTTGCCCGTGAAACTCAACCGTGAGTACGCGACTTACCAATCAGATTACTCGAGCGACAAGAACGTAATCACCGGCCAAAGAAAAATGACGATTCTCGCGGCGGAAATCACAGGCAACCACCGCCAGGACTATGACGCATTTCACCGTGCGGTTGAAGCTGATGAAGCACAACAGATGGTTCTGCATCTTCCTGAGGGCTTTATGGCCAAATCAGGCGCCACCAGCAGTGATCTCGATGAGATCATGCGCCAGGCGGAAATTGAATTGCGCGAGCGAAATGACACTGATGCATTGGCGGACTTCCACAAGGTAGCTGACAAAGACCCCCGGCACAAAGGCGTTTGGACCCAGATTGGCCTTGCCGAGATGCACTTGAATCGCACCGGGCAGGCAATCCGCGACTTTCAAAAAGCCATTGAAATGGATTCCTATGATGCTCAGGCACACGCTGAATTGGGAGGAGCGTACCTCACTGCCCGTAAACAGGACCTCGCGCTTCCAGAACTGAAAAAAGCTGCTGAAGTTGACCCGCTCAGCCACCGCGCTCACTACCTTCTCGGCTGGTATTATGCTCAGGAAAAAACCGACTACGCATCGGCCGTGCCGGAGCTTGAAAAAGCTCTCGCTACTGAGAATGATCACTTCAATGACGAGGCCCAGATTCGTGGCTTTCTAGCCGATGGATACTTCAAGCTGAACCAGCCTGAAAAAGCCGTCGAACAGCTCAAAAAGACGGTGGATGCTTCTCCATATCCTCCCATCTGGAACAATGCTGCGTACACCCTGGCGGAACATTCCTACCAGCTCGATCTTGCAACTCAATACGCTGACTCTGCTCTAAAAGCGATTTACGAACAGCTGGACAAGGTGCAGCCGAATGCTATCCGCAGAGCCGACCTGAGCGCGATGATGCTGCTGAGCATGACTTGGGACACCAAAGGCTGGATCGAATTCAAGGCCGGTAATTTGGCAACTGCGGAAAAATACGTTCGCTCCGCCTGGATGCTCAATCAGTCGCGTGAAGTCGCAGACCACATGGCACAGATCTATGAAAAGCTTGGCCGCAGACAGGATTCCCTCAAGTTTTACTCTCTTGCGGCCCAACCCTCATATCGTATCTTGCCTCAAAGCGCGCCCGACCCCGCGCGTGAGAAGCTGGTCCGCCTCCTTGGCCGGCAGCGTGCGGAACAGCTCATCGAGCATAATATAAGCGAGCCTTCGCAGATGCGCACCGTTCACCTCGGTCCAATTGCACCCGCAGGGACTAAGGCCGAACTCTATCTCTTGTTCGCTCCTGGCCCTAAACTTCTTGATGTTCAGCTCAATGAAGAGAACCCGCGTCTGGCCGATGCGTTGCGCAAGGAGTCGGCCAGGATTGCCGCCACTATTCTGTTCCCTGAAGATGCGCCGGCGAAGCTGATCCGCCAGGGATTCGTGACCTGTACTTCGTACGCGCACAGTTGTGACCTGGTTTTTTACACAGTTGACGTTTCCACCCAGGCAGTTACGCAGAGATAAGGCGGGTTGGAGTTTGAGATAACCTCGATACTAACTACGTGGGGCATGGTTCACCCCAGCGCCTCCCTCAGTGCCGCCCTTGCCAGCAACCGCGTGGAGTCGAGCGCCGGAAGTGGTGAATCCTCATCGCTCATCAGCAGCGGAATCTCCGTGCAACCCAGCACCACGGCGTCACAGCCCTGGTTTTTCATCTGTTCAATGGTTTGCTGCATGTAGAAGAGAGACTCCAGCGTTTGAATCCCTCGTACCAGCTCATCGAAAATGATGTTGTTTATGTTTTTGCGTTGCTCTTTGGTCGGGCACACACAGCCGATTCCCAATTTTTCCAACTGCTCAGGATAGACGCTGCTCTCCACCAGAAACTTTGTTCCCGTAATTCC
>DATNDP010000214.1:0-3472 GCA_035553195.1 Candidatus Acidiferrales bacterium
GCAAATAGCAGCGCCAGCGGTGCGCGCCAGCGGACGCAATTCTGTCTGGCTCTCTTAAAGAACACCAAGATATGACTACCCTCAGAACAAGTTGGGAAAAACTCAGATTATACGGGAGTTAGCGCCAACGTGCACACACTAACCGCGTTTCTCAGCGTTCAAAAAGCAATGTTCCCGGAGCAGCGCCGCCTCAAGGCGGTCTAATCCGTGCCTTTGGAACGCATGAAACAGAAAACCTTGCGCAGCTTTTCTATGATTTTTTGGAATTATTTCCCCACAGCGCGCTCCACCTCGACCAGGCACGAGTAAAAGGTCGGGCCTGCGCCGATGTCGGTTAGCGTTTCTGACGTGAGAGCATTGATACTCTTGCCGTCGGGAGCGAGCCTGGCCCAATTGAGCCGCGCGGCCACCACTCCCGGCTGCACCGCCCCATTCACATGCGCGCGCAGCTTGACCTCGCCTCGGGCGTTAAACACCCGCACCCAGTCACCTTCCTGGATCTTGCGAGGCTCGGCGTCGGCGGCGCTGATCTCCAGCAGATCCGGCTGCTCCATCTTTTGCACCGCCTGAATATTGCAGAAGCTGGAGTTCAGAAAATTGTCTGCCTTGCGGGAGAGCAATTCCAAAGGAAACCTGCGCGCCTTTTCGCTGTGGCGTGATTCCCTGGGCGGAACAAAGGAAGCAATAGGATCAAGCCCCTGCGCAGCCAGGCTGGCGCTATAAAGCTCAGCTTTTCCGCTCGGGGTGGTAAACCCGCCCCTGGCATACGGGAGAAAAGGCCCATCGCCAACATTCAATCGCGCGTGGCCTTCGCGCTCCAGCCGCCCGCGGTCAATTCCTGCGAGCCAGCCGTCCGGATCAACCGCCCCACTTTGCGCGCTTAATGCGCTATCGATCATCTGGTCCGCGCTCTCGCGGAAGCACTCGTCGGTGAAACCCATTTTCGTGGCCAGTTCGCTGAACAGCTCCGTGTTGGACTTGCACTCGCCCCGTGGCGCGATGGCCTGATTTGACACCTGAACATAGAGGTGGCCGTAAGCGGTCAACAGATCTTTGTGTTCGAAAAAAGTGGTGGCGGGCAGGAGAATATCGGCGTAGTTGGCGGTATCCGTAAAAAATTGCTCGTGCACCACGGTGAAGAGATCGGGACGTAGCAGCCCGCGCACGACGTCATTATGATTGGGCGCCACCACCGCGGGATTAGAGTTATAAACGAACATCGCCTTAATGGGCGGATCATTTACGGTGTTCAGAATCTTGCCCAGCTCTGACATGTTCAGCACGCGCGCGGGACGCCCCAGCGGGCTCTTGAGCATGAGTTCCGGCATTTCCACGCTCAGGCGGTCCAGCGGGAAGGCTCCGCTGAGTGAAAGCCATAAGCCGCCTCCCACGTGCTGCCACGATCCGATCACGCACGGCAGCATGGCAATGGCACGCACCGCCGAGCCGCCATTCTCTGACCGCTGCACGCCGTAATTCACTCGAATGACGGAAGGATTCGTAGTCGAGTACTCGCGCGCCAGCTTGCGAATGTCAGCGGCGCTGATCCCGGTCCACTGAGCGACACGTTCCGGCGGATATTCCTGGACGCGCTGCTTCAGATCATCAAAGCCGAGCGTGTATTTGCCCATATATTCCGCATCGTAGAGATTCTCATTGATGATGACGTGCAGCATGCTGAGCGCCAGCGCCACGTCAGTGCCCGGATTGATGGGCAGATACCAGTCAGCGCAGCGCGCGGTGCGGGTCTTGTAGGGATCGATGACAACCAGCTTCGCGCCGTTGCGCCGGGCTTCTTCAATAAAAGGCCACAGATGGACGTTGGTACCGTGAACGTTCGCGCCCCAGGCGATGATGTATTTTGAGTGAGCAAACTGCTCCGGCTCAGTTCCCAGTTTGCGACCGGTGACGGTAATCAGTGCGTCGCCGCCGGCTGTGGCGCAGATGGTCCGGTTCAGTTGCGAAGCGCCCAGCCGATAGAAGAAACGGTGCGACATGCCGGCGTAGCTGAGGACGCCCATATTCCCGGCATAGGAATACGGCATGATTGCTTCCGGTCCAAACTCGGCGGAGATCTTCTTGAATCGCTCGGCGATCTCGGTCAGCGCCTCGTCCCAGGTAATCTGGACGAAGTCGCCGGCATTCCCTGTGCCTTGCCCCTTCGCCGCCACGCGGCGCATGGGATAGAGCACGCGTTCCGGAGAGTAGACGCGATCCAGGTACTTGGTGACTTTGGCGCAGAGAAACCCGCGAGTGACCGGGTGCTTGGGATCGCCCTGAATGCGGGTTGCGCGGCCGTCTTCTACCGTGACCAGGACTCCGCACGCGTCGGGACAATCGTGCGGACAGGCAGCATGGACCACCGTCTTAGGCATGGAAATATTATAGGTTCATTTCTGACATCGCGGGCAGTAATGCGTGCCACGCCCGCCGACTACAATCTTTTTGATCGGCGTTTTGCAAACCAGGCAAGGCTCGCCTTCACGACCATAGACCCGATGCTGTAGCTGAAAAAAGCCGGCTTCCCCATCCGCATCCACGTAGTCGGAAACAGAAGATCCGCCAGCGGTAATCGCTTCCTTCAGCACCTCTTGCAATGCCGCGTGCAGCCGCTGCAGCTCGGCCCGGGTGAGAGTGTTGGCGCGACGCCTGGAGCGCACACCCGCGCGAAACAGGCTTTCATCGGCGTAGATGTTGCCGACGCCGTGCAGGAATTTCTGGTTCAGCAGAGCCGCTTTAATCGGAGCCTTGCTCTTGTGAAACAGTTCGGCAAATTCTTCCACGGTCACGTGCAACGGCTCGGTCCCGGGGCCCACGAAGGCGTCCTGCCGCACCTCGAGTCGGCCGAACCTGCGGGGATCGACAAAGCGCAGTTCCCTTCCTGACTCCAGATGTGCCACCAGATGTGTGTGCTTTGCCGCTTCTGTTTCGGGCGTGCAGACCAGCATCCGGCCAGTCATTCCCAAATGCACGATCCACTGCCGACTTTGGCTGCCGTTATTCGCAAGGAGGTCAAAGACAATGTGCTTGCCCACGCGACGCACCCGTTCGATTGCAGCCCCTTCCAGCGCTCCCGCAATTGCGCGCGCTGGCGACTTCAACGGCTCGCGCTTACTTCCAATCCACACGGAGGCAATGCGGTCGCCAGCAACGCGCCGGTCGAGTCCGCGTGCAATGGTTTCCACTTCGGGTAATTCGGGCATGGCTCGTTCATCTCAATATTAAAGCCGATGGCGTTGAACGAAGGAGGATGGACTGATTCAGGAAAATGTAGAACTAACTATCGAGTGTAGGGCTCAGGCTTGCCGGTAACGTGGACGGGACTTGGGGCATGCGTGCCTTTCTTCTTGGATTCCGGCTTGCGCATCCCCAGCGCGATATCAGCGAGTTCGAGGAAACGGGCGCTTCCTGGATTTCCAACCTGACGGTGGTCCCAGGCACGATCCCCGTTTTGCCCCTTGAGGGAAAAGCG
>DATNDP010000215.1:0-4457 GCA_035553195.1 Candidatus Acidiferrales bacterium
CATTAGCGGAAATCATTTCATCTGTGCGATCAGAGCTAAGCGGTTCTTACTAACGTCCAAATCACCAACGGCCAAATGGACAATGCTGCGGATGCGCTTCACTTGTCTGTATCTCCATCTGAATGGCTGCTATAGTTAAAGAACAAGTCCCATGTACAGTTCCCTGTTTGCAGCAATATCACACCGCCGCATCCGGCCGGCTCTGGCGTTCTTCTGGATTGTAATTTTTCTTCTGCCGATCGCTGGTTGCAGCGGCGGCGACTCGGACAAGCCGGATTTCGTTTATGTAGCTGTGCCTGAGGCGTCCCTGCGCGACCGCGTGGCCACGGTCTACAACAAAACCGGATTGGTGCACAACGGAGAACGCCTGGTGGTGCTGGAACGGATGCAAAATCGGCGTTTTGTCCGCGTGCGCACGCCACGCGGCGAAGAAGGATGGATCCAGGAAAGATACCTGGCGGACCAGGATACGTATGATCAGTTCGCCCACATGGCTGACGAATTCAAGAATGCTCCTGCTCAGAGCACCGCAGTCACCACCGATCAGGTCAAAGTGCACGTGGAACCCGGACGTAAAGCGGAGTACCTGTATCTCCTGAATGGGAATGACAAGGTAGAGTTGCTGGAGCGTCGCACCGTTCCTCGCAATGGAGTGGTAGCGCCGGCCAGAGAAAACAATGATAAGGACACTGAGGCTGACGACGAGCCAGATAAACCTGACCAGCCCCGGATCATGGAGGACTGGTGGCTTGTTCGCGATCCGCAAAAGCGAGTCGGCTGGGTCTATGGACGGGCTTTATACGTGGATGTGCCTTACGACGTTGCCCAATACGCCGAAGGCCAGCGCATCGTAGCTGCTTTTAAGCTCGATGAGGTGCAGGACGAAGACAAAAAAGTTCCTGAATACCTGGTGCTGTTGACCGAGCCTAAAGACGGAATGCCTTACGATTTCAACCAGATTCGCGTGTTTACCTGGAACACACGCAAGCACCGATATGAGACTGCCTATCGCGAACGAAATCTCAGCGGCATTCTGCCGGTCACTCTGGGGCAGCAGGAGGTGGAAAAAGAAGGAAATCTGCGCAGCTTTACTCTCCACCTGAAAGACGATGGCGGCAAAGTACGGCAGCAGGTTTACACATTCAATCCGCCCATTGTGCATAAATACTATGCTCCCGGTCAGGAGCCTCCGTCACGGGAGAAAAAGAGACGCGCTGAGGCAACTCCCAGGGCGCGCCACCATCGTGGGTAGCTGCCGCTTGCTGGCATCCGGGCACTTTCTTTTGCCTTCCAAGTGAGGTATGGCAGAGAAAGTAAACAAACTGGGCCTGGAACGGGATTACAAGAAATTCCTCTACTTTATTGACGGTCAGGGCAACGTCTGCAAGAAATCAAAATCGGGGGAAGGCGAAACAGAAGTGGTCGTTCCCAATGCAGTTGAGCGGGACAACCAGTTTCTCTACTTCATTGATAAAGAGGGTGACGTAGCTCGCTCTCCGCGGGCAGCCCGCAAAGGCAAGAAAGCAGCCTGATTTTATCGATGAGCCCCGCCGCACTTAACCTGTGGGTTTTCCGCGACGGGCGGCGGCATGTTTCCGGGCAGCGGCTCAAGAACTCCCTTCTTGATTGTTTAGCCCTGCTTCACGGTCGGTGCCCTCAGGAAGATATACTTTGCGCGCTTCTGCGAGCCGGCGATCTTGAGTCCGCCATGGCGGATGCGGGTCTCTGCACAGCGTCGCTAGAGAAGCTTACCGATTCGCTGGCTGCAGCCCTGGTTGGACTTCGCCCGCCTGAGCAGGCTCTCAATTACCGGGAAATCCTTGAAAGCTGTGAGTTGCCGGAAGACCTCACCACGTCGGTCGCGGAAGGCTTTGCCTATTACGTGCTTCATCCGCTCGCCTATGCTGACGTGCTTGAAGACCGGCCGCGAGTCGGCGCCAACCTGGTCATTATCGGCATACGCAGCATTGGCGCGACCCTGAGTGCTGTTACCGCAGCAGCAGCGCGCAAACGAGGGCGGCAGGCCGTGCGGATGACCGTTCGTCCTCAGGGACATCCCTACAATCGCAAGACTACGTTCACGCCGCAGGAGAAGGAAGTCATCCGCGGTGGCCTGGCTTCTGGAGCTGATTTCCTTATCGTAGACGAAGGTCCGGGATTGAGCGGGTCATCGTTTCTCTCGGTAGCCGAGGCTCTACTCGGCGAGGGAGTCGCGGCGGAATCCGTTACTGTGATCTGCAGCCATCAACCCGACTTTGATTCCTTTCGCGCCGATCATGGTCCTCAGCGCGCCCGGCGCTTTCGCTGGGTCGCCGTGCATTCAATCCCAAGACGGCCCGACGACGCGCAGGTCTACGTGGGCGGCGGTGAATGGCGCAGATGGCACTTTGCTGATGAAGCCAGTTGGCCGGCTTCCTGGGTCAATCTCGAGCGCTCGAAATATGTGTCCCCCGGCCCCGCCCGCAAGCGTCTCTTCAAGTTCATCGGGCTCGGACACTACGGTGACGAGGTCCTTGAGCGCGAGTGGAAGCTGGCCAGCCAGGGCTTTGCCCCGATGCCGCAAAAAGACGCGCATGGCTTTGCCGCATACCCTTGGCTGAGCAGCAGGCCGATGCGGTCGGATGACCTTACCGAAGTCGTGCTGCTTCGTCTCGCGGAATACTGTGGGTTCAGGGCGCACGCTTTTGCCGCGGAGGTAGGTGATCTGAAGCCGCTTCAGCAGATGGCGAACTTCAACCTTGCACAAATGGACCTGCCCCTGCCCATCGCTCTCCATCTGGAGCGCCCCGTAATTGCTGACGGCCGAATGCAGCCGCACGAATGGCTGCTGGCGCCGGATGGCCGAATCCTGAAAACGGATGGCGGGAGCCACGGCGATGATCATTTTTTTCCCGGCCCCACCGATATTGCGTGGGATTTGGCGGGCAGCATCGTCGAATGGCGAATGGACGCAGAACAGGCTGACTTTTTTCTCGAACGCTATCGCAGGATCACCGGGGACGACGCGCGTCTCCGCGTGAAGGATTTCGTGATTGCCTACTCGACTTTCCGGAAGGCATATCTTCTCATGGCTGCCAATGCTCTGCAGGGGAGCGACGAGCAAAGCCGTCTGGAACGGGCCGCTGCAAGCTACGGACTGGCACTGAAGGCAGACGTTCAAGCGACAGCCGTCTAGGCCGATCCACCTGTGTCGGCAGGTTCTTTCCTGATTCCAATTTTCCTGTAACCTTTGTTGCTCTCTGTTCGTTTTAGGACTGGGAGGCTCATATGGTGGGGGATTTCATTGTAGTTGCGTTGTTTGTTTTGTTTGCGGCCATAGTTGTCTATCTGCTCTTCAGCCTGATACGCCGGAGGCAGCAGAATGCCATGCAGAAGCACCTTCTGGACAAATTCTCATCAGCGCAAGATTTCTCGGAATTTGTGCAGTCGCCGGCAGGACAGAAGTATGTCGCCGGGTTTTCTGACAGGGTAGCCGACCCGCATGCTTCCATCCTTAACTCAGTAAGGATCGGGGTTGTGGTGCTGTTTCTTGGCATGGCCTTCTTCCTCGTTCGCACCGTTGACAACGACGCGTATTATTTTTTCCGGGGACTGGGAACGGTGCTTGCGATGCTGGGCATCGGATTCGTAGTGTCCTCGATCGTTTCCTATCAGATTGCAAAGAGGATCAAGTCTGAACAGGTGAATTGACGTGCCTGCGGATGAGCAAATCGAGCGGCTGACCATGGCGAAAGCGGAGTCCGCCGGCACGCTGACAGAGGGCGAGTTTGAGTTGTTTTATCTGCGAACAGCCAATACTCTTCACGGCTATCTCGCTCGCCTGAGTCGCGATACGGGCACCGCCGAAGAGGTGCTGCAGGAAGCCTACATTCGCATCATCAACGCTCCTCCGATGGACCAGAGCCAGCGCAAGGCTTACCTCTACCAAACCGCAACCAATATCCTTCGCGACCGCTGGCGCAAACAGAAGCGCGAACAAAAGTGGTCAGAGCTGCAGCAGACGACCGAGGAACGCCGCCAGGAGTTCAATCTGCCGATCGATATGGCCGCGATATTCGATCGGCTCAACGCGCAGGAACGCGCCGTTCTCTGGTTGGCCCACGTGGAGGAGCTCAGTCATCGCGAAATCGGTGCCATCATCGGCATACGGGAGAGAACCGTGCGTGTGGTCGTTTTTCGCGCACGGGAAAAAGCCAAAGAGCTGCTTGAAAGTGCGGGATTCAGAGGAAGCCATGAATAAGGATTCGCAACAACTCAATTTTCTGATCAAGAGCATGGCGCAACAGCACCAGCCGGAGCTGCCCAGCGCGGGGCTCATCTGGTGGCGCGCCCAGGTTCAAAGAAAGCTGGCGGAAAAAGAGCGCATCGAACGGCCCACGGTAGTCATGCGCATGGTCGCACTGGTGGTCTGCCTGGCTGTCCTTATCGCGGTTGTCATGTGGGGCACTCAGCAAACA
>DATNDP010000216.1:0-4584 GCA_035553195.1 Candidatus Acidiferrales bacterium
GTGAACGGTCCGCCCACAGGGGCCGGAATGCTCGATGGGACGCCGTTTACTGAGGTCAGCGCGAAGCTGCTAACAACCCCTGCCGAAGATACGGATGTCCCTCTGGCATCACAGACGCGGAACTGCACTGCGATTGTGGGTGTCGTAGCCTTGGTGAACGCGGTTGTTCCCGCGGCACTGATTGGCGCAAGGATTACATGGCCGGGGCCGTTGCTGCAGGTAAAGCCTGCAGGTTCGTACTGCACGTTGTAAGTCGCCTTCAGGAATGTGAACGTGTAATTCGTTGAAGTGATTCCAGAACATGTAAGACCGTTCGAGAATGTGCCCACATTCCCGGCGCCATTCGAGAGCGTACAGGCTATGTTGCCCCCCAGGTTTGCCGGTCCGTCATTGACTACGCCGTTCTGCACGAACCCGCTGTAAGTCACGCAACTCGGAGTGGCTGAGGCCGGCAACGTGGCGCTTGAGCAGGCCCAGGAGGTCGTGCCCAGGATGAGGGTCTGGCTGGCTGCCGTCACAGTCAAGCTCACGGGCGTAATAGTCAGAGTCCCGTTCGCCTGCACCACTTTATAGTTGGACAGCTTCTTGTTGGGATCACTGACTGCGATGGTGATGGGAAGGGCACCGGCATTGCTGGTCTGCGTCGCCGCGCTGACAAACGAGTAGCTAATGCCATCATTGGCCAGGACCGAGGCAATCGGCGTCACAGTATTGCTGTTGCTGAAGGTGCCTGTGAACACCGGGTTAGGCGATCCGTAAGCACGCGAAAAGCTGTTTGCCGTAACCGTGAACTGCGCCTGGTTGATGGTCATGGTGCCATTGACCAGGCTCAGCGTGTAGTTGGGCAGCTTGTTCTGCGCATCGCTGACCAGCACCGGGATCATGGTATAGGTTCCGATCGGACTGGATTGCGTCGGCGAAGTCGCGCTGTAGCCAAATACGATTGGATCATTCAATTTCAGTCCCGAAATGGTGGGTGACGGGTTCGGGTCACCGTAGATGCGGCTCCCGTTGAAGCCGGTGACGGTGAGCGGTGCTTTGGTAATCGTAAGTGTAGCTGCTTTTGTGGATGTCACCGTGTAATTGCTCAGCTTTCCGGCAGGATCATTGAACGAGTCAAACGTGATCGGGTACGTTCCCACCGGACTCGCTATAGCCGCGGTAGTCACGAAATTGGCGGTGATGGGATCGAGGTTCTTGAGGCCTGTGATTACACCGGTAAATACGGGATTGGCGTTGCCATAAACGCGGCTGGCATTGTTGGCAGCCACGCTGAGCGGCGCCGGATTGATGGTGAGTACGCCGTTAACAATGGTCACCGCGTAATTGGGCAGCTTGCCGGCCGGATCCACCAGTGCGGGAGTGATGGCGTAGGTACCGACTGCACTCGTGGGATCCGCAGTGCTGGAATAGGTTGCGGTAATCGGGTCGGCGTTCTTGATGCCGACGATGGTTCCGGTGAAAAGCGGATTGGGATCGCCATAGAGACGGCTCGCGTTGGCTGCAGTCACCGTAAGTGGCGCTGGATTCACGGTCAACGTTCCGGTGTTGACGGTTACGATGTAATTGGGAAGTCTCGATCCCGGATCCACCAACGTGGCCGTGATCGGATAACTTCCCACCGGGCTGCTCTGGAGAGCAGTTGTTGAATATTTTGCCGTGATCTTGTCACCTGCTTTGAGGCCGGTGATTGTGCCAGTAAGGACCGGGTTGGGATCGCCGTACAATCGCGAAATGTCATCAGGAGTAACGGTTAACGTCGCCTGAGTAATGGTAAGGGTTCCAGTAACCACAGGCGTGTAGTTGACAATCCTGCCGGCAGGGTCATTGTAGGTCGCCAGGATTGGGTATGTTCCCGCGGGACTGGCAGTGGTTGCGTTGCTGAAGAAAACAGGAGTGATGCTGTCTCCGTTGCGCAACCCGCTAATGGCGCCGGTGAAAACCGGATTGGGATCGCCATACACGCGGGTAGCATCGTTCGCGGCTACCGTAAGCGGCGCAGGAGTAATGGTCAGAGTACCCGGCAGTAGCGTGAACGTGTAATTCGCCGCTGAGAGCGTGCCCAGGTCGCAGGTTATCGGATAACGGCCTACTGGCGTGGTCACATCCGTTCCGTTGGTACAGGTGGTTGTTCCGCTCACCACCGCCGCGGTATCACCGTTCAGGAAACCGGTAATTGCGTAAGTGAATCCCGGATTGGGGTCGCCATACATGCGAGTCACAGGGGCGCCGATCACGGTGAGCACGGATTTGTTGACGGTGAGCAACGAGGCGCCGCTGCTGGGATTGAAAAGAGGATCGCCGGCAAAGCTAGCAGTGATCGCGCCGGGATATGTCCCGAGCGGAATACCGGCGACGCTGACGGTGAGAATCGCCTGGCCCAGGCCATTCGTGACTGCGGTTCCTGCCGGCGCACCGTTCAGGAAGAATGAGACTGTTTTGCCGGCGATCGATGCACTGTTCGAGGACTTGCTTAAATTTGCAGTCAGAATGGCCAGCCCGCCGTAGTTTCCGATGGCCGGACTCAGCGCTAAAGTTGTCGCGCTGGGTGGCGCATTGATAGAAACACTCGCGCTCGCCGAATTGTTCCCAGAGTTCGGGTCGACCGCGGATTTATTCCCAAGAGCAACCGTATTGCTCAGCGTAGAACCGTTCAACAACGTGGCACTGGTTTGTGCCACCAGCGTTACAGTTTGCGTCTCGCCGCTGGCGAGGGAAGCGAAGCCGATGGTGTGCGGGTTGGGCAGTGTCTGCGTGCAAACGCCCGTTCCAGTGGAGGAACAAGAAACAAAAGAAGCGCCCGTGGGCAGGTTGTCAACGATGCTCGCAGATGTCGCGTCCGGTCCGTTGTTCGTGATGGTGACGGTATAAGTGACTTTTGAGCCCGCATCGACTGTGGCCGGTGCGGCGGAGATCGTGAGCGCCAGGTCCGCGCTGGCGCAGCTCTTCGGAGGATAAGCGGCCACTCCCTGAATGCTGGCCACGCGGTTGATCGCCACGTCGGCGACGCTGGTCAAGCCCCCGGACGGCGTGATCTTGAATACCGCTACGCCGAACGTATCATCGGCCGCATAAAGAAAGTTTCCCGATGCATCTGCAGCCAGGCCGCCGGGAATGTGAACTGTGCCCACGCCGCCAAAAGATCCAACGCTGGTCAGCGAGCCGTCTGCATTGATGGAGAACGAACTGATTTTGTTGCTGAGTTGGTTATTGGTGAAAAGCAGCGTGTTGTCTGAGCTCATTTCCAGCGTACTGGAATCGCTGCCCGGTGAGATAAAGGGACTCTTTGCGACCGCTGACAGGACCCCCGTCGAGTCTACAGTCCAGGCATCCACAATGGTGGAAGCAGCAGCACTGGCCTCGCTGCCAAAGAGACGATCGGCGGCACAACTGAATTCCACACTGGAAAGCAAGCCGGTACCCGCCTTCGCAAACGGCGAGCCGGGAACCTGAGTCAGCGAGCCATCCGCATTGATGGAATAAACGGAGGCGCTGGATTCATTGGAAACCGCGAGCAGCTTGCCATTGGGAGAGACCTTCATTCCAATCGTCGCCGAGCAACAGTTCGCTGTTGTTGCCGCGGGCGTGAGAATTCCGTTTCCATCCACGTTGAAGGTCTTGATTTGGCCGTTGCTCGAGGCCATCAGGAACCTGCCATCAGGGGTTGCGGCAAGCGAGATGCCATTGCACGCGTCCAGTGTGAGGCCGGAAACAAAGGGCGAGCCCGGGCCTTGAGTCAAGGCTCCCGAAGCGGGATCAATCTTCAGTACGCTGATGGTTTGGTCTCCATTGTTGGAGACGAACAGCAGGTTGCCAGGGGCGCCGATGACCATGCGATCGAGCCCGTAACAGCTCACCGCGGCCCCGGCGCCACCGGTAGCGAATGGCGAACCAGCGACCGGCGTGAGCGAGCCTGAAGAGGACACAGAGAACGCGACAATGCTATTTGCTACATCCTGGTTGTTCACATAAACGTAGCTCTGGCCTGAGGCGGCAAGCGGCAATAGAACTATAAAAACAAGAAACAAGATTGCAGCCGGAACATGTTTCCATTGTGGACGGTGAGAGTAAAGCGCAGACCGGGCGCACAAGGTCCCGGAAGAGGGGGAGGTCATTTGCTCATTTCTCCTTACGAAAGTGCCGTTCTGGGCGAGTCTCACTGCACTCAGCGGCTCGCCTTTGTTCATCAGGAATTTGCGGCATCAGAGAAACGCGACGGCGGCTCGCCATTGAAGTTGAACCCGCGGCCCGGAAGAGAACACGCGCACACACGGAGTCTTCCAACGCGTGAAAGCACACGCCATCACGGCTTCTCGTTCCGGAGGCAAATGCGCCGGAGAGATGCCTTTATCGCGCTGCCGCCCGGAAGAACAGCAGACACTAACTTTTCGACCGAATTACCTTTCTGTCAGGGGAGAGAAGCCGGCAGAAGCGCCGACCTTCAATGCAAGCGGAGGGTCTCGCTAGGTTCGAGCCATAGAGAACCCCGGAAGCTTACTAATTTCTCGAGCCCTGTAATAGGCCTAAACCTATAAGCGGAAGATTAAGGGCGTTTGAGAGCTGAATTAAATCTTCTAATTGCTA
>DATNDP010000217.1:0-8412 GCA_035553195.1 Candidatus Acidiferrales bacterium
AGGGAGCATCTTACCTTATTTTTTGCGCCTTATCCCTGCTGCCGATTGCGGAACTGGACTATCCGACGGCGGTCGCGCTTGCTGGGACGGCCTTCCGGCGCAGGTGAGTACAGCTTCATGGCTTTGCGTTCTTCTGCGAGCTTAAGGCGCTGTGCGCGGCTGGAATCGGTTTCGCGATAGAGGGTTTGCGCCAGGGCCGCTGGTCCGCGGACTACACTCAAGGCCAGAACTTGAACTTCAAACTGGTTGGCGTCAGTTCGGATGCGCAGGAGGTCGCCGGTGCGGACCTCGCGAGCCGGTTTGGCGGGCTGGTTGTTGCACTCAATGCGGCCGAGATCGCAGGCGCGGGCGGCAAGAGCGCGCGTCTTGAAGAAGCGAGCTGCCCAGAGCCATTTGTCAATACGGACGCCGGTCACGGGATTATTGTCGCTCAAGAGAGGCTTGGCCGCGAATGAACGCTAGTCAGGGTTAGCTGCGAACTGACGCGAATCGATCAAAGGGGCGAAACTGCCCTCACATCTCGGGCTACGAACGCAGCCTCAGCGGCGCGAGTCCCATCCACCCGGTCCGGCGCCGCAAGCGATTTTTTTTAGGACAAGCTAGCGCACAATCGCCTTGCCCCAAGCCTGATAGGCCGTAAGCAGAATCAGCTCAACAAATGCCAGGCTGTAGAAGAGCATTCTTACGCGTTTAACTATGTGCATACTGGAAGAACGCGGTTTCGGTACGGTCTTGCAGGCGAGTTCTTGAGAAATCTCGCGTGCCAGACCCGTGTTGGAACGAGAAATTTGGCCTGTTTTGGCCATTTTCAGGGTTTCAAGCAATTCTGAGAGATGTGAGGACCTATTTTGACCATGTTTTCTGGGGTTTTCTCCCTAGATTCGTCTGGATTTGACCGATTGCCGCACGTCGGGAACGGACTTATAATCCCTGTACTCTGGCCGTTCCCAATCCGGGTTAGGCAAAAAGGTGGCTGGCCTTTGGACAGGTGGTCGAGGGCCCGCAGGAACTGATATTTTGTGCGCAACGCGATGAAAAAGCACCTGTTTGCCATCCTGGGCGCCACGGCGATGGTAGCAAGCCAGCCAGTCAGCGCGCAGAACACCCAAGTAGTCCAAACGCATGATGCCTATGGACATATTGTGTTCATGGACAGCCGAGATGCTGACGGTTCAACGGCTGCGCATCCAAAAGCCTCAAGTCCTTCCACTTCTGAGGCGAGTTCATCGCGTTACAGCGGTCTGGTGTACTGGAGCAATAAAGAACACCGCTGGAAACCTGTGCCTTCAGTTCACTCATCCACAATGAGAGCAGCTCGTGAAGCTGCCCTGGAAGTGAATAACCTGAGAGCGCGCCGTGCGCTCATGGCTTCACAACCGGTGGCGCTGGGCAGCCCGGCAGTTGAGGCTGTAAGCTCTGATTCGGTGGATAAAGTGATTGAGGCCGCCGCACGACGTCACGGAGTGGATCCGAACCTGGTCCGCGCCGTGGTGAAGGTGGAATCAAACTTCAACCCGCACGCGGTTTCGCGCAAGGGCGCCATGGGGCTGATGCAGCTCATGCCGTCCACCGCAAAATCGCTGAGCGTGGAGAACGCGTTTGATCCCAACCAGAATGTTGATGCGGGGGTCCGCCACCTGAAGAACCTGCTCGACGACTATAACGGAAACATCGAGCTGTCTCTGGCCGCGTACAACGCGGGCCGGGGCGCCGTGAGCAGGAGCGGAGGCATACCTCCCTACCGGGAGACACGCGACTACGTCAAGAAAATCACGGATTTGTACTGGAACGCCTACAAGCCGCGGGTGCTCGAGAGCAAGGACGCGGAAGGGCACCGTGTATTTTCCAACAACGAGTAAGCGCGAAATGGGTTTAAGCTGAAAGGTGCTTTGAAGCAGTTCGAATGAAAATGGGAACCGGGATTCTGGGGCGGATTGCGCTCGCCGCGGCGCTGGCGTGCGTTGTGCTGCCTTGCGCGCAAGCGCGAACGGTCAAGCAGAAGAAGCAGGCGGCCAAGGTACAATTCGCCCTCGCTGAACGCCTGCGCGATTCCTTGTTGGGTACGCCCGAATCGCATCGCGATCGCGGCGATTACTTCAAGGTGATGGAGGCCTACCGCAAGGTCTACTACACCGCGCCTTCCTGGGCCAAGGCGGATCAAGCCGTCCTTGCCGTGGCCGAACTTCTCGATGATCAGGGCCGCGTACTCAATGATCCCAAGAGCTACAAAGATGCCATCGGACAGTTATCATTTCTGCGGCGGGAGTATCCCGGCAGCCCGCATCGCGTGGAAGCGCTGTTCACCATGGCGCAGATCTACCGCGACGACCTGAACGACCGCGACGAGGCGCTGGCGACATTCCAGGATTTCCTGAAGCACTATCCCAACAGCAAGCTGGCACCCAAAGCGCGGCAAGCCGTGGTTGAGCTTGGCACAGCGGAAGTGGGTGGCGACCCGTTCCGGCCGAAGTCGCGCAAGCGCAAGCATGCTCCGCATACCGAAACCAGTGAGCAGGAAGCCAAAGTTGCTTGGGCCAATGTTCACGCGGTTAAACCGGCCGCGGAAAAGCACACCGAGCAGAAGGAAGCGCCCTCGACAAGAACTGCGCGTGAGGACGTGGCGGAAGCCAAGGCGTCGCATGAAGATTCGCCTGCCACGAACGAAAACTCCGCCGCTCCGGCAGAGCAGGCGGAAGCCCAGGAGCAGGATGTTTCCACCTCGGCATCCAGGCCGGCGCAGTCACCCTCCAACCGTCTGCCGCGGCTCACCAGCGTTCGCCACTGGTCCACTCCGGATTATGTTCGCGTCGCCATCGACTTGGAACAGGAAGTGAAATACCAGGCAGGGCGTGTGCCGCATCCAGACCGCATCTTCTTTGATCTATATGGCGTGAAACTCGCGCCCGACCTGGTGGGAAAGACCTTTGACGTAGAAGCCGGATTCCTGCACCGCATTCGCGTGTCGCAGTTCAAGGCCAACATGGCGCGTGTGGTGCTTGACGTGGATGATGTGGCCGAATACTCCGCCTTCCTGTTGCCCAATCCCTACCGCCTCATCATTGACATTCATGGCAAGCTTCCTAAGCAAGTGGCGAGCAAGAACGTGCCCGATGTGGTGGCGGATACGAAGCCAGCGGCGGAAAAGAGCGAAAAAAAAGCCAGTGCGCAAGCTGAGTTGAGAGACGCGGATGCAACGCCGGATCAGTCCGATGTAACCGTTCGCAAGATTAAGCCCGTGGTCAGCGGAGACGGTGCGGCCGCCTTGCATAGTGCCGAGGAGGCAAAAGCTGGGCCTGCAAAGGGCAGAAGCAAATCTGCCGACGCCGATAACGAATTGGTCAAAGCCGAGCCGCCGAAGGTTGTGGCGGACGACTCGACGGATTCGCCGGATACCAGCAAAGCCAGCACAACCAAGCCGACGAGCGGACCAACTTATCAGGCGATAGCCCCGCGGGAATCGAGCCGCAACCGCAAGAAGAAGGTGGCGGAGCGCGAGGGGAGCAAGCCCGAGCCGGCCACCACCACGCACGTAGCGTCGCCGACAGCGAACGGCGATCGCTCGCTGATTCGCGCGCTTGGACTGAAGATCGGCAAAATCGTCGTGGATGCTGGCCACGGCGGACACGACACTGGAACCATCGGCCCGAATGGCCTCGAGGAAAAAGACCTGGTGCTGGACGTGGCGTTGCGCCTGGGCAAACTGCTCGAGAATAAGCTGGGCGCCGAGGTGGTTTACACGCGCGACGATGACACCTTTATTCCGCTGGAGACGCGCACCGCAATTGCCAACAAAGAGCAGGCCGACCTCTTCATCTCCATTCATGCCAACTCCAGCCGGGACGCAAGCGCGCGCGGTGTTGAGACGTATTACCTGAACTTCACCTCGTCGGCGGACGCGTTGGAAGTAGCCGCGCGCGAAAACGCCGTGTCACAACAGTCCATCCATGAACTGCAGGATTTGGTGAAGAAGATTGCGCTCAAAGAGAAGATTGAAGAGTCGCGCGAATTCGCCGCCGACGTGCAGAAATCGCTTTACGTCGGCCTGAACTCGAAGAATCCGGGCGAGCGAAATCGCGGCGTGAAGAAAGCCCCGTTTGTGGTGCTGATCGGAGCCAACATGCCTTCCATCCTGGCCGAGATCTCCTTCGTCAGCAATCCCCACGACGAGAAGAAGCTGAAGACCAATGTCTATCGCCAGCAGATCGCCGAATCCCTCTACAAAGGCGTGGCCAAGTACATCAACGGTCTGAGCGGCGTGAAGGTCGCAGCGAAGTTACAGCGCAGCGAATCAAATACTGCGGATGCGGCATTGAAATAGCAAACAAATCACCAGCAGCTCCAGAATCACGCAAAACAGAAAAGGCAACCTCCTTTGGTTGCCTTCTGCTTGTCCTGCTTCAACCTTCTGAATTGTTGATTATCGGCGATCGTGGTCATGATCCCGGTCGTTTCCTTTATGGCCGTGATCCCGGTCATTTCCTTTGCGGTCGTGATCTCTATCGCGGGAGTGGTTCTGGTAGACCCGATTTCGATCATCGCGATCACGCGCGTAGCGCCGATCGTGCTCGTCACGATCACGGGCATAGCGGTCGCGATCGTCGCGGTCGCGGACGTATCGGCGATTCTGGTCGTAACGCTGGCGCTCCATGCGCTCGCGATTGTACTTGCGGTATTCGTCCTGGACGCTCTGGCGATAGTGTGCATTGCGCCACGCCCAGTATTCGCGCTGGCGCTCCGCAGAGAGGCGGTTGTATTCGACGTAGCCGTACCGGCGTTCCGCCAGCCACTCGCGGTAGCGGGCCTGTTCGGCTGCATCTAAACCGTTATAGCCATAGTACCCACCGTTGTAATACGGGTCAGAGGATTGGTAGCGATGTTCCGCACAACCAGTGGCCGCTACCATGGTACCCAGAGTTGCTGTGGACAAAAGTACTGCAAGAGATCGGCGCATGCCGTCTGTTCCTCCCTGTTCCGCTTGCTTCTTCGGATGCTTGTTCTTGTTGGATGTTCCAGAGGGCGAGCAAGTCGGAGAATCTGTTTGTTAGCTCAAACACGAATGTGAGAGGAATGACGCGTAACCAGGGAAAAGAAAGGTTAAGTTTCCACAAGCAATCCTGAGTTGCTGTTTGCGAACAGCTTTTTGTCACGGTTCGAGGTAGATTCTGTGTACGCGCTCGCCCAGCCGGGTGAGCAGTTCGTGGCCAATGGTACCGGCTTGCTCGGCGACGAGTTCCGGCCGCAGGGTGTAGCCGTTGTGAGCTCCATATATGAGGACTTCCGCGCCTGCGCCGACGCCGGGGAGATCGGTCAGGTCAATCTGCATCTGGTCCATGCTGATGCGCCCAAGGATAGGAGCGGCATTGCCTTCAACCAGAACGTGGCCTTTGCCGGATAGCCCCCAAGGGAGGCCATCGTCATAGCCGAATGGAATGATGCCGACGCGGATCTTGCGGGTGGCGATGAATGTGCGGCCGTAGCCGAGCGTGTCGCCGGGCGAGAAGCTCTGTACGCTGGTGATGCGGCTAGTCACTCCGATGGCGAGTTCCAGTTGCATGGCGCTCTCAACCGCGGGCGTTGGATAGAGCCCGTACAGTCCCAGGCCAATTCGCACCATGTTGTAATGCGCTTGCGGAAAACGAACGGCTCCGGCAGTGGCGGCAGCATGGAGCTGAAGCTGGTCGAAGCCGGCAGCGCGCAACGCCCTGACAGTTTCATCGAACAGAGCGATCTGGCGCAGCGTGAAATCGTCAGAGCCGGGATCGTCGGCGGCGGCAAAATGAGTGCAGAGTCCGGTAAGCCGCATCGCGCGGCTATCGCGGATTCTCCGTGCGAGCTCGACGGCAGCTTTGGGATCGATACCAAGGCGATGCATGCCCGTATCGACCTTCAAATGAACGTCGAGTACGCAATCGCTGCTGGAAAGAGAGCGGCAGAACGAGTCCACAAGCTCGGCTGAGTAGATGACCGGCGTGAGACGATAGCGCAGCAGGTTGTCCACATCCTCCGGCTCGCAGAGGAAAACGAAAATTTCCTGCTCGGCGCCAGCGCGGCGCACGGCAACGCCTTCATTGGCGGAGGAGACGCCAATGTGATGCACGCCGAGGCGCGACATCCAGGAGGCGAGCTGAAGAAGATCAGTTCCGTACGCCATCGCCTTGAGCATGGCCAGAATGTGGGCGCCGCCGCAATGACGGCGAAAGCGCGCGATGTTTTCAGCAACCGCCGCCAGATTGACCCAGAGACAGCGCTGGGCGATAGCGCCAGAGAGATCGCGAACGGCTTTGACCATGCCGGCGTTGCGCGGACCCTTGAATAGCACCGTGTCTCCCGGGCGGAGCAGGGGCAGAAGCTGTTCTTTGAGCTGCTCCGGATTGGCGACGCGCGCAACTTGGCCTTGCGGCCGGGCGGCGCGAAAGCTTTCCGCAGTGCTCTCAAGATCGCCCGAGCCGACGAGCAATAGGTGATTGAAGCCGCACTCAGCCGCCTGTGCGCCCACTTGCGCGTGCTCGCGTTGCGCTTTAGCGCCGAGTTCGCGCATTCCGGCGAAGGCAAAAATCCTGCGTCCGCCGGGCGCGCTGCTCATGGCCGCGGATCTCAGCGCTGCGTGAACCGAGATGGGATCAGAGCTGTACGCATCGTTGATGAGGCGAATGCCTCCTGGTGACGACCACAACTCCATGCGCGTGGAGGTGGGCGTGTAGCCATCGAGCGCGGCGGCAATTTCATCGAGCGTGACGCCCAGCAGATAGGCAGCGGAGGCAGCAAAGTGCAGGTCAGAAACAATTTCCGCGGAGCGCGTCGCTACATGGACATTGCGCGGATCTCCGCCTCGGGTGCTGAGTTGCAGCAACTGTCCTTCTGCAGCAAACGAAACGGGAGTCATGGAGAGGACCTGGTGACTGCCTCCGACGTGGTGAATCGGGCAGCGCAGTTGCCGGGCCTCGGCCGTTACAGTGGGCTCGTGCGACGGCAGCAGCAGCCAGCCATCTTGCGGGAGGTCGCGGAAAAGCGACATCTTCTCGCGGGCGATATCTTCCCGGCTGGCGAATGCCGCGAAGTGGGCCATGCCGATGTTGGTGAGAATGCCGTAATCGGGAGCGGCAATTTCCTTGAGCGCGGTCATGTCGCCCGGCTGGGAAATGCCGACTTCAAGGATGGCCAGCGGTTCCGGCCCTTCCGCCGAGAGCACCGCCAGCGGCAATCCGAGCTGGCTGTTGTAGCTCCCGGGCGAGGCGAGGAATTCGCGTCCGGCGAGCAGCGTGCGCAGCGCGTCCTTGACGATGGTTTTGCCGTTGCTGCCGGTAATGGCCAGCACGCGGCTAAAGTATTCGTGGCGATGCCAGCGGGCGAGCGTTTGTAGAGCCCGCAACGTGTCGGGAACCACGATCAGCGGCCACTGCGATTGAATATCGAGCTCGCGCAGTTTGTTTTTGGCGACCAGAGCGGCGAAAGCTCCGTTGCGAAATGCGTCGCCGAGAAAGCGGTGTCCGTCCGTGCGCTCGCCCTGCAAGGCGACGAACAGAGCGCCGGGAGCAGCGCCACGCGAGTCGGTGGCGATGCGGTCAATGATGACCGGCGCAGTGGCTTCGCAGCGCAGTTCTCCTGCAGCCTCACGGGCGACGCGCTCGAGCGGGGTAGGGATCAAATGTTTCTGCTCCGATAGGTTCAGTGTACGTTAGCGGCGCTTGCGTTGCAGCACACGGCGGTGAAAGCACCCGCGCATCATTTAAAATTGAGAGAAGCCCGCATGACCAGCCTCTATCAAAAATGGATGTATGCATGGGAGACGCGTCTCACGACGCGGGACACGAACCGCATCGTGCGTCCGCTGGAGTGGGGTATGGAATGGGCGCGGCGCTGGCCACTGGTGAATGGCGACTGTCCGAGCACGGAAGAGCGGTACGAAAACTACCTCCACGAGTTGAACGACCGCATTGTCGCCCGCAGTGATGAGTTTTTCTCATACAAAGTGCCGGCGGACTTTCGCCTGGAAAAACGCAAGATCGAGCTTTTTCCCACAGGCAGCAATGCGCGCGAGAAGACGCCGAAAGGCGACGGGCTGTTCCTGCGTTTCACCTCGCCGGTGCGGACACCATATCCTGAGAACGATCTCGTGAATGCCCGATGGTTCGAGGCTGAGGGCGATCGCGCGGTGATCATTCTGCCCCACTGGAATGCGAACGGAATCGCATACAATGCCCTGGGGCCACTGCTCAACCGCTTCGGCGTGTCCGTGCTGCGCATGAGCAAGCCCTATCACGATATTCGCCGGCCAACGGAAACAGCACGATCGGACTACGCTGTTTCCTCCAATATCTGCCGGACCATTGACGCGGCTCGCCAGGCCATCATCGACGTTCGCTCCTGCGTGGACTGGCTGCATCAGCAGGGCAAAACGCATGTCGGCTTGCT
>DATNDP010000218.1:0-4230 GCA_035553195.1 Candidatus Acidiferrales bacterium
AAATTCAGCGCACCCGGCAAACTGGCCATGGCCAACGCCGGCCCTAACACTAACGGGTCGCAATTCTTTATTACGGTCGCCGCTACCGACTGGCTCACTGGCCGTCATACCATTTTCGGCGAAGTTGTTGAGGGCCAGGACGTGGTCGAGAAGATTTCGCGCCTTCCCCGCAATGGGCAGGACAAACCGAACACGCCTGTTGTGCTTGAATCGCTCACGATTGAGCGAGTTTGAGCTACGCGTCAACCCTCACCAGGTGAAGAAATGCTTTCCCCGCTCTATTACGGCTGATCCAGCGGGGAAAGCAGTGTCGAGTCAATCGAAGGCACCGATGTTTCGAATGAGGGCAGGCTCGTTTGCAGCAAATCTTCCTTTGGCTTGGTTTCCGCCAATGATTGAGGCAAGCGCTGGCGCCCGAAAAGACTTACACGCCGTGCCCCGCTGGGCCGATGAGCCATCTGCAGAGAGGGCGAAAGGAACTCCCTTTCCGCGAAGTCGGGAAAACTGAAGCCCAAGCCCGGAGACCAGTCCAGCGGACTGGCCGTTCCCCTATCCGGCGGGCTGACCAGTGCCGTTCCCCTCGTGCTGTCGGGAAAATCCCTCGTGTAGGTACCAATGAGCCCGCTCGTCCCCTTCTTTAATGCGGCTGTCTTTCCCGCTCCAGCGGCCATTCGCTCCGCAGCTGTTGTATACAGCATGCCGGTACGCACCCGGCCGGTTTTGTATCGGCGCAATGCCGCAGCTTCCTTCATAGAAAGCCTGCCGCGCGCAGCGGCATGGCGCGTCCCGGTTTCGAGCATGGATTTGGCATTGGCGTTATCAATCTTCACCGCGCCCAGTCCCAGCGATCCGTCTTGAGGATGCCGCGAATTCATGCCGGCGACCGCTTCTGTTCCCTGCAAATGACCACTTCCGGAGCCCATACGATAGGCTCGCGCCGCAATGCCGGGTACCCCGACATTCGCCGCCGCGCTGGGAGCGGCCCGCACTTCAGCCGATGGCGGCGAAGCGTTGACCTCTGCGCTGCTGGCTCCCATGCTTTGCCCCAACGCAAAGCCAGCGCAGCAGAAAAGCGCGGCGTAGAGCAGCAAAGCAGATCTCGATTTCGGCATCACCTTCATTCGTTCCTCAATGTGATCACAGGCAGCGCCATAAAGAGTGCGATCGCCAGTCCGAAAAAGGGCAACACTCGAAGCGTTTCCAAATATCCGGTCAAGGGCATTTCTGTCGCGATCATGACAAGGATACTCGACAGGGCGATAAACATCATGGGAACCAAGCCCAGGAATTTGGTCAAGACTTCAAAAACAAACCGGTAAAACCCGACAATCATGAGTGGATAAATCAACACCCCGATGAGGCCGAAGTCGGTAGCTCCCGCGGTGAGGATCGAATTCGCCTCATCCCGATATCCGAAGCCGAAAAGCCGGTCATCCAAGTTCTCTTCGGAGACCGACGTGTCCTTGTCGCTATAGATAATCCTTGGAATTGCCAGTTGGATTTGCTGGACGGCGTCGAGCCCCAGCGCCGGAGTCTTTGTCATGCTTCCGTCAAGCACATTCGCAAAGAAACCCAGAACGAACGTTCGCTTTTGCAGATTTTGCTGCGTGCTGGTACCCGCCAGCGCAACCGCGCCGCCACTTTGAACCATTTTGCTCGCCACTTTGATCTGCTGTGTCACCGTGACCCGGCGCGGATGACTGGAATTCCGCGCCGCGATTCGCAGCAGCATGAACGCCAGGGAGCCGACCACCACCACGGCGCCCAGCCCCACAACTATCAGCGCCTTTCGTACCCTGCTTCCCCGCCATTGATAACCGGAAATCTCAATCATCAGCAGAACGTCAATCGCGGTATAGGCGGCATTTCTTCTGCCGACAATTGCAAACAGCAGGATCAGAATCATCGCAGCGGCGCCGCAGAATAGTTTGGCTTTTCCCCGCGGCGTCATCAGAAAGGTGGTTACGGCAATCGCGGTCACCGGGCCATAAAACCACTGCAGAAAGGCCCCCGCGGGGTTCAGATGCCCACCTGCGGAATTCGGCCCCTGGAAGAGAAGAAGGTGCGTGGCATAGCCGCCTACCATGGCAACCGCGCCCAGGCAAACCAAAGTGCGCGTCTTGCCGTCCACAACAAAGCGAAAGTCGCGTCCGAATATCGGCTTTTCGTAGATTTCGCCGACAAAAAACAGCACTGCCGCCGAAAGGAGTACTGCGCCGATTCCCCGCGACAGCACGCCGTTATCGAACCCCATGACCGTGGACATGGTCAGGCTGCTTCGCGGCAGAGTGAGCAATGTGTTCACCGCACCGCCGCCATAGCCCAGCAACAGCGCCATCGCGAGCAAAGTCGAAAAGCGCGTAGGCTGCTTGCGAAACAGCCATCCCCAGAGGGTATAGAACCCTACAATCGCGCCCACGACGCTTGAGAACACAAATCCCAAATCGTCGCTGAGAAGCCAGCTTGACAGGCCCACCAGGGCCAGCAGCGCCGGAAGCACAATGAAATACTCGGCGCGTGGCAGAGCGAAGTCATCGCCTAAGACACGACCACGCGGCAGGTAAATCAATTCCGGAATGGCGTGTGGCGATGATCCCATAACTTATTTCTTCAGCTACCGCAGTCAAAAGCCGTGCCGTTCCGATGCTGCCCTAGGGATACGCCTGGAATACCGCAACTTGCTGCGCCGCAGTCACAACCGCTTGCATTCCCTGATAGGCAACTGTCTTTCCGACACTCGAAGGAATAAAGAGGATATCGCCGTCTTCCACCTGAAGGTTAGCCTGCTTTCCCTTGAGGATATGTTTGAGGTTAAGCGTGATCTCCTTATGTCCCCCGGGCGCCTTACGAATCAGCTCCACCTTGCTGAGAGAGGCTTCCCGGTTCCAGCCTCCTGAAAGAGACAGAGCTTCGAGCAAGGAAATATGCTCGCCGTTGTCTACAAGGAAGCCACCCGGTCTTTTTACGTCACCGAGGATATAGATGATGCCGGCCCGGCCCACCATGATCGTGTCTCCGGGCTGAATGACGGGGTTGCGCTGCGATCCAAGCTCTTCCGCCTTGGGGAAGACATGAATGATCACCGGATGGCGCGGATCATCGCGATGGGCGATGGTAACGATCCTTCCCGCGGAGGAGGAGAACCCGCCTGCCAGAGCAATCAGGTCCAGCATCCTGCGGCCGCCCGTGGTTGGATACACTCCCGGGACCTTTACTTCGCCGAGTAAAGTCGCATTTTGCGTTGCATTTTCAACGATCGAGACCGTCACATGCGGCTGCAGCATAATGCCCCTTGTCCGTAGTGCCGTCTCAATCTTCCGCGCAGCCTGGTTGGCATTTAGACCGTCCACCTGGACAATTCCGAGCACCGGCAGGGTCACGGTGCCGTCATTACTGACATGGGCCGACGCCAATGAAAGCTCGGGCGTGTCGAATACCTCCACATCAAGGACATCATTGGGGCCGATAATGGCGTTGGCCTCAGCGACAGTTTCCCTGGGCTGCGCCCCATGTACCTGACCCAGCGCAGGCAAGCCGGCAAACAGAAAACCGCAGAGCAGCGCGATCGCACCGATGAGCTTACTTTTCGCCATCAGAAACTCCATAGCCCGCTCCGTAATTACTCTGATAGGAGTAGCCGTAGCGTCTTGAATAGGTGTAGTAGTTCTCAAGTTTCAGATTTACGTCGTTGACAACGGTTCCGGTAATGTTGGCTCCGGTGCGGCGCAGCCACTCTCTCGTCTTGATCAGCGCCTTCCGGCGCGTCACGCCCGACCTCACCAGGAGCATGACATTATCGCATTGAGGGGCCAGGCCCAATGAATCGGAAACCGCAAGCACAGGAGAAGCATCCAGAATGATCCGGTCATATTCCGTGCGCCATTGTTCCAGGAGTTCTTCCATGGCGCGGGAGGCGAGAATCTCACCTGGATTGGGAGAGATGGGTCCCCGCGCGAGGACCGTCAGCCACGGCATTTCCGGCAGCGGATGCTGGTAAGCTTCAATACCCGACTCCTTGGCCAGCATGGTGGAAAGGCCAGCGGTGTTTGGAATTCCAAACTTCAAATGCGCGGTTCCGCGGCGGAGGTCCGCATCAACCAGCAGCACTTTTTCCTGGCGTTGCGCAAATGAAATGGCCAGATTGGAAGCTGTCGTCGACTTCCCCTCTTCAGCAAAGCTGCTGGTGATCAGCAATACCCGAGGCTCGCGGTCAACGGTCGACAGCAAAAT
>DATNDP010000219.1:0-6933 GCA_035553195.1 Candidatus Acidiferrales bacterium
CGCGGGGCTGGAGGAAGTGCGCGATCGGATGCGCTTTCCCACGAACGCGCCCACTCCCGGAGGGCTTTCTGACCTGCTTCCCAACAATGGGCCTGGTAATGCCGGCAGCGTCTTGTACGTCCTCAATCCAGCGGCCGGAGAAGCGGTAGACCCGACCGACGCAACCAGCAAGTACTTCGATTTCGAACTCTGTCACGAATACGATCCCAACGCTCTCCCCGGCCAGCGATGCACCACTGCACCCTCAACCGCCGGATGGGAACTCCCAACGCAGAATTCAATCCAGGCCGGCGCAGGGCAGCCGCTTTCTTACAAGTGGGTAAGGATTAACCAGAAGACCAATCGCGCGGCTGTGCCGTATTGCGTGGATGGCGGAGCCTGTGCGGCTGCCACGCTGGACAATCGCGTGTGCTGGAATGGAACTGACGAGGTGCTGGCCCCTGACGCGGCTACCACCTGCAACAGTCTGAACATGCACCAGGTCTATATGCTCAGCTCTTACGCTTCATCCTTTGGAGCACGCGCACTGACGCGCTATGAAGTGGCGAACAACGCGGTGAGGCCTCCTGGCGCACTGAACCTGGAATCGCAAGAGGCTGCCCCGGCATTCAACAACGGCTCACAAGGCACGGGAGTCCGTATTCCGCCGACGAATATTGATGGCCGCCCGAGAGATATTAATAACAACCTGTTGCCGCCCGGAAACGGATGTGCGGCAACTCCAGCAATGGCTACAGATTCAGCTAATTCTACCACCGATCTCCAGGGCGCTCTCGATGACCTGCGGCAGAAAATCGTCCAGAGGGCAAACGCCTTTTGTAACGCTGATGGTTCGGGGGCAGGAGGGAATAAATGCACGCCCGGCTTGTGGTGGGTTCGTGGCACGGATGGTGCTGCAGATCGTTTCACGCAGTCCAACTGCAATGCCAGCAGTCCCAATTGCTACAAAAACCTGAATCTTTCTGCGCCGCAGTTGGATGGAATCAGCGCTACAGCCGGCGCCGGTCTTCCCAATGTAGTCCTGCCGCCGCAGAACCCGTCGGCTCCTTTTGTCGGGGCCCCCGGCAACGTCGATCCACTGATCTCGCAAGTGCAGACGAGCATGTTGCAGGATCAGATCTCAACCATTCAGCAGGTGGTGAACGACTCAGTGGGGCAGCCGAATTACTTAACCATCCCGGGCTCCACAATTAACTCCAATGTCACGTATGGTTCGGTTACGAACCCTGTTATCGTGGTGGCGTCAGACCCGGGTGGTCTTGAGGTTCAGAATGGCGCAACCGTTACAGGTTATGGGATTCTGGTGGTGCCAAACAACTTCCAGATTGATGCAGCCACGTTTCAGTGGACCGGAATCGTACTGGTTGAGCCACCCAGCGGCGAGTTCCGTCTCGATACCAACTCCACGGGATTTATCAATGGCGCCCTGATGCTGCAGGCCAGCGCGAACGGAACCACGAATGTCAGGACGAGCGACTCAGATTCGAGCACGTTCACGATCTCATACAGTTGCGACGCGATCGACATGGCTTTCAGGAGCGCGCCGTTGAAAATAATCTCGTATTCTGAGGTCGCTTACTAAAACGGTCGGATGGTCTGGGAGTATGCGGGTGGATACGCGTATTCGATCTCATTCCACTTCAAGACCGATTGATTTCATCAGCTCCAATCCATTGCTGGTTGTAACTACTCCTTCCCGCAAGCGGTAATCGAAAGAGAGCTTGCCGGACTCGAGTTTTTCCTGAAAATGAACGTTGGCAATGCGCGTCGGAAAGATTTGCGTTAGAGAAGTCAGAGCCAGGTCATGAGTTGTCACCATGCCTATGGCGCCATTGCGCAGCAGCGTGCGAACAATTCCTTCCGCCCCGATTCGCCGGTCATGAGAGTTTGTCCCCTGCAGAATTTCGTCGAATAGGAATAGCAGTGGTCCGCGGCTGGAGAGTTCCACAACGTTGCGGATGCGGGTAATCTCGGCATAGAAGTGCGATACCCCCTTCTGCAAGGAATCAGAAATGCGCATGGAAGCGCCCAATACCAGTGGTGAAATCCTGAAAGCCTGTGCGCGCACGGGCGCACCCATCATGGCCAGCACCGCATTGATTCCGACCGCGCGCAGAAGCGTGCTTTTGCCAGACATATTGGACCCGCTGACCAGCAGGATCTGATTTTCGCCACCAAGACTCACATCATTTCTCACGCAATAGGCCGCCGGCAACAGTGGATGACCCAGTGCCTGCGCTTCGAGCGACGGGTCTGTCGCAACTGCGGCAATTTCAGGGAAAGGATCATCCGGGTGCTCGAAGGCATAGGTACCAAGCGCGGCAAGCGCCTCAAATTCGCCGACAGCGTTTAACCACTCAGTGACGTTTGCGGCGTACCGTTTCCTCCAGGACTGCAGACCAAGAGCCACATGCACGGAATAAAGCAGCGTGAGCTCAACCGCGATGACCACCATGTTGTGGCGCGATTCTTCAAAATCGCAAAGCGTTCCCAGGCGGGCGATAGCTTCAGAAGCCTTGATCCGCTCATTGAGCAGCTTTTTGCGTAGGCTCTGAAGCCGCAGGGAAGTGAACTGTTCCTCTTCGAGTACTTGGACAATAGACGCCAGGGCAGCCAAGTTCCGGCATGCCTGGTCCAATCCCGAAAAGAGCAGCCGCAGACGCTCTCTAAGGTGATAAAGGACCGCTCTGTTCACCACCAACATGACGATGAACGGGGTCCAAAGCCCATCTCCATGCAAAACTACACCGGCTATTGCATAACCGAGCGCCGCCAGCGTGGCGACATTTAGAAGGATTACCGTCGGCCGCCAAAGCCTGGAATCAAGATCGACCCGCAGTTCCGACCACCCTTTTAGTTTCTCAGGATCGGCTGCAATCACTTCCTGGTCGCCGGCCATTGCCAAACGCTCACAAAGATTACTGCTGTCACGCATAGCGGAGATGGCCATCTGCCGCTCCCGGATCTCCTGAAAGTCAGTTTGGGTCAGGAGCCAGTCCGCGAGTTGCTTCTTTCCCATGCGGGAGCGCGCCGTGCAAAGCAGTTGGAAGAGGCTACCTTGGCCAAAAATATCCAGATCGTCGGAGTAGAGTTGGTCGGGAGCGCTGAACTCTTCGCCGGTATCTCCGCTTCCACTCCAGCGGTCCTCCAGGCGCGCGATACCGCGGCTGTAGTATTGAACGGCGCGTTCCGCGCGCTTCTTGGCATGTAAAACGCGACGATGCGAAAACACTAAAGCGACGAAACAGGCGATCGCGCCAAGCAGCCACAACCACGATGGCTTTCCTGATTTGCCGATGGTCCAGCACAAAACCAGAATGACGAGAGCAAAGGCAACTTTAGCATTACCTGCCCAGATATGCTGCCGTTGTCGTTGCCGCGATTCCTGCTCGTAAAAATCTAAACGGCGCCTGTATTCGGCAGCGGCGCCTGCCTCTTGTGCTTTACCTGACCCTGTTGCGATGCTGGCGATGATTTCTCTTTCCACGCTTCTTTATCTTTACGTGAACCACGAAAACAGGCAAATTTGCGCTGTGACAGATCGCCCCTGGCCTGTGACAGCCTGTCGCATGAATGGCGGAAACGCTGCCCTAAGGAGGCTTGTTTTCAGCAACTTACGGTGGCTCGCATTTGGCAACACGGCTGCTCTATACAAGGGCAGACGGAAGCTGAACGGGGCGCAAGCGATTTAGACCAGTACACGGGTCTTATAAGAGGTGGGTGCTGGCGCTAGTAGCGATGAGCCAATGCTGTGGGCGAGGCAAGAAGGGAAGAGTCGCCTGAGAGCGCGTTGAGTTGGTTGATTGCAGTTCGCGCCCGGACCTTCCCTTATCCCTCGCGGTGACGCAGATTGCGGGGAATGAAAACAGATTCTCTTTGTGGTCCAGGACAGTAAGTAGAAAGGGCAGTTTGTTCGATTTGACCTTCGCGATGTTGTGGTGAATAACCTCCTTCTTTCAGGTGTGGGACAAGACAATACTGTAATCGGGCGGCCAACCAGCCGCCCTTTTTTTACCAGGTTTTACGAAGCGGGTGGCCTTCCGTGTTGAAAACAACCTGGTTCAGGTCCAGCGTGCTCCTCGGCGCAAAGGTGAGATAAAGGTACTTGAGAGTTTCGGCCAGGAAGTAGCTTTCCATCTCGTCGGCTTTTGTGAATGTGGTCACATCCTGAAGCGCGGCGTATCCTTCGTCAACCTTGCAATAATGGGCCAAACCACCCAGGAATGTTGCAGCCATTTCCGTGTAGCGGTCCTCGTCAGTATAGAAATGGAGATAGTAGGCAGACTCCATGATTTCCGGTCGCAACGGATAAGCCGGCGAGAGAATCTTCATTGTGGAGTAGTCGATTTCATCGGGTTCCACTCCCCAGGTTGTCCACATCTTGAAAGCCGATTCCTGGAGACGGCGAGCGCGGTCTTTCTCGCCGGACCGAGCCAGCACTGCGGGAAAGAACGCGTCCAGAGCCCCGAATTTGGTGGAAACACGTTTTCCGGTATTCATATCCACCTGGGCATACCAAAGACCTGTTTTGGTGTTATCGGCCAGATACTTATTCACTGACTTTATGCTGGCCTTCCACATGCGCTGGCAATCCTTGTCACCGAAGAGCAGCCAGGATTTCAGCAGGTACTCATAGTAGGAGTCAATGCCGCCGCCGATGTGGCTGGTAGTATCGATCCATTTTCCTGTTTCTACGTTGATGGTCGAGCCTAAGAGGCCGATTTTGGATCGCCGGCTGTACAGCTCCGTGACCGCGCGTTTGGCTTTGTCATAAAAGATCGGCTTTCCCGTCAGTTTGCTCAACGTGCCGAATTCAAGCAGCAAGGTGCCGATCTCCGCCGGATTGCTCTCGACGCCGCGCGTCTTGCCGGTTTTCAGGTTCACGTAAACGTATGGCATGCCGGTGGGTGAATTGAAGACAGGCAGTAACCGCGTCCCCAGGTCTGCCGCGAGATCGAGCAAGCGCTTGTCTGAAGTGAGCTGGTAACTGCTCAGCAGGCCGCCAAGAACGCGGATTGTTATTTCGAAATTCTTGACCTCGATGTCCTGATTGAAGGAAAGCTTGGTATCGATCAGTTCCCGGGTCTTGTCTGCTTCGTCCTTGAGGCCCATCAGAACCATCGTGTCGAGCGCGTCCACAGGTGTGATGTAGAGCGACGCGCCGTACCAATCACGATAACTGCCGCTTAACGGCTTCAGTTCATCGTGACCCCAGGCATGTTGTTTGTAAGCTTCCCACGCGTAGAGAAACTCTGACCGTACTTGCTTTGCCATGGGGCCGGGATCGGGCGAGCTCTGGGTGGCTTGCGCAGACAGAGATGAGAGCGTTGCCAGCAATCCCCACGTACAAGCGAGCAAGAGAAATCTGCGCATGCCGCAATGACTCCGAAGGAGCAGGTGACTTGATCGCCCTCAATCATATCGCACCGCGAGATCGCAAACATTGAGCCGGATCAAATCCCGCCTCTCTCATCAGGTTTCCAACATTCCACCCGCGCGATAAAACAGCCCGCTTCAGTATTTCGAATGTGGAGATACTGCACGCCAAGTGTTGTCAGCAGTTTTGCTGTCGTTTGCTCCAAGGAATGCGGTTCCGGTCTTTCGCGCGCGACGATCCAGCGGTCCGCGCCATAGGCCTCCAGTGTAAGCGGGAGGCTGCGGAGTTCAGTGGGCCACTCGGAAATGCTGTCATACGCGCGGCACGCTTCGGCATGAATAAAGACAGGACCCGGTGAGGGATACTTGTCCAGACCGTCGAAAGGATTGTAAGTGAATAGAATCCGCTGCTCGCCGGTACGGAACTGCCGCAGGCAGAGGCGGCAGGGACCGTATCCTGCGGCTGGTTCTACGTGCGCCGGGTGGCCGTATTGGGGCGACTTCAATGTCTGGCGGACTGATTGAGCAATCGACTCGTCAATTGGAAGGACACGAAATTCTGTCATTTGCTTGTCTCCGGTTGGCAAATTCAGTTACATCCGGAGATTAAGCCCTGACACGAGTGGAGTGCACTCCACTCGTTGCTGTCAAATTTGCGTGACGCCTGCAACCGTTAGCTTTCCAGCTGGGCATCCATCGTAATTTTGGCATTCAGCAGCTTGGAAATGGGGCAGCCTTCCTTGGCATTTTTTGCCGCCTGCTCGAATTTAGCTTTATCGGCGCCGGGGATTTTCGCTTTTACCTGCAAGTGACTTGAGGTTACCGCAAAGCCGGCCTCCTGCTTTTCCAGCGTAACGGTAGCCGTGGTGTCGATAAATTGCGCCGTCATGCCGGCATTTCCCAGTTGCGCGGACAACGCCATGCTGAAGCAACCCGCGTGAGCTGCGGCGATCAGCTCTTCAGGATTGGTCCCCGGCTGGGATTCAAAGCGAGTTGCGAACGAATAGGGTGTGCTCTTGAGCACTCCGCTGGGGGCGCTGAGCGTCCCTTTACCATCCTTCAGACCGCCACTCCAATGTGCGCTTGCCGTTCTTTGCATGTGGTGTATTCCGCTCCTTGAGAATTTCAGAAATCCCGGAAATTGTATATGCTGCGTCTCTTCTGATGCGATTCAAGGTATTTGGGTATTCCATTGAATCTGCTTACAATGTTCTTTTCGTTGCTGCGCGGCCGTGGGAGCACTGACATGTTCGAACGGTACACAGAAAAAGCCCGCCGTGTGATTTTCTTTGCGCGCTATGAGGCCAGCCAGTTTGGCAGTCCCTACATCGAAACCGAGCACCTTCTCCTGGGATTGCTGCGCGAAGATAAGGCGCTTACGAATCGGTTTTTGCGAAGCCACGGCGATGTGGAAGGCATTCGGCGGCAAATCGAAGAGCACACGGTTGTGCGCGAGAAGGTTCCGACGTCGGTCGACCTGCCGCTGAGCAATGAAGGCAAACGCGTCCTTGCCTACTCGGCCGAGGAAGCTGAGGCACTTTCGCATAAGCATATTGG
>DATNDP010000220.1:0-3274 GCA_035553195.1 Candidatus Acidiferrales bacterium
GCCAGAAGCGCATAGAACAAGCCGAGCCACAATTTGCGCGATGTTTCGTGCCACGCCCACCACGCCATCATGCCGGCGCAGAATGGAGCGGAAAGCTGCATGTCCGTTGAGGCGCCGCGTCCAAAACCAATCACGGCCACGCAGGATGCAGTAATCAGGGCTGCATCCAACTCGCTCCCCGGACGGAATCGCCGCATAAAGCAGAGAACAACGATAACCAGTGCGGTCGCAAAGAGAGCGGAAGGGACGCGCGCCGCCCAGTCATGCACGCCAAAAATGCTGTAGGCGGCCATCTCGCCCCAGTAGAGCAGGACGGGCTTTTCCAGCCAGGGCTGTCCGTTCAAGGTAGGCACGATCCAGTCATGCCGGGCGAACATTTCGCGCCCGATCTGCGCATACCGGGGCTCGTCCGCCCCAACCAGCCCGAACGCGCCCAGGCCGAAAAAGAACATGAATCCGCAGACGGCCACCAGCAGGATGAGCTGGAAGATCAGCAGTTTGGTGCGTCCGCTCATGCCGGCCGCTTCTGGAGAATGGTCCGGGCCAGAGCGAACAGACTGATTCCAGCCCACGTAAACTCCAGGATGACAAAACCGAGTTGGAATGGGCGCAACGCGATGATGCCCAGGATGAGTGAACCAATGGCGTTCACAGTGTTGTAGAGCGGACGGCGCGAACTTAGCCAGCCGAACTGCTCACCGGCATAGCCGACCAAAATCAACAGCGCGCCCGCAAAGGAGAGTCCCTGCACCAGAGAAGAAATTTGTTGCATGGAATTAATTCGCCTTTACTCTTCCGCAGGCATCCGGCCGCGCAATTCATGCAGCACCGTTTCTATGGCGCTACTTTCCGGCCCCTCCAGAGAAAACCCGGCGGCGCACTCGTGCCCACCGCCTCCAAAGGCTTCAGCAATGGCAGCCACGTTCACCGCGCCTTTGCTGCGAATGCTCACGCGAATGCGATCATTGGCGGCCACGCGGAAGAAGACCGCCACCTCGACTCCGGCAATTCCCAGGGCATAGTTGACCAGGCCTTCGCAGTCTTCATCGAGTGCGCCACAACGATCCATATCGGCGCGAGTGACATGCATCCACGTCATCGCCCCTTCATGTTGCAGAGACGAGAGCGCCACCCCAAGCAGCCGCATCTTGGCCAGCGGGCTGGAATAGTAAACGCTGTGCGCGATCTCCGCCGGCTGGGCTCCGTATTGGACAAGACACCTGGCCAGTTCAAACGTGTGGGCGTTCGTAGAAGCGTAACTGAATGAACCCGTGTCCGTGAGAACAGCGGCGTACAAACAAGAGGCGATTTCCGGCGTGATCTCGACTTTGGCGGCCAGGGCCAGCCGGAACACCATTTCGCCCACAGCGCAGGCACGCGGATCAATCCAGTTCACGTTGGCCCACGGCTTGGAGCTGGCATGATGGTCGATGCTGATCAGGAAGTATTTTTCCAGCCCTTGAATTCGGGTGCGTTGAGCGCTGTCGCACTCCAGGACGACAGCGGCGTCATAGTGTCCGTTCACATGAGAGTCTTGAGACACCGTCTCGGCATGAGGCAGAGGCTTGTAGAGAACAGGAACACTGTCAGCCAGCACCACATCCGCCCGCTTTCCCATCGCACGCAGAATCTGTGCCATGGCCAGCGACGAACCAATCGCATCGCCGTCAGGCCGCGCATGCGACGTCACAACAAAGCTGTTGCGCTTTTCAATTTCCTGCAACACCTGCTGCAGCTGGTCCATTTCCCGTCTGTTCCCTATTTTCTTCTTTTTCTAATCCGGCCCAGCAACTCGTCAATGCGCGCGCCGTACTCTTCTGATCGGTCCAGGAGAAAGCTCAAATCTGGAACGTGGCGCACGCCAAGCCGTTCCAGAAGCTCCCGGCGGATATAGCCTTTGGCCGCGTTGATGGCCTTCAGCGTTTCTTGCTGCTCGCGATCATCTCCTGCTACCTGGAGGAAGACGCGCGCGCTTTTTCCGTCAGGATTCAGCAGTACCTCGCTCACGGTGCACAGCGAAATTCGGGGATCGCCCAGTTCGCCTTCGATGATCGAGCCAATCTCCTCCTTCAGCGCCTCGACAATGCGCTGCATGTGGTGCTGCCTGCCACGTTGTTCCGGCATCTTTTCTGCCCCGGCGAAAAAACTCTAGAGAATATCAGAGAAGATTGGCGGAAGGAATAGGCGGTTGTATGGAAAAGATCGGGATAGCGGGGGTACCGGGGCATCGGCTGATGTTCGCATGGCAGGAATGACTCGAAGTTTTCGACATTCCGATATCCCGATAACCGCTATCCCGATGAACCTACGGCCTTATATTTCGATCACCCGCTCTCGCCGCCTGTCTCAACGTAATCGAGAAATGAATCCACCACTTCGCCTCCGGCGTTGTTGGCCAGGCGGACGGCTTCCCGCTCGACATTGCGCATAAGCCCTTCAAGATAGTCGTGCGAATCGGAGATGCTCACGACGCCGAGTGTGGCCCTTTGCCACAAATCCGTGGCGTCAATCTCTGCGATGGCGATATTGAAGGAGTTGCGCAGGCGATCTTTAACGCTGCGCACTACCTGGCGCTTGTCCTTAAGGGAGTGGGCAGCTTCGATGTGGATTTCGAGCGTGAGATATGCGATTGGCACGTTGCGCAAGAATCTTATCGCTGGTAAACGCTGATTGTACTGATCAAAGCGGAACGAGATTGCTTTCGTACCGGACTTGCAGCTCAAACATTGCGGATCACCCGATCAACTGATCACGCGATCACCCGATGACAAGCTTCTCTCGCGGACTTCTTCTGACGTCATGCCATAAATCGGCGGCGTGGAAATCCCCAGCATTCCCAGATAAGTGTAAATCTGGGCACGATGATGGATCTCATGCTCCACCATAGCGCGCAGCCACTTCCGGATCGTAATTGGCGTGCCACCCGGAGTAATGCATTTCTGCTCAAGGTCAGAATCGGTGAGCCGCCCGAAAATTTCCATGGACTCGGCGTGAACTCGTTTAAAGAACTCTCGCACGTTTTCCGGACCATCCGCCAGCTCCTTGCCGTGACCGGGATAACGGCTGGGCTTCTGCTGCACGTTTTCGCCGTACATGTAGCGTTCTATTGCGCCGAGGTGACGAATGATATCCGCAAGGCTGAACTTGCCTTCGCGATAACTCCAGTCGTACTTCTCTGGCGGGATGCAGGCGATAACTTTCAATGTGCGCTGGCGGACTCTTTCGTAGTAATCGAGGAATTCGCGGACGTTTCTGGTTTCCATAGGCGACGGCG
>DATNDP010000221.1:0-78163 GCA_035553195.1 Candidatus Acidiferrales bacterium
AGGTATGCGAAGACGTTTTTCGTGGAAAGAGAACGCCAGATATTGGCAGACCGTCCCGCGCAAGTCAAATGCGGTACTGATGGGCGGAGTGTTCTGCCTGTTTGCTGCTTTCGGGCTGGTGCTGGCTTTCCTGAACATGTCCTGGAGATATCCACAGTGGGCAGTGGCGTATGCGTTGATCTCCGGAAGTTGCGCTGTGGGGTACGCGCACGCCGGATTTCGCCGCGTGCTCTGGATGCTGCCCGCAACCTTTGCTCTGCAACTGATCGCCACCTGGTATGTGGGACGCGAAATGCATCGCCACGTGCAAGCCCTTCCGGGGCAGAACTGGACTCCGCAGATGGTGGGGTCGCGCCTTGAAATCCTCGGCCTGATTCTGATGGTCTGCATTATCGTTGGCTACAGCCTGGTGGTGTCGTTCATTCGTAGGGAAGGGCAACGTGTTTTCCGGCCTCTGGCCGAGGTGCAGCTCGCGCGTGAAGTGCATCAAGCACTAGTCCCGGAGTTCGCAACCACGATTGGCGCATATGAGTTTTACGGCATTTCCGTTCCCAGCGGAGAGGTGGGAGGCGACTTGGTGGACCTCATCCGGAGAAGCGATGGCTGGACCGCTTACGTGGCTGACGTATCCGGGCACGGCGTTCCTGCGGGGATGATCATGTCCATGGTCAAGAGCGCGGTTCACATGACGGCTTCAGAAAGCCTGGCGATGGATGCGCAACTGGTCCGCCTGAACCGCGTGCTCAAGCAGTTGTTTGCCCCGAATGTGTTTGTGACGTTTGCTTGCGTGGGCGCGAACAACGGAGATGAGCTGCAGTTTGCCATTGCCGGACACCCTCCGATTCTGCATTGCCGCAAAGCCGATGCCACGGTGCATGAGCTCTCGTTGGAAAATCCGCCCTTAGCCGTCCTTGCGCAAGCCGGATTTAGCACCGCTCCGCTCCGGTTCAGTGAAGGCGATGTGCTTGCCATCATTACAGACGGGCTGAGCGAGTCCAGCAACAAAAGTGGCGCCGAACTGGGACTCGGCCCATTCAAAGATGTGTTGCTAAAGTTGGCGACCCAGCCACTGCCCGCGATCGCGCGATCATTCCGTGACATTGCCCTTCGGCAGGGGCACCAGGTGGATGACCAGACGGTGTTGCTCGTCCGGAAGAATTAAATCGGCTTAGCGCATGGGGGCATTAAGTAACAGCATTCTTATCCCCGATTCTTTTTTCCCCCTTGTATTCGCCTTTTTTGGGCATGCGATCCGGGACGGAGATCTGCTTGAAAAGCTCGGCCGGCTTGACCTTGAGGACATAAGCGATCCTCATCATGGATTCAAATGAGATCACGCGCTCGCCGCGTTCAATGCGGCCAATGTAGTGGCGGTTGAATTCGCAAAGCTCTCCCAGCCTCTCCTGGGAGAGGTGACGGGCTTCCCGCAGCTTCTTGAGTTGTCTGCCGAACCAAACCAATGCGCTGGGCACGCTTAAGGGTCTTTCGGCGCTCCTTCAAAATAAACCCCCAGTGTGGTCTACGACCACGCTGGTGTTATACTGGCTTCCAAAGTTGATGGGGAATATATCAGATATCCGGTATGAGGCTTGTTGGATCGAGAGTGACGGCTTGTATTCCTGCGGCTGCGGACATCCGACGATTGACGCAGCCATGAGGTGCCTGGTGCGCGATGGTCGCAGCTTTATCCGGGCCGTGCAGGATGGAGTCACTCGATCTCTTGATGACGTCGAAATGAAGGAATTCCTCGCCGCACTGGGAAAGGTTCCAGGGCGATAACCACCAAGGAGAAGGAGCTGCGCTCCAATGCGTCGCGTCCGGGATTTGACCTCACTTCCCGGGCGCGGCGGTTTCCGGCTACCTCGAGCGTTGGTCAGCTGTGGATTGCGGGAGATTCCTTCCGCGGTTTGCCAATTGCCAGTCTTCTAGAGCCTCAATGCATCGTGCAATCGCATGGAATCCCTCGGGAACGCTCAACGTACTTCCACCACAAGTGATCCGCACCTCGATGTCGCGTTTCTCAACGGCCTTCACTCTCATTTAGAATTTCACGTTGCTCATGAGGTGATCTGTGCCGCTTCCTGAATATCATCAGTTGGTTGATGAAGCGAAAAAAGAGATCAAGGAAATCGATGCTGAGGAACTCCAGCGCATGCAGCAGTCCGGTGCCGATTTCAAGCTGATTGATGTGCGCGAACCCGACGAGGTGGCGCAGGGCGCCATTGCCGGCGCGGTGGCGCTGCCGCGTGGTCAACTCGAATATAAGATTGACTCCATCACTACCGACAAGAATGCGCCTATCGTCTGCTACTGCGGCGGCGGAGGCCGTTCCGCGCTTGCCGCGCAGAACCTGAAGCGCATGGGATTCAAGAACGTGATGTCACTGGCGGGAGGTTATAAGGGGTGGAAGGGAAGAACAGCCGTTAGCCTTTAGCTACAAACTGCGCGAGGCTGAATTCACCGCTAAAGGCTAAGTGCTACAGGCTAAGTGCTCGTGCTCGCTCCGTCTGCCGCAAGAAAGAGCAGTTACTCACGTTCATTCTACGAGGGAAGAACAATCATGACACTCAACGGACTTAAACTGACCTGGCTTGGACACGCGACTTTTCTGATCGAAACGCCCGATGGCAAGAAAATCCTGATTGATCCATGGGTCATGAACAATCCTGTCACGCCGGCGGACAAAAAGAAGTTTGACAAGATTGACGTGATGCTCTGCACGCACGGACATGGCGACCACATTGGTGACGCGGTGGAGCTGGCGAAAAAGCACGATCCCAAAGTGGTGGGCGTGTATGAGCTCTGCATGTGGATGAACAAGAAGGGCGCTAAGCAGATCATGCCCATGAACAAGGGTGGTTCGCAGGAAGTGGGCGACATTTATGTCACCATGGTTCACGCCGACCACTCCTGCGGCATAGAAGACGATGGCCAGATCATTTACGGCGGGGAGCCCTGCGGCTACGTGATTCACTTCAAGAATGGGCTCAGGATTTATCACGCCGGTGACACTAACGTGTTCGGCGACATGCAGCTGATCCACGAGCTTTACCAGCCTGATCTTGTCATGCTTCCCGTCGGTGATGTTTTCACCATGGGCCCGCGCGAAGCCGCTCTTGCATGCAAGCTGCTCAAGCCGAAAGCTGTGATCCCTATGCACTTTGCTACGTTTCCGCTGCTCACGGGAACGCCGCAGGAACTGGAGCGCCGCATCAAGGACATGGGAATCGAACTGCACACCATGAAGCCGGGTGAGAGCCTTTCCTGATGGCCGGCGAAGGCAATGTCAATCCCGCCGTGGAGCGCTACCTGGACTCGCTTCTGCCCGCCCGCGATGAGGTGCTGGAGGAGATGGAGCGCCAGGCGGCGCAGCGCGACATCCCGATTGTGGGTCCCGCTGTGGCGCGCGTGCTCTACCAGTATGCGCGGCTGATCAACGCGAAGAAGATTTTTGAGCTGGGTTCGGCGATTGGTTACTCCACGCTGTGGTGGGCGCGCGCGGTGGGCGACGGCGGACAGGTGTTCTACACCGATGGCGACTCGAAGAACGCAAACGAAGCCCGTGGCTACTTTCGCCGCGCCGGGGTGGAAGGTCGCATTCACATCCAGGTAGGCGACGCGCTGGAACTGCTCTCAGAACAGAAACAGGAATTTGACATCATCTTCAACGATGTGGACAAAGAAGATTACCCGCGTGTGCTCCACATGGTCAGCAGCCGCCTTCGGCGCGGCGGACTTTTTATCACAGACAACGCGTTGTGGTATACCCGTGTGACCGAAGCGGAACCAAAAATGCAATCCACACGCGCTGTTCAGGAATTCAACCGGCGGCTCTACGCCATGCAGGAATTCTTCACAACCATCGTTCCCATCCGCGACGGTCTTTCCGTCGCGCTGAAAAGCTGAACTGGTATATAGCAACTAGGATCGCCCTGGAACGGGAATTTGTATTTTGCGCTGATCATAGCGTGTGGCACAGCCGCCCCGGCGTGCTTTCAAGGAAGTGCCGTGAACCCAAGTGAATCGCGTGGGTAAAAACCCTAGCGCGGGAAGAAAAAAAGCGGGCACAGCCGCGGGCGGCTGTGCCACATTCTCCTTCCGTACGATGTAGCTCGAAGCCTACAGCGCGCTTTTGCACCGTGCTTAAGCCGCTCTTGACCTCTCCGCCCATGGATCGAGCATTACTTTGGTGCATTCGTCCTGCTTGTCGCGGAACATCCTGTACATCTTCGGCGCTTCGTCAATGGGCACACGGTGACTGACGACGAAGCTCGGGTCAATTTCCTGTTTTTCGATTCGATCCAGCAGAGGCTTCATGTACTTCATCATGTGCGTCTGGCCGGTCTTCATGGTGATGCCTTTGTTCATGTATTGGCCAATGGGGAAGTTGTCCACGAAGCCACCATAAACGCCCGGCATTGAGATAGTTCCTCCTTTGCGGCAGGCCATGATGCACTCTCGCAGCACGCCGGGACGGTCCGGTTCGATGCGCAGGGCCTGCTTGGTACGGTCAATGAAGTACGTAGGTCCTGTGTAGTGCGCTTCCATGCCCACGGCATCGATACAGGAGTCAGGGCCAATGTTGCCCGTCATCTCCTTCAGCGTTTCGAGCACGCTATCAACCTGCTCATAGTTGACTGTCTCCGCGCCGGCCTTCTGTGCAAGACGAAGGCGATAGTCAAACCGATCGATTGCAATCACGCGCTCCGCGCCCAGCATGAACGCGCTGCGAATCGCGAATTGCCCCACAGGTCCGCAGCCCCAGATGGCGACGGTGTCACCTGGGCGAATGTTTGCGTTCTCCGCTCCCATATAGCCGGTCGGGAAAATGTCTGACAAAAAGACCGCTTGATCGTCAGGAATACCTTGAGGAATTTTTAGCGGTCCCACGTCGGCGAAGGGAACACGGGCGTACTGTGCCTGCCCGCCCGCATAACCGCCCAACATGTGTGTGTAACCGAACAGGCCCGATGGCGAATACCCCATCAGCTTTTCCGCCATCCAGTAGTTTGGATTCGAGTTTTCGCAGCACGACCAAAGCTGCTGCTCGCAGAAGAAGCAACGCCCGCAAGCGATGGTGAACGGCACCACGACGCGGTCTCCCGCCTTCAGCACTTCGGGCTTGATGGCTCCGCCAACTTCAACCACTTCGCCCATGAACTCATGGCCCATAATATCTCCCTGCTCCATCGTGGGCATCAAGCCATCATAGAGGTGAAGATCGGAACCGCAAATGCACGTGCTGGTAATGCGCACGATGGCATCGCGTGGATTAAGGATCTTGGGATCGGGGACCGTTTCAACGCTCATTTTCTCCTTGCCCATCCAGCAAACTGCCTTCATGCCAACCTCCTTTGTGCTTCGAGCGTTTCTCGGATTCCCATGTCACGCCGGATCGGCTGGTCCGGATTGAGCAGCCGAGCGGCTCCCACCAGCCTTGACCTGGGCCCGTGAGACTGCCCTTCGACTGTGGGAATCTCGCCCGCCTCAGTCAGCGCCTTAAAGCGCCTCAGGTCTTGCCGCATGAGGAAGTTAGGATCCTTGCCCAGCAGCTTTGCGATAACGGAGCCTGTTTTTCCGCCCGGCGGTGAATAAATAATGTTCGCTGAGATAAATGTTCCGCGATCACCCGGCGCTTTCCGAAACTCGACGTAGCCGTCCACTTCCATATCCGAGCCGGGCAGGGAACGCCATGAGATCAGCTCGCCTTTGCGGTCGGCCACGATCTCGGATTCCCAATGGATGTGCGAACCGAGTGGCCCGGCAGCCACCCAGCGTGATCGACCATTACCCAGGATGGAAACGCTGTCCAGATGGCGCATGAACAGAGGCAGATTTTCAAAGTTGCTCCAGAATTCGTAGGCCTGCTGAGGCGAGCAATTCACCTGCATGGTGCTGCTAGCCACCAGCCGTGCCGGCCCAGATCTCAGACGCGCTCCGGCAACAGCCAGAATGCCTCCTCCCGCGGCCATCGCCAGTCCGCTTTTGGAGCCTCTCGTGAGACCAGTTAATGCAAGCACGCCGCCACCCACCATTGCTCCCCAACGCAGCGCGTTGACGGAAAGTCCTGAGCGGCCTGCGGCGTTCGCAAGAGGGATGCGTGCAGCTTCTGCCATGGTGTACACCTTTCCTGTTTCTGATTTTTGTTTTGAGCTTGCGAATTTGCGGGAACATTTGGTCGGATGCTGTGATCGTTACCGGGGTGCACAATCGCGAGCGTTTTTCGAATGTCACTGCTGCTTGACGCTCAACCAAGGCGAGTGCAGAAAACGGCGTTGAAAAGGAACTAATCTGGAAGCGGGACAGCTGACGACGTCGGCCTTTGGCCAGCTTGCCGTTACTCTCCTGAGACGGTGATCACGACCGTGCGCTCTCGGCCGCGGACATCGCATTCAAGATGGAAAATCTGCTGCCATGTTCCGAGCACCGGTTTTGCGCTCGCAACAGGTACGGTCAGCGACGGCCCGAGCAGCGTCGCCTGCAGATGGGAGTGGCCGTTGCCATCGTGCCACGCTTGCTCATGGCCGTAAGAGCGGCTGGGCGGAATCAGTTTGTCCAAAAGTTGTGGCAGGTCGCGCTGCAAGCCCGGTTCGAACTCAATGGCGCCGATCGCGGCCGTGCTGCCGACGTTAAAGATGTGCGCAGTGCCGGTGTGGATTCCCGAGCTTGCGATAACTGCACTAACGCGGCTGGTGAGATCATGCATGTCACCATGCCCACTGGTGCGAATGGAAAGCTGCTCCTGATGAACCATGTGCTTATAGTAATCTGCGCAGCTTTGGCTGGTGGGGTCGAATCACGCGCTTCGGCTGGACCTTTTACGGATGACCGGCAGTGGCAAACTCGGCCGATGTTGCTCTGAAGCTGTCCGCCAGAGCCTCTTCGCAGGTGAACTGAATCACAGAGCGGTAGTGTTCGCCGAGGAAGACACGCAGCTTTGCCGTATCCATGGTGCTCGACCCCAGCAGATAGGGAAGCGCCTCTGGTGGAATGTCCGAAACCCCAAGCTCCCACAAAAGTTTGAGCGCCCGCCGGCAGATGGCCCTGCCGGGAACATGCTTAACCTCAATGTTGGCGATCTCAATGCACCGCCGTAACGACAGAGAATCTCCACGTCCCGCCACATTCAGGATTGTGAGTCGCGGATCAGCCTGCTTGCGCCGCAAGATGTGCGCAATCAATCGAGCGACATCATCCACGTGCACAAACTGGAATCTGTGTTCCAGGTAATTGCCGCGGGAAGGAAGCCAAAGCGGCAGTTTGGAGCCTTTGCGACGCAGCCGCTCCGCCAGCCGTCCTTTGCCGTTGGGCACGCCGCGCAACACTCCAAGCTGATAATTCTGTATGCTGGCGCCGGCATAGACGTGCGACCGAAGGATATATGTCTTGCACTTGCGCAGGCCGTTTGCGCGCGCCTGCACCGTCTCATCCGCCTCCTGCTGTTGCAGGGCATAGGGCAGGCTCTGTGCGTTCAAAGGAGTATCTTCCATCGCCGGCCTGTCCAGTTCCGGTCCGTACACCATAGCGCTGGTGGGGAAGATGTACTTATCAATTCCACCGATCATGCGATTGTGCTCTGCAATGGCTTCCGTGACACGGCTGGTTCCCGCGACATTGACTGTCCACATCTGCCGTGGGTCTACCACTCCGCTACGAAGCGGATCCAGAATAAACGCGAGATGGACCACGGCCTCCGGCCGGTATGCGCGCAGGAGGTCCAGCAACTGATCGCACGACCGCTCTTCGCCTAGATCGATTTTTTCGAAGCGGAACATCCTAGCCGATTCTGCCGGCTCGCGCACGTCGGTCCCGATGACCTGGAAGTCATCGAGATTCTCTATCAATCGCAGGCCCAGATTGCCGGCGACGCCAGTGAGCAGAACTGTTGGTTTTCCTGCCATGTTCGAGCGCGGTGCTTAATTCCTGATTTGGAAGCGGTGAAGGCAAAACATCGTAGCACAAACGCGCTGCCGGAAAACTAAGGTGTGTGTCTAATGGCGAATGGTGTTGCTTACCTTGCTTTCTAAGTGGCCGTTAGTTCAGTAGCGACCCTGAGGCACGAACATTGGACCAGCTTCAGGGCCGCCGCCAAAGATTAGCGCCTTTCACCCGGAGGTTCCGGAGATGTTGAAGCCGTTGCCGGACCGAAGTATTTGTCGTTGTAATCGGCCTTTACTGAAGACGTAATTGCCTTCATCGTGGAATCCATCTTCTGGCGTTCCATCTTACGCGCAATCTCATCTTTTACCTTGTCAAGCGGCAGCGTCTCCTTGCTCTCTACCTTGTAAATGACGACAGCAGTCGGCTCGTCATCCTTGTAGGTGCCGCCCTGGGCCAGTGCGAATATCTGCTTGTCCGTCGCTGCGGGCAGCGCTCCCTTACGCACGGGACCAATCTGTGTGCTGGGAGGCGTGATGGTCAGGCCGAGCTTGCTGTAAGCATCTTTCTCCAGCGCCTCCATATCCTCGCCTTTGTTGGCGCGTTGCTGCATTTGATCGCCAATCTCCTGAGCCTTCTTGGCGAACGCCGCCTTTTCATCCGCTGTGGCTTTGGGTTTGGCCGGATCCGCCTTTGGAATATACAACCGGCGCAGGGTTGCACTCTCAAACTCGCCTTTGTGCTGATTGTAGTAGGCTTCTGTTTCGCTTGGTGGAACCTTCTTGTATTTCAGGTCCAATTCCCGTTGATACGCCTCAGCGAGTCCGCGCAGCCGCAGAAGGGCGTACTCCGGGCTGTTCTCCACGCCGGCCTTCTGCGCCGCCTCCGCGACCGCCAGCAGCTCCACGTAACGCTGTGCCAACGTGCGCCGCATCTGTGGCGTGGGAGACTGGTTGGGCGGCATCACCATGTTCAATAAGGTATCGAATTGTTTCTTGGTGATTCTGGTCGTGCAATCCTTGGCGGCAGCGCCTTTTGCTCCAGAATGGGTCGTACAGGTTCCGTGAACCGTAATCACGGTTGCAGTGGGCGGCAGGGCTGGTTCGGCTGGAGCAGAGGCCTTGCTCGTAGCCTTGCCCTCTCCTGCTTTGCTTGCTGTGGCTTGAGAAGCAGGGGGCTTCTGATCTGTTGCGCTCGGCGATGCTGCAGCTTGATTCGTGGCTTCGGGCGAAGCTTGCGGCTTGGCTGCGGTATTGCTGGTCTGCGCACCAGTGTTCCTGGCCGGCGATGCCGTAGCACCTGGGCTCGCCGGTTGCGCCAAAGCGCTCGCGGCAGCGAGCAGACTTACAATTGCAACTTTCAACATGCTGGGAATCCTTTCTTCATCAGGGACTTGAATGCGGAATAACGGTAAGTATTTGCATTCAATCGTAGCACGAGCTCAGGAGTCAAGATGCCGGATGGTCAGGAATGCGTCGCGTCTCTGAAAGGGGGTGTCAGCGGCTGTTGAGGAACTCTTCCACCGCGCGTACATATCTCTCCGGCTCCTCATAAGAGGGCAAATGCCCGCTGTGCTCAAAGAAAACCAGCTTTGCTCCCGGGATGGCGTGCGCTAGACGCCAGGCCGTGAGCGGCGCAACGTTCATGTCATAGCGGCCATTGACCACCAGAGTAGGGAACAGAAACCCGGCGAGCTTGGGTGTCAGGTCCAGGTTCTCCGTGGCCTTTGAAACTGCTTCCGCAACGGCAGGTTCGAAACCCAAACCTCCCATGTGCGCCAGGTATGTTTCCCGCTTTTCCGGCGAGTAGAAAATCATGCGGAAGTGGTTGCGGAGGCTGACGCGGGCGGCTGCATCTGTGGCCTCGCCTAGTTTCTGCATCTCTTTCGCGTCTTGCTCCTGAATGTCCGGAAATACCTCGGGCAGCAGATGCACAATGCTTTTCCAGTTCGGTCCGGGCGAGTCGGAGAGGATCAATTTCGCAACGTGCTGTGGGTACGCCGCGGCATATGCCATAGCGACCAGGCCGCCATAGGAATCTCCGAGGAGCGCAAATGTATCGAGCTTCAAGGCCTGGCGCACGGCCTCCAGGTCTGCTACTTGAGCTGGCATGTCCTCAGGCAGAGGCTGCACTCCTGAGTTTGGAGACTTCGATCTGCCGGTGCCGCGCTGGTCATAGAAGACGACCATGCGCTTCCGTGAAATCCGTTCCCAGACATTGTTCTGCACCATGTAAGCATGTGTAAGGCCCGGGCCGCCGTTGACGGCAATGACGGGCAGCGACGTTCCCCGAGTTCCCAGTGTTTCATACGCGATTTCAACTCCTGTGCTGTGCGCGACGCCTTGGTTCCGTGTTACGGATTGCCCCACCAGCGTTCCAGAACACAGCAACAGTAAGCAGACGGCCAACAGCCTCATAGGACGTCACCTTCTCCTGAAAGATTTGGAGCGCAGAAGAATACCACGTTGCGAAAGTCACATCTTGGCAGCACCTAAGTAGAGAATTTTGTTTGTCCGGGAACAACTCCGGGGTATATTGTTCGCCGAATGTAGGTTATGTCGCCTCACGATACTGGCAGACGGGCCGGTAGCGGGCGTGGGGCGCAACTTCCGGGCTTCCTTTCGTCTCCCCGCCGCGAGCCTCAGCGGAGTTCTCTTGCTCTCGCTCCTCGCTGCCGAACGTTAGAAAGTTACCATCCCTGATCGTTGTCCCAACCCAAGTAAGGAGCGCAGCCATGAACGGAAGCTTCTTTCTCCCCCGCAGTGCGTCCAAAGCGCGTCTGCGGGAAGCCGAAAACACAAGAAAAAATCGTGCCGAAATTGTCAAAGCTTTCTCCCAGGGCCAAGTGAGTCGTCGGGATCTCATTAAATGGGGCCTGATCACCACCGCCGGGACTCTGGCCCCCATTTCGGGCTTGAGCCCATTTGCTCGCAGTGTCTACGCTGATGACTTCGCTATACCTACCGGAGCTCCGCCTAGTCCGCTGTTTGGCGCACAACCCTTCACACAACCCGTGCCCCGCTTCGACCTTCTGCCTCGCGATCCAGTCTCATCCTTGAACCCCGCACCGCAGGAGCAAGCCAATATCACGCCGCAGACCGTCCCGCAGAGCCTGGGTGGCGGCATGGGGCCCATGGAAGGCCGTCCTCCGGGGGCGATCTGGGCACACCAGCAATGGGCCCAGTTACCGCCTCAAGTGGCGATTTCCGCCACCATGGAAGGCGCCAAGGTCAACACTGTTTACAACCCGGGCGTCACTTCTGATTTCAACTCCGGTATTGATGGGTCGGCTCCTTTCCCGCCGCGCTTCCATCCGGATTTGCCCGATCAGGGCCCGTTAGCCTTGTGGACTTACAAGGGAACACTTCCCCCCAAGCTGATGCAGGCGCGTTATGGCGGTGACGCAATCCTTTTCCGTCTCAGCAACAAGTTGCCCGCCGATTTCTCCCAAAACGGCGGCTTCGGGCGGATTACCATCAGCACTCACGAACATAACGGGCACCACGGCGCAGAGAATGACGGCTTCACCGGCGCTTATTTCTTCCCCGGTGAGTTCTATGACTATCACTATCCGATTGTGCTTGCGGGACGGAACACCATCAATACGGATGCGACCGATGCTCGTGCAGGCGGTCCCAACGATGCTGGCGGGATCAACAAGATCGCGGGCGACTGGCATGAAACCATGTCCACCCACTGGTTCCACGACCACATGTTCAGTTTCACTTCTCAGAACGTATACAAGGGCATGGCTGGGATGTTCAACATTTACAGTGCTCTCGATCGCGGCAATGAGGGATTGAATGACGGCGTGAACCTGCGCCTGCCCTCGGGCACCGCGAAGTCGTGGGGCAACCTGGAGTACGACATCAATCTCATGCTGGCCGACAAGGCATGGGATCAGGATGGACAGCTTTTCTTTGACATCTTCAATTTTGACGGCTTCCTGGGCGATCAGATGACGGTGAATCTGGTCTACAAGCCGTTCCTCGAAGTGGAGCGCCGGAAGTATCGCTTCCGCATTCTGAATGGCGCTGTGTCGCGCTTCTTCAAGGTGGCCATTGCCAATGCTTCCGGCAGTGCCCAGCCGATGACCTTCATCGCCAACGACGGCAACCTCATGCCCAGCCCAGTGCTCCTTACGCAGCTGGATGAACAGGGAATCGCCGAGCGCTATGACATCGTGTTCGACTTCTCGAAATACAACATCGGCGACAAGATCTGGATGGTGAACTTGTGCGAGCACGAGAACGGCAAAAGACCGCATCAGGACTTGACTCTGTCGGCGGCGCTCTCGGGTACTTCCGGCGATCCATGCGTGGGCAAGTTCCTGGAATTCCGCATCGTGCGGAATCCGGCACAACCTGATCAGAGCCAGGTGCCTTCTGTCATGATTCCCAACCCTGATCTTTCTCAAATTCCTATTTCGCGAAACCGCATGTTCGAGTTTGGCGACAACGCCACGCAAGATACGAATAACCCGGTCACAACGTTCAGGGGACCCTGGGGAATCAGGACCGACGATCAGGGGGCGAGGGCTGCCGCTGACTTTGGCCGCATCTCAGCGGCGCCGAAGTTCGGCACCCGTGAAGTTTGGACCCTGGTAAACAACGGCGGTGGATGGGACCACCCCATTCACATCCATTTTGAAGAAGGTCAGATTCTGGCCCGGAACGGAAGCGCAAGCAATGTTCCGGCCTGGGAGAAAGGCCGCAAAGATGTGTACCGCCTGCGTCCTGGCGGCAGTGTCCAATTGACCATGCAGTTCCGCGATTTCGGCGGAATGTTCATGGAACACTGCCATAACACGGTGCACGAAGACAACGCCATGCTGTTGCGTTGGGAAATCGACGATAGCGGTACGCCATTTCTTAGGCCTCTGCCGACGCCCATTCCCAAACCGCAGGGCGTCACCTTCGAGGCCCCGGATGAAATTCTTTCCACCGCTTTCTAGTGGAGAGGAAGCACGTTTGATCAAAGCAGCGAGCGGGCCGCTCTCAGCATCGGCGGCCCGCACGCTTTTGAGACTTCCGTTTTCCAAGTAAGAGGCTTGACCAGCGCGACGGAATATTTGATGGTTCCGCTTCGGAATGACGGTCGGGATTACTGGATGTTTGTCAGGGCTCTGCGGAATCGTAAATTTCTAAGAGTAGAGGGGGTCTTTTCTGGAGATGCGCAAAATAGTTAAGGGCCAGAGCTTCCGGGTCTCTGGCCCTTATTAGCAGTCGACGGATGAGCCTGCTTCTGAATAAGTAGAGTTGCTCTGGCCTGGTTTGATATATATCGCAGTGAGATTTTTCTTTGTTTCTCTTAACCGCTTAGGCTTTAGTGATCCTGCTTTTTCTTCCTGGGTTTAATGGCTTCCCACATTTCAGGCGTCAACAGGTCACCCAAGTGGTTGAATTCGGCTGCGCCCTGGAGCCACTCGCCACCATCCATCACAATCTGCTCGCCGTTGATATAGCCCGAATAGTCGCTGACCAGAAATGCCGCTAAGTTGGCCAATTCCTCATGCGTTCCGAAGCGGCCCAGCGGATTGCGTTTTTTAGCCAAGTCTTCCAACGATCTTACCGGCATAAGCCGGGAAAACGCGCCTTCTGTCGGAATCGGTCCCGGAGCTATGGCGTTGAAACGGATCCCCCGCTTGCCCCACTCGACTGCGAGGCTGCGCGTCAGGTTTAGAACGCCTGCTTTTGCTACCGCGGACGGAACAACGTAAGGCGAGCCGGTTTCAGCATAGATGGTGGTGATGTTCAGCACATTCGCGCGATTTCCGGCCGCCAGCCAGCGTTTGCCGCAAGCCATGGTGCAATGGATGGTTCCCATCAGCACGATTCCGATCACCGCCTCGAACGCGCCGATGGAAAGATCCTCCGTGCGCGAAATGAAATTGCCCGCTGCGTTATTGACCAGCACATCCAGCGGGCCATCCTTCCAGAATTCTTCAATCATGACCTCCACGCGTGCTTTGTCGCGCACATCGCAAGGGAACGTTTTCACGCGTGCGTCAGCTTTGATTGCGCGCAATTCGTCCGCGGTTTGCTTGAGCACTTCTTCTCGTCGGCCGCATACGTACAGTGAAGCGCCGAGCTCAAGAAAACGCCTGCCCATGCTCTTGCCCAGTCCGGTTGCGCCTCCGGTGACAAGAATCCGTTTGCCTGCAAGTAGATTGGTCTGGAACACGGCTGAGATTGTAAATTTCAAATTAGAAATTTGAAATCAGAAATAACGAATTGCAAATTCAAGGATCACAATTCACCTGACCGCGACGATCGGTAAATCTCTTTCCTCTGCCCACTTCTCCCATTGGGCCGCACTGCGCTGGCTGAAAACATGTGTGAATGTAGCGTGATCAGACTGCGACAGCCTGAGCTCTGCCATAAGCCGCTGTGCGAAATGCGCTTCCAGTGCGGCGATCGCAATCCAGCCATCGCTGGTTTCATACAGTCCATAAAACGGCGAGCCGCCGCCAAGCACCCCATCTCGACTCGTGAGGCCTGCGTTCACCGGCGCACTCAATTCTTCAGCGCAATGGTAGAGGGATATCGACGCGCAACAAGCTTCTCCTGTGCGGGCAGCATGCAGCAACAGTGCCAATGCCTCGCTCACGCACCGTTCTGCGCCGGCCAGATCGACAAACAGTGTTGAGGGAAGCTCAGGCGGCGTGACCAATCCGGTTTCAGCCAGATACGTCAGATCATGTCCGCTCTTTTCTTCATTGGGCGCCGGATACCCGATAATCCCGGCGAAGCACAGTTTAGGAAAGCGCGCGTGCAGGTTCTCCCAATCCAATCCGAGTCGTCGCAGTGCGGAAGGGCGGTACGAGGCAAGCAGGAGATCGGCTTTGCCAAGCAGCCGGTCGAGTTCCGCGCGCCCGTTGGGATCCTTCAGGTCGAGCGTGATGATGATTTGTCCCCGGCACAGCGACTCATACCACTCGCGAGCGAACAGCATCAACGGATCGCCCGTTGGCGGTTCCACTTTCGTGACCCTCGCCCCCATTCGCGCCAGCCGCGAAGCGGCAACTGGTCCGGGCGTATTGATGCTGAGACTCACAACGCTGACGTCCCTCAGCAGTTCAGATTGTTCAGCCATGCCTGCGAAGGATAGGGCAGAGGATGGGCTTCGCGCAATTGCGATCAGCAAATTACGGGATCCGGCTGAAGCACCTGCGCAGATCAGTGCAATCAGCCTGGCCGGTCACGATATGGTTTTCAAAACGCGCATGTTAGAATCCGCTGCGCTCACTGGAGAGAACATGTTGCGCAAAATTCTTGCCTTCATCGCCCTATTCACCTTCACCGCTGCCGCGACTCAGCGCCAGAATAATTCCGACTATCGCGCCCGCCGCCAGGCACTCGCCACCGCGATGAGCTCCGATCGCGGCACACTCGTTCTGTTCGCGCCTCTTGAGCCCGAGGGGCAGAACGATCTGTATGGATTTCGCCAGGAGGATAACTTTTATTACATCACCGGGTGGGCTGAACCGGGCGCGGCGATAGTGATCACTTCAAGCCCCTACTCAGAAATCCTGTTTCTTCCCGAGCATAATCGGACACAGGAGAAATGGACCGGCCCCAAGCTGGGACCGGAAACTCCTGAGGCGCCGAAACTCACCGGTTTTGACAAGGTTTATAGCCTCGACAGGATTCACGACGAGCTGCTGCGCATCCTGCCGCAGCCCCGCGCATTGATCTACGCCGATCTCGGCAGCAATGGGCAGACCACTGCCTCAACCGGCCCCATGGAGTGGCTGCGCCGCACCAATTCCTTCCCGAATTATGTCAGCTTCCGCGACGCCCGGCCTCTGCTGACTAGGTTGCGCATGGTGAAGGACGCAGGCGAAATTGATCTGATCCGCCATGCAACCCAGGCCTCGGTTGCCGCCCATCTTGCGGCGCTCAAAGCGATCCATCCGGGTGTTACGGAACGCGAGATCTCTGCCCTGATGCAATATGAGTTTGGCAAGCGCGGCTGCGAGCGCCCGGCCTACGCGCCCATCGTCGGCTCGGGGTTCTATTCCACCGTGCTTCACTACTCAGACGATTCCCAAGTCATGAAAGATGGCAATGTGGTCGTGATGGACGTTGCGGGCGAGTTCTCCATGTACGCATCTGATATCACGCGCACTGCTCCGGTGAACGGCCGCTTCAGCACACGTCAGCGTGAAATCTACAACATTGTTCTCGGCGCGCAGGAAGCTGCTATCCATGCATTTCAGGCCGGCAAGTCCAAATTGACGGGCAACGATCCAGATTCTTTGTACAAGCTCGCCAAGGACTACATTGATTCGCACGGCAAAGACCTTCACGGCCAGCCGCTGGGAAAATACTTCATTCACGGTCTCGGTCACCACGTTGGCCTGAGCGTACACGATGCCAGCGATCCCACAGTTCCCCTCAGCAAAGGGATGGTATTTACGCTTGAGCCTGGAATCTATATTCCTGAGGAAAAGATCGGCGTACGCATTGAAGACGTGTTCTACGTTGACAATGACGGTAAGCTGGTCATGCTGAGCCAGGGCCTGCCACGCACCGCGGATGAGGTGGAGGAGGCCATGAAGGAGTAGCCAGGCTCGCTCCGCAACAATTTGGCTTCAGAGCTGGAAAACCGGTCGCCCAGTAAATCACGACAGCTCTCGCGCACATCGCGAGCTGTGTGATCCAAGAAAATGGCCGTTCACCAAACTCCCATGGCTAAACGGTATCATTTCACCGTTACCGCCAGCGTGTCATGGTGCTCTCGAATAAACCGCCGCAGATACGGTCCGATATCACCGGGTGACTGAAAACCCGCCGCCTTGGCCGCCGCTTCCTGGTCTTTTGCCGGCACATCGGCGCTCTGGGCGTAGTGTTTCAAGTCGCGAAACACACCAATGGTAAAGATATCCCACGCGGCTCCCTGATCGCGCACAAAGATGAAGTTCTCTGGCTCGTGGACCGCCCTGGAGTATGCATTTTCCATTTCGCGTTCCTTGTATAAGTCGGCAAACATTCCCGGCAGAGAAATGAACATCTCCACGTGAAACAGGCCGCCGTCGCCCAATGACTTGCGCAGCTCAGCCACAGGCGGACCGTACGCGAAAAGATCTTCCTGCCAGGCGACGTCCGATGTTATCTGCTTAGCCGTCCTCGATTCTGCCTTGCTTCGTCTAGCGATGCGCTCGCTTTGGTAATAGTCCGTGTAGCTTCCCATGGGGTAGAGGATCATCAGGTCCCAGTGGTCGCCCTGGCTGTGGCGGATCCAGAGCGGCGTCTCGTCGCCCGCGGATTTCAAATCTGGAAACCTCGCTTTGTTTAGCTCAATCAGTTCCGTCAATTTTCCCGGCGCTGCCTGGACCAGGGTGACTTTGTACAAATATGAGTTATCGGCGGCAAACGCGCGCGAGCCAAGAGCTGCGAGAATGGTGCACAAAAGCAGTGTGAGCTTCTTCATAGGTGGCTTTCCTTAGTACGCTTCAATCTGCCTGCTCGTCAAGCGGCAGTGCTGCCCAGAGGCTGATTGCGCGCGGCAGCAGCGGATGGTACCTTAAGAAGTTTGCAGTGTGAACGAATTTTGATTCGTGGAGGAATCACGCGAGATGGCGTCTTCATACAACGGTAATCCCCTTCCGGCGGGCGGAAGTCCTGTTACTTTCAGTGGCGGCAAGCTGCAGATCCCTGACAATCCCATAATTCCCTACATCGAAGGTGACGGCACGGGGCGTGATATCTGGGCGGCATCGGTCCGCGTTTTCGACGCGGCAGTGGAAAAGGCTTACGGCGGGAAACGGAAAATTCACTGGTACGAGGTTTTCGCTGGCGAAAAGGCTTTTACTAAGTTCAAGAACTGGCTGCCGCAGGAAACCGTTGACGCAATTCGAGACCTTCACATCTCCATCAAAGGCCCCCTCACCACTCCGGTCGGCGGCGGTATTCGTTCCCTCAATGTGGCCCTGCGTCAGATCCTCGATCTTTATGGCTGCGTTCGTCCGGTGCGCTATTACCAGGGCGTACCTTCGCCGGTGAAACATCCTGAGCAGCTCAATGTGGTGATCTTCCGCGAAAATACTGAGGACGTTTATATCGGCATTGAATGGCAGCAGGGGACGCCGGAAGTAAAAAAAGTGATCGACTTCCTCAATAACACCATGCTGGCCGGCGGCAAGAAACGTATCCGCGAAGATTCGGGAGTCAGCATCAAGCCGATCTCCATTTTTGGCACCAAGCGGCTGGTGCGTATGGCCATTCAGCACGCCATCAAGTATAACCGCCGTTCCGTCACGCTTGTGCACAAGGGCAACATCCAAAAATTTACCGAGGGTGCGTTCCGCGAGTGGGGTTATGAAGTGGCGCGGGATGAATTCCGCGACAAAGTTGTGACCGAGCGCGAGAGCTGGATCCTGGATAACAAGGACAAGAACCCGAACCTTACCATTGAGCAGAACGCGGCATTGGTTGAGCCCGGGCTTGAATATGCTGCGGAGAGCTTCAGGCAGGAGATTTACAAGGAGGTAAAGACCTGCCTCGATTCCATCGGCACTACGCACGGCGCGGGAGCCTGGAAGAAGAAGATCATGATCAATGATCGTATCGCCGACTCCATTTTCCAGCAGGTCATCACTCGGCCGGCGGAGTACGACATTCTGGCGACCCCCAACTTGAACGGCGATTACATCTCTGATGCCTGCGCAGCCCAGGTTGGCGGGCTGGGAATTGCTCCCGGGGCCAATATCGGCGACCAGCACGCGATTTTTGAAGCCACGCACGGCACAGCTCCGAAATATGCCGACAAGGACGTAATTAATCCCGGCTCTGTGATGCTGTCAGGAGTGATGATGCTGGACTTTATGGGCTGGAGTGAGGCCGCGAGGCTGATTGAGACCTCGATCGAAGCGACGATTCAGCAGAAGTTCGTAACCTACGACTTTGAGCGCCTGATGCCCGGGTCGCATAAGGTCAAGACCAGCGAGTTCGGCTCATACATCATTGACAACATGGTGGACCGTCGCAAGAAGGCCGGTGTGCCGGAAGCGCAGCACGTGTAACCATTTCACCGTGATTGATCGTGTGCTCGAAGGTGCTGTTGAGTTGTTGCTTGAGCGCTGTTTTACGCCGTCATCATCATTCGCAAGAAGGAAAGGGAACTCATGCGTAAAAAAGTAACCGTAGTAGGAGCAGGGAACGTAGGCGCCACCGCAGCCCACTGGATAGCTTCCAAAGAGCTTGCGAACGTCGTGCTGGTTGATGTCCTTGAAGGCATTCCCCAGGGCAAAGGCCTTGACCTGCTGGAAGCCATGCCGGTGGAAAAACGCGACTCATTCGTGCTCGGGACCAACGACTACGCCGATACGGCGAATTCTGACATTGTGGTCATTACGGCAGGAATCGCTCGTAAACCAGGCATGAGCCGCGACGACCTGCTGAACACAAACTACAAAATTATGCAGGACGTGATCGGCAAGGTCGTGGCAAACTCGCCCAACTCCATCCTGATCGTGGTTTCTAATCCGCTTGATGCCATGTCGCAGGCGGCCTACAAGCTGAGCAAATTTTCCCGTAACCGCGTCATCGGCATGGCGGGCGTACTTGATTCCGCGCGCTTCCGCACGTTTATCGCGCAGGAATTGAAGGTGAGCGTGGAAAATGTGACTGCGTTCGTGCTCGGCGGGCACGGCGATACTATGGTCCCGCTTCCGCGTTACTCCACTGTCGCAGGCATTCCCATCACGGAGCTCATTCCAAAAGACCGGCTTGAGGCAATTGTGCAGCGCACGCGCGAAGGCGGAGCCGAGATCGTGAAATACCTGAAGACCGGCAGCGCCTATTATGCACCTTCCGCCTCCGCGACAGAAATGGTCGAGGCCATCCTGAAAGACAAGAAGAAGATTCTTCCGTGCGCGGTCTATCTACAGGGCGAATACGGCATCAAGGACCTGTTTGTCGGCGTTCCATGCAAGCTCGGCGCCAATGGCCTGGAGCAGATTATCGAGATTAAACTCACTGCGGAGGAGCAAGCCGCGCTCAGGAAGAGCGCCGATGCGGTGGCGGAACTGGTTAAGGTGATCGGCATATAGCTCACCAAATCGGATAATTCGATGGACACTCCGCCATCGCACATATTGTTCAATTCTATCCGACTCTATTTTCAGGAGAGAGCAAGGAGGTGGACTCGTCTCCGCCTCCCCCTCCATACTTCTTCAAATCCTCATCCAACACGGTCCGCAAAATTGTGCTCAGATTCCATTCTGAAACTACGATCACGGGAGCATCCAGGTACAACGAGACATATTGCTCCTGGTTCATTAGTTGCTGCAGTCCGGAAGGCGTGGCGACCGTGTATTTGGTCTCCCAGGTCTGTTCGCTGCCGGGATCTTGAACAACCAAAAAGAGCTCGTCATAGAAGCTCCTGGGATCAACCGGTCCGCGGACAAGGTCCGTTTTGGCGAAGTAATAATTCGTGTAGTAGGGACGGTTAAATCCGCCTTTTTCGTCCTGTTCGACCGCAGGAAGACTGAACGGAAAGCCTATCTCTGCCCCGGTCAGGCCCTCACCTTGCGACGCAGTCGCTTCATCTACCGGCTGGACCGGTAGCAGGGCCGCGCCATCATGCGGAAGCTGGTGGGCGTGCACTTCTGAAGCAGCCGAAAGCATTCGGCCCAGCAGGAGCAGCAACAGGAACGCGCCCACAAAAATCAGAATCTTGATCGGGTCCAACTCGGCTGCTTCCTTCAGGCCACCCGTTCAATGGTTACTGACTGCAGTGAGACCTGATTCACCGGGCGGTCTTGAGCGCCTCGTTTAAGCTTGGAAATCTTGTCGGCCACGTCCTGACCTTCTACCACTTCGCCAAAAATCGTGTGATTGCCTGTAAGCCAGGGCGTAGCCGCAACTGTTATAAAAAACTGGCTTCCGTTCGTTCCGGGACCGGCATTCGCCATCGCCAGCTTGCCCGGCTTATCGAACTTGTACGGAGACCCTTTGGTTTCATCCTGGAATTTATACCCCGGTCCGCCCATACCGGTCCCGCTGGGATCTCCGCCCTGGATCATGAAGTCGGGAATGACGCGGTGAAAGATCGTGCCATTGTATAGCGGACCGTTGCCGCCCTTTCCGCTCACGTTATCTTTCCAGCTCCGTTTACCTTCCGCCAGATCGATGAAGTTCTTTGTGGTGACAGGCGCTTCTTTTTCGAAAAGGCGGCAGACGATCTTTCCCTCGCTGGTATTCAAGACGGCGTAGGTTCCTTGCTCGCGGCTCATGAGTTCTCTCTCCTCCTTACTTCGTAGATGTGGATTTTTTCGCAGCGCCTTTCGTTGTTCCCGGCTTCTTGTGCGCGCCCGGTTTTGCCGCCGCGCCCGCTCCGCGGATATCGATGTGAGTAATCTTCACCGGATCGGCGGGACGGCTGTTGCTATTGGTGCAAGGGCCCATCGTGCAGGGCATGCGCGCGATCTTCTTCACTAGCTCCACTGATGGCTCGTCGCATTGGCCAAAGATGGTGTATCCGCTGTTAGGAGCACGGCGGCCGCCCATGCATCCGTTGGGATCAAAGCAAGGATTCAGGAAGGGGAGTTCCGTCTCGGTAATGAAGAATTGCGAGCTGTTGGTGTTTGGGCCGGCGTTCGCCATCGCCAGCCGTCCTGGCTTATCGAAGAGAAGGTCAGGACGAAGCTCGTCTTCAAAGGTGAAACCGACGTTGCCCGTTCCGGTTCCCATGGGATCGCCACCCTGAATCATGAAGTTGGGGATCGTCCGGTGGAAGATCACACCGTCATATAGAGGTTTGCCATGCATCATCTGGCCAGTCGCAGGATTTTTCCAGTCTTTCTTGCCGGTCGCCAGACCAATGAAGTTTTCAACTGTCTTGGGGGCTTCTTTGGGGAACAGCTCACATTTCAGATCGCCTGCTGTGGTGTGAATAATAGCGGTTGGGATGGCTGCTGTTTTGGTGGGGGATGTTTTTGCGGTCGCGGTTTTCGTCTTCTTTGTGCCCTGGGCGAATACCATACTGCAACACAGCACCGCCAAAGCTATGCGATAGGCCATTCTTTTCTCCTCGAAGAAGCTTAACGACTTATTAAAACTGGAGTCGGCAAAGAAGTAAAGGCGCAACCCCATGGTTCTTCGCGGGCGCGCATTGCGCTCGAAATATTGGTAACCTTTTCCCCCTGTCTCAGTATTCATCTTCAGAAAGGGAAACAGCACAGCCCAGAGCAGCTCATGACGAATGCAATGTCGGATGAGGAGTTGATGGCGCAGGTACGCGGCGGCGTGGGCGAAATGCTGGGTGCGCTTTTTGAAAGGTATCACGTGGCGCTCTTTAATTTCTTTTACAAGCTGACCGGCGAACGCAGCACTAGTGAAGACCTTGTGCAGGAGGTTTTCCTCAGGATTCTGAAATACCGGCACAGTTACCGCCCTGATACTGGATTCCGAGCGTGGATGTACCAGATCGCACGGAACGCTCGCGTGGACCTGTTGCGCCGCAGGCATCCGGAAGTGAGCTGGGAGCCGGAGATGTCTGGAAGTTTTCAGCCCGATGACCTGGCGCAAGAAAATCAGCAAGCCGCATTGCTGCATGCTGCGCTTCTGCGGTTGCCGGAAGAGAAGCGCGAAGTGCTCGTTCTTAGCCGTTTTCAAGACCTCAAGTACGAACAGATTGCTGAAATTATTGGTTGCGAGTTATCCACCGTGAAAGTGAAGGTTCATCGCGCGCTGCAGGAACTGCGCGACATCTTCCAGAAGCTGGAAACAGGCAAGTTACCGTCGAAGACAGGGCTCAAGGGAGCAGGCATTCGACCAGGCTCCGGGAGTTTGCAATGAAGTGCGAAGAAGTAGCTCAACTCTTACCGGATTATCTGCAGGGCGGAGCCGCCGCCGAACAGGCCGCGGGCGTGCGAGAGCACATTGTGGAGTGCGCATCCTGCCAGGCCGACGCGGACATGTGGCAGAGGTTGGGAACCCTGCCCGACCAGCAGCCTGGAACCGCGCTCCGTTCACGCTTTGATGCCTTGCTGCAAAGTTACCAGGAAGGCCGTTGGGAAAAAGCGAATCTCGCAAAGGAGCATGGCAAGTTCCTCGATCTGCATGCGCTTGCCTATTGGATTCGCACGCCGGCCGTGAGTGTCGCCTGGGCTGCCGTGCTGGTTCTGTGCGGCTTTTTTGCCGGACGATATCTCGACCGAGACACCAATTCAGCGCAGCAGGTAGCGGCAATGCGGCAGGAACTCAAGACCACACAGCAGTTGATGGTGCTCTCGATGCTGCAACAGCAGTCAGCCAGTGAGCGGCTTCAGGGCGTGAGCTTCAGTATGCAGGAGCACAATGCCGACCCCAAGATTCTGGAAGCGCTCCTGCACACGCTCCGCTATGACAACAGCGTGGATGTGCGTCTGGCATCGCTGGATGTATTGAGCCATTACGGCAATCGCCCCGATGTGCATAGCGGCCTCATTGATGCCTTGCAGGCACAGCAGTCCCCCATGGTACAGGTCGCGCTCATCGATGTCCTGGTGCAGTTGCATCGTCCGGACACGCTTGACCACTTCAAGCAACTTCAGCAGAGCCCCACACTTGATCCGACAGTACGGAAACGACTGGACTGGGGTATTCAGCAGCTTAGTTAGAGATTTACTCCAACTCGGAGAAGAAGGGAATGACGGAAAGGAGAACTATGTTTAAAGTCAAGGTGCTGTTGCTCATCGCGATCACGCTTGGGCTAGGCCTGCTGGTATGGCGTGCCAATGCCGAACCTCCGCGCGCCAATGCTTCTGTCCAGAGTGACGATGACGACTCCGGAATGATGCTTCGCGACCAGGAAACCATCCGCAAGACGTTTTCCCTGACTGCGCCGCACAAGATTCTCGAGGTTGACAACGTATTCGGCTCTATTGAGGTGATCGGAGGCCAGAGTGACCAGGTGCAGCTCGTAGTAAATAAAACCATCCGCGCCGAATCGAAAGAGCGGATGGAGGCAGCGAAGAAGGAGGTCAAGCTCGACATTACCGAACAGCCCGATCTGCTCAAGCTCTATGTGGATGGGCCGTTTCGCTGCCATTGCGATGACGGATGCGACGGCTGGCATGGTGACCGTGGCTACAGCGTCAGGATGGACTTCACATTGCAAGTGCCGCGTAATGTCGAACTGAAGCTGAAAACCGTGAATAGCGGCCACGTGAACGTGAAGAATGTGAACGGGAATTTTTCTGTCCATAACGTGAACGGCAGCATTGAAATGCTGGACGTCGCCGGCTCAGGACAGGCACGGACAGTCAACGGGCCGGTGAAAGTCACCTTTACAGAAAACCCCCGGGAAAAATCAGATTTCGGCACCATCAACGGCAATGTCGAACTCACGTTCGTGCGCGGGCTTGCCGCTGACTTTCGCTTTAAAACCATGAATGGCGGCATCTATAGCGATTTTGAGATGACCTCGCTGCCCACTCGGCCCGTCGCAAGCGAACAGCGCAACGGTCACTTCGTTTATCGTTCCGACCGGTTTACCGGGGGAAGGGTGGGGGCAGGTGGTCCGGAAATCAAGGTAGAAAATCTTAACGGAGACATTCGCGTCCTTGAACGCCATGAATAATTTTATGAATCAGCAGAAATTTTCTTGTCAATTCATCTTGTCATTGATTGCTGTTTGTTTGCTCGCCGGGCCGGTATTGCGGGCTCAGAGCCCTGACCGCGTGCGCGTCCCCCTTACCGATCCCACGCGTCCTGCAACTGTACGCGCCCACCTGCTGAACGGCAGTATTAACGTGATCGGGGCCAACGTGAGGGAAGTCACGATCGAGGCGCGACTCCGGGAAGGCGGCGGCAGAACGGAAGGCCGCGCAGAAGGCGGCATGCACCGCATACCAACAAGCTCGACCGGTCTCTCCGTGGATGCAGACAATAACCAGGTGCGCATTACTACGGACCAGATCAATCGGACCGTGGATCTCACGATCACCGTTCCCGTTCGTACATCGCTCAGCCTCAAGAGCGTGAATGACGGAAGTATCACTGTAAACGGTGTTGACGGCGAACTGGACGTGGATAACGTCAATGGGCCGGTTACGCTCAAGAATATTTCCGGCAGCGTGGTGGCGCATGCTTTGAATGACAAGGTATTGGTTACGTTTCTGCGCGTAGATCCGCAGAAGCCAATGGCATTCAGCTCCTTGAACGGCGATATTGACGTTACCTTTCCGCCTGATCTGAAAGCCAATGTCAGCATGCGCACCGACAATGGCGAAGTCTTCAGCGACTTCGACGTGCAATTGCAGGCCACCGCTCCTCGGCAAACAGTCGAAGACAACCGCGCTGAAGGAGGGAAATATCGCGTGCGGGTGGACAAAACCGCTCGCGGTACCATCAACGGCGGCGGCCCGGAGATTCAGTTCAAGGATTTCAACGGGAACATCTACATCAGGAAGGCGGCGGCGAAGCAGTGAAATCGGTGGTTTCGGTGCCGGAAAGGACTGCTAAGTAAGTAAAGCCGGAGCCGGGATCTTGAATGTACAACAAACCTTACAGCTTACAGTGAGTACGGGACAGGCGGTAGAATGGCGACCGTATGTTCGGCCTGACAGAGTACCTGTTCAAATTCATGTTGTTATGTTGTCTCTGGTTCTGTGATTTAATGGGCTGGAAAAGAGCTCAGAAGTGGTTCGCCAGTATTGTGAAAGAACCCGACATGAAGCCTGAACAGCACGTGCTTTAACATCTACCGCCTTGCTGCGCTCGCAATCGCGTCGATCACAGCCGAGTCGGCACTATAAGTTTTCAGCTCATCCCGGTAATCAGGAGTAAGGCTGAAGTCCACACCGCGTTCCCGAACCAACTCAATCAGCCGAGCATCGCTCACATTGTTGGCCAGCTTCAGACAGATTTCGTCGAACGAGAGAGGGTCATCTTCAACCCGTTCTGCCTGTAAACGCTTCGCGGTTGCTTCCACTTCGCGCATAACGCGCAGGAGATTACCGCCCAGGATTTTGTGAATCTGTTCTCGCTTGTAGCCGCGCTGAAAGAGCGCCTCGGTGATCTTGGGCAGATCGGCGACAGAATCGAGTCCCTGCGGAGACGAAGTGATGCCGTCAAAATCTGATCCCAGTCCGACGTGATCAATTCCCGCCACTTGCGCAACGTGGTCAATGTGATCGATCAGCGACTTGAGAGACGGGCGTGCGAACTGAGCTGCCCACTTTTTCTCGATCGGCGCCGTCTCCTGGTATGTCACCGGGCTGCCGTCCGCGTGCGCATGAGCCTTCCTGTAGGCATCAAGTTCGGCATCGCGCTGCTTTGTTTTTGCGGGATCGGATGACGCTTTGCGGTAGTTTTCATCCACAAAGGCAGAGTAAAAGTTCACCATCACAACTCCACCGTTACGCGCGACGGCGCGGAGCATGTCATCTGTCATGTTTCGTGGAGCGTTGGTCAGCGCTCGCGACGAGGAATGCGATGCAATGATCGGGGCCTGGCTGACCAGCAGTGCCTGATAAAAAGTCGCATCAGAAACGTGCGAAACGTCCACCATCATGCCCAGCCGATTCATCTCTCGCACCACATCCCGGCCGAAATCGGTCATGCCGTTATGGTGTTTTACATTGGGATCTTGAATGTCACCGGAAGAGTCGGCCCAGTCATTTGTGTTCGACCAGGTCAGCGTCAGATAGCGCACGCCGATGCGATAGAAATCACGCAACAGGCGAATGTCATTTTCAATGGCGTGGCCGCCCTCGACCCCCATCAGCGCCGCGAATTTGTGTTGCTCATGAATGCGGACAATATCGTCAGACGTGAAAGCCATTTCCATTTTGTCCGGATGGCGCGCCGCCTGCTCATAGACGCTGTCAATCAAGTCCATGGCACGGACTGCATAACGGCCTTTGAAGCTGGGTTCGACCCATATGGAGAAAAATTCCGCGCCCAGATTGCCTTTCCTTATTTTGTCGAGGTCAACCTGCCCTTCGGTGACGGGAGTAATTTCGCCCAGATCGAAATTTTCATCGAGAAAGCGCTGGGGGGTGTCCGCATGCGTATCAATAATCAATGCCGACTGGTGAATGCTTTGGGCGGTTTCCGGCGCGGGCGCTTTACGGGTATGCGGGCGCTTTTGCGGCGCTTGATGCCGGGTCTGCCTCGATTGGGCCAACGCTACGATACAGAAAAGAGTAATCCAAACAAGAAGGAAATATGGCTTCATTCACCGGCGATTTTATCAGCCATCTTGTTTGCTTCCCGCCATTCGGTGTACCGGTCCGAGATCATCACATGGAAGCAGGCCTGGCGGCGCTCTTCCGCGGCTTCAATCAGGTTCTCATCGCGCAGGTTCTTAAGATAATCCACAACCCACTGATGCTGTTTGCGAGTGAGGCCGCGTTTTGCCAGGTCAACCGTGATACCCGCGAGGTGTGAAGATCCGCTTTCGCCCGTCTCCGGCGCGGCGTTGCCGTTGCTGCGGCGCAGTTTGTGCTGCTGCTCAATGGTGCGCACGGCTGAATTCACCTGCAACGGTTGGTGGAATTCCTTGTAATACTCCTGGCTCATATCGTTAAGGAACTGAATGACCCACGGGCGGGCATAACGCTTGTCAGGCTTGATGGATGCGCTCACGTGGAGCGCACGCGTTTCCTCGATTGGAACCAGCTCCTGGGTGCGCTCGAGTTCCAGCAACTGCTGATCGTCGGCGATGCGAGGGAGCTGCAGGCGGTCGATTTCTTCATTCTGCCTGAGCTGTGAATCGTAGGAGCCCTTCAGGACAGGATTCCACACCACGTGGCGCATATGCGCACGGTGATGGCGATAACGCGAAACATGGTGCACGGCATTCGCCGGCAGCGCTGCTGCGGCCGTAGCGAGCAGCAGAATCGACGAAGTAATCAGTCCTGTAGTTTTGGCGCCCATCGGGTTTCTGTTTCCTGTCTCTAATTCCAGCAACTACTTTGCTGCAATAACGTTGGATGACAGATTCTAAACCAGCGCTGCCGCACTCACCCTCAGAGTTTCGCCTGAAATCGCGAAAAACGCTACGCCAAAAGTTGTCAATTGAGATGAACTTTGGTAACAAATCCTCGCGCAGTGACATTTTTTGTCAGTTCAGCGGACGATTGTCCGCCAAAAGGTGTAATTTTAGCGATCCGCTTTCATCCCAAAGTAAATTAGGCCGCCCACTGCGCCGACCGCGAGTCCCAGAAATCCCAGCCATGAGGCGGACGCGGGTTGAATGCCAAGCTCTTTGTGGCTGAGAAAAAAGAGATAAAATGCCCCCCACGCTGCCAGCCCAAGGGTAATGCCTGCTCCCAGGCTCCTCAGCCAAATTGATCTATTTTTGGCCACGATACACGTCCGGCAGGAGGAAGTTTTTGTTTGCCGGAGGCAAATCTTATAGCAGAATAAGCACACTTACCAACATGGAATCCGCAGCTGCACGAAGACCGCTGAAAACTCGCCAGCGGGCGTGGGCACAGCTCATCGCCCGAATGCTGGTAAAGACCCGCATTTCACCGAATGTCATCTCCATCATGAGCGTTGTTTTTGCCGGCTGTGCCGGGGCGGCAATCCTTTTCTCGCCACGAATGGCCGGCTTCGCGCGCCACCTGTTGCTGCTGGTTGCCGCGGCCTTTATCCAGTTGCGGCTGCTGGCAAACATGCTCGATGGCATGGTCGCGGTTGAAGGAGGGTTGCAGACGAAATCCGGAGAGATCTTCAACGACCTGCCGGACCGTATTTCGGATGCGCTCATTTTGGTACCGGCCGGATACGCCGTGGCGTCGCTCTGGTACGGTCCTGAGCTCGGTTGGAGCGCAGCGTTGCTGGCCATCTTCACCGCTTATGTGCGCATGCTCGGCGGAGCATCGGGATTGCAGCAAAGCTTTGTCGGGCCCATGGCCAAGCCGCATCGGATGGCGACTCTGACAATTGCTTGCGTTCTGTCTCTCTTTGAAGGCGCTTTTTTGCGCTTTGGAATGGTTCTGTGGGTCGCTCTCATCCTCATCAACGTCGGATGCGTTGTGACCATCTGGCGCAGGACGGCCCGGATTGTTCGAGGTCTTGAGTCGCGTTGATCCGTGCCGGCGCGAACCTGATCGCAGCCTCTATGCGCGCTTTAACTGGCGTGACTGTGCGCTGGACGGACGAGCAGCCCGATATGCGGCAGACCGTTTATTTCGCAAATCACACCAGTCATCTAGATTTTGTCGTGCTCTGGTCAGTGCTGCCGCCTCCAGTGCGGGCGTTGACGCGTCCTGTGGCTGCCAAAGATTACTGGCAGTCAGGCTTGCGCAAGTATTTGGCGGTGAACGTTTTCCGTGCCGTGCTGGTGGAGCGGGCCGGGCAAACGCAAGTGCCAGGTGCGGACAAGCTGCGCACCGCAGAGCATTCGCTGGAACTCCTGCTTGAAGCGCTTGGGGGGCAGAACTCGCTGATCATTTTTCCCGAAGGCACACGCGGTACAGGACAAGAAGTGGCTCCCTTCAAGAGTGGACTGTACTATCTCTGGCGCAAGCGGCCGGATCTGCGCCTTGTTCCGGTCTATCTCTCCAACCTGAATCGCATTCTACCCAAGGGCGAGATCTTGCCGGTCCCGGTAATCAGCCGGGCCAACTTTGGCGCGCCGCTTCAAACACGGCCCGATGACTCGAAGCAGATCTTTCTGGAGAAAGCGCAGGCGGCCCTCTGCGCGTTGAGGCAGGCATGAATTTTAAACTCGATCATCAGATGGTGCTCATCTTTCAGGGCCTTTTCGGATTGCTGGTCCTCGCGTCACTTGCCGGTGCGATTCTGGCCCGGACGGCAAAATCGGAGAAGGGCCAGGCCACAGTCGAAAATTTGAATGCACGGATGCGTGCATGGTGGGTGATGAGCGGCATTTTTGCCATCACGCTCATCATCGGCCCAAACGGATCAACCATTCTCTTCGCGTTCATCTCATTTCTGGCTTTGCGTGAATACGTGAGCCTGATTGATCCCTTTCCTGCCGACCATCGCACCCTGTTCTGGACGTTCTTTGTCATCACACCTCTCCAGTACTGGCTGGTTTATCGGCAGTGGTATGGTCTGTTTTCAATCCTCATTCCCGTATATGCGTTTCTCTTTGTTCCTACGCGGTTGGCAATTTCAGGGGAAACACAGAAATTTCTTGATCGCGCATCGCGAATCCATTGGGGATTGATGGTGTGTGTTTACTGCATTAGCTACGCGCCAGCCCTGCTGATGTTGAACATTCCAGGCTATCGCGGGCAGGACGCCAAACTGTTGCTCTTTCTTGTCGTCGTGGTACAGCTCAGCGACGTTTTTCAGTATGTCTGGGGCAAGCTGCTGGGCAAGCGCAAGATTGCGCCGAACGTCTCTCCAAATAAAACATGGGAGGGATTCATTGGAGGAGTGGCGACTGCCGTCGCTGTCGGGGCTGGCTTGTACTGGATGACGCCGTTTCGGCCCGGCGAAGCTCTGCTCATGTCTATTGCGATCACGCTGTCAGGCTTTGCCGGCGGATTGACCATGTCAGCGGTCAAGCGCGATCGTGGGATCAAAGATTTCGGCACCATGGTGGAAGGCCATGGCGGAATCCTGGACCGCATGGATTCCATCTGCTTTTCCGCGCCCATTTTCTTTCACCTGACGCGCTATTTCTTCGAGCGTTAGTTATCCGCGGAAGAAATCCTTGAACGCCTGCTTGAAGACTTCGCGGCCGGTATCGGCAATGGCATTGGTCAGCGGGATGTCCTTGGGGCAGACCTCGACACAGTTCTGTGCATAGCCGCACTCCTGGATTCCGCCATCGCCCATCAGTGCGCGCAGGCGCTCATGTTTCAGCGCAGAGCCTGTAGGGTGCTCGTTAAACAGCTTCACTTGTGCGATGGTCGCAGCGCCGACGAAGCCGGTGTGCTCATTGAATTGCGGGCAGGCTTCCATACAGCAACAGCACGAGATGCAGCGGGAAATCGGATAGCGCTCTTCCTGCTCGCTGGGGGACATGCGCGGGCCGGAACCGAGATCATAAGTCCCGTCCACTGGTACCCAGGCTTTCACGGCTTTGAGGTTTTCGAAAAGAACACTGCGGTCGACAGCCAGATCGCGCACGACGGGAAACTTGCTGAAAGGCTCGACCGTGATGGGTTGTTCCAGTTTATCCACCAGCGCCGAACAGGCCATGCGCGCGCGGCCGTTGATACGCATGGCGCAGGATCCGCACACTTCCTCAAGGCAGTTTGAATCATAGGCGATCGGCGTCGTCGCCTTGCCGTCGCGGGTGACAGGGTTCAGGGCGATCTCCATCATGGCTGAGATCACGTTCATGCCAGGCTTCCATGTCAACTCAAATTCTTCCCAGTGCGGCTGGGATTTTGGATTTTCCTGCCTCTTGATCTTCAAGACAACCTTTTTTGCCATCGATTATTTTCCGCTTTCCCTTATCGTGATGAACTTCAGCGTAGTCATGATTGCATTCAGAAATGTAATTCCGGCGAACGCCCAGTACACCCAATCGTGCTTCCTGAGCCCCGCCGCCGCCAGCACTGCCGCAATCGCGAAGAAGATGATCGCGGTGTTGCGATACCAGAGCGGTGATGCGCCTTGTTTTTCCTGTTGCTCCACTTAAAACCTTTCAACCACATAGGACACAAAGGAGCACGAAGGCATAAACGTGATCACGGAAATTTTTGTGACCCTTTGTGTCCTTTGTGGTTTGCTTCTCATTTGGCCATGTCATACCTGCGCGGCCTCGGCGGCAGCAGCGACACATCCACCGGTTCAAATTCGAACCTGGGTTCATCCACGTCCGGGGCGAAATATGCCTTCGTTGTTTTCAGCCAGTTCTTGTCGTCGCGCTCGGGAAAATCCGGCTTGTAATGGGCTCCGCGCGATTCATTCCTCATGGCTGCTCCCTGGGCAATCACGCGCGAGAGCTGCAGCATGTTGTAAAGCTGGCGAGTGAAAATGAATGACGTATTGGCCCACTGGCTGCGATCGCTCAGGTTGATGTGGTTGAAACGGTCGAGCAATTCGACCAATTTTGCATCGGTCTCCTGCAAGGGCTTGTTATAGCGGATGACGGTGCAGTTTTTTGTCATCAGCACGCCCAGCTCACGCCAGATGCGGAACGGATTTTCCGTGCCGTTCGATTGCAGCAGGCTGGCGTTGGCTTCTTCCTGGCGTTTGCGCTCGGCGTCGAATACGGTGCTGCTCACGCCGTCAGTGGATTTGGCGTTATTTTTTGCGTATTGCAGTGCTTGCGGGCCGGCGATGAATCCGCCGTTAATGCAGGAGACCAGCGAGTTGGCTCCCAGGCGGTTTGCTCCATGGATGCTGAAGTCGCACTCACCGCAGGCATAAATGCCTTTGATGTTGGTGGCCTGGTTGTAATCCACCCAAAGGCCGCCCATGGTGTAGTGCATGCCGGGGAAGATCTTCATTGGTGTCTCGCGGGGATCGTCGCCGACGAACTTCTCGTAGATTTCCAGAATGCCTTCAAGCTTGCGGTCGAGCGTGTCCCGGTCAATGTGCGTCAGATCCAGATAGACCATCGCCTGACCGTCGATTCCGAGATCGTATTCGTAAACCACTTTGTGGATGGCCCGCGTGGCTACATCGCGCGGAACCAGATTGCCGTACTTGGGATACCATTCCTCCAGAAAGTACCAGCGCTCGGATTCGGGAATGCTTTTGGGATCGCGCTTGTCGCCTTTATCTTTGGGAACCCAGACGCGCCCGCCTTCACCGCGGGCTGATTCCGACATAAGGCGCAGCTTGTCCTCTCCCGGAATCGACGTGGGATGGACTTGGATAAACTCGCCATTGGCATAAAAACATCCCTGTTGATAGAGCGCGGATTGCGCGGAACCTGTGCACACGACTGAATTCGTGGATTTTCCGAAGATCGCCCCGATGCCGCCGGTCGCCATAATGACGGCGTCGGCAGGGAACGTGCGGACTTCCATGCTGCGCAGGTCCATAGCGCAAATGCCGCGGCAGGTCTTCTGGCTGTCGAGGACTGCGCTCAAGAACTCCCAATGTTCATACTTCCGGACCTTGCCCTCGGACTCGTAGCGGCGTACTTGCTCATCCAGCGCGTAAAGGAGTTGCTGGCCCGTTGTCGCGCCGGCAAACGCTGTGCGGTGATGGAGTGTGCCCCCGAAACGGCGGAAATCCAGCAACCCTTCGGGTGTACGGTTGAAGGGAACTCCCATGCGGTCCAGCAGATCGATAATGCCCGGTGCGGCCTCACACATTGTTTTCACCGGAGGCTGGTGCGCCAGGAAATCTCCGCCGTAGACCGTATCGTCAAAGTGCTGCCACGTAGTATCGCCTTCGCCCTTGAGGTTCTTCGCCGCATTGATCCCACCCTGCGCGCAAACCGAGTGGGAGCGCTTGACTGGCACGATCGAGAACAGATCAACGTGCCCGCCGTGTTCGGCAATTTTGATTACGGCTGACAACCCGGCGAGGCCACCCCCGACGACAATGATTTTTGGATTCGTTGCTGCCATATTCAGGACCTTGATCTCTCCATTCTCATTCGTCTGCTACTCGGGACTGCCGGGAGTACCTGATTGAAAGCTCGGCGGCTTGGGCGGTAACTGGGCCGGAGTGTCTTTCCACTGCAGTTTGAAAAAGGATGACAGTGTTGCTATGCCTACCGCGATGAACGCGATGGCAATCACCCACGAGACTCCCGCCATCGCGCGGCGCGACTTCTTCGTAGCCGTGATGCCCCACTTGGCGCAGAAAAGATAAAGTCCGTAAGCGAAGTGCCATGAAGCAGCGATGATGCCGATGGTATAGAAGGCCGCTGCCCACGGGTTCTGTAATTCCATCTGCACCTTGTGGAATGCCGCCTGGTTATGAGTGAGCAGATGCACGCCGCTGAATCGCATGGTATACGTATGCCAGCCGATGAATACGAAGGTAATCGCGCCCGTCCACCGCTGCGCCCCGTACATGAAATTCCCGGCCCAGGGATAATCGCTCACATTCGATTGTCCGCGGAACCATATGTAGAAGCCGTACAACGAGTGATAAAGCAGCGGCAGATAGATAAAGAAGATTTCTAGAAAGAGGACGAAGGGCAAACCGCTCAGGAACTTAACCTGGTCGGCATAAGCGTAAGGACCGTTGGTGGCAAAAGCGTTGGAAGTGAAGTGCTCCAGAAGAAAAGCGCCGATGGGGAAAATTCCACTCAGCGAATGCAAACGCCGCCAGAAAAAGGAGTGGCCTTGCGCAGCGCGGAGAGCGGGCACACCGCGCGCGACCGGGGAAACGTCAGTTGCCATTAAAATCCGCTCCGTTCCTCAGATGATTTGAACAGTACAGGCAAACCTTTCATTATGCGGCTCGCGGGTTGCCGCGTCAACAATCCTGCGTTTGCTTTCACGCAGGCTGCCCTGGGAGAAAGCAAACATCATCGAGGAAAGCAGTATGCCAACGGGAATATGCCGTGCTGCTGGTGAAGGAGTGCACCGGTCGCGAGCATAATTTGTTTTCAGGAATCGTTAAGAATAGGAAAGGACTGATTCGCGCAAATGGGTGCCGTTGGTCAGGTATTTACGTTTCAACGCGATACTCTGAAGGACATGGCGGCGAAGCTCGAAACAGGCAACGGCCGGTTTTGGGAATCCATCCATCTTTAAAGAGAAGATAGCTCGGAAAAGGTATTGACGGCATAGATACTGCCTGGCAGCGGCAAAGCACCAGGCGTAAATGGCGGAAGGAGGATTTCCATGGCTAAAGGAGCGACCATCGAGAATTTTAACACGTGGCTTTTTCTCGCGGTTCTCATCGCGTTCACCACGGCAGCCGGAAGCGTCATGGCTGTGTACGCCTATATGGACGAGACGCAAACAGCGATTGACCTGAGGGTGGGAGATCACAGCAGCATGTGCCTTCACGCACGATGCTGGGGTCCGCAGGGAAGTTGGGGCAGCAGCGGTCTAGCGCAGCATACGAGATAAAGCTTGATTTCGATGTGTGTAATCCGACCATGCTCTCATGATGTCGGCAGGCGTCCATGAATTTCCGTGCCACCAGGCAATCACTTTCCCATCGGGTGCAATTAGCGTAGTACTCAATGAATGAGTGATCATGCCCTGATCGGGAAGCGCAGTCAGACCAAACCACTCGAGAACGCGCGGCAGAGTTTTTGGGGGAATTACCGCGAAGGTCCAGCTGTGAGCGTCGGGCCCGTGGGTCCACTGCGCATGCATCCGGCGCAGAACTTCAGGCGTATCGTGTTCCGGATCAAAGCTGATGCTGAGCAGGCGCAGATTGCGAGGTTGAGAGTTGACCGTTTCATTTTTGAGCAACTCGGCAAAGTTGCTATTCATCCGCGGGCAGTAGTCGGGCAGTGGGCAACGTGAGTAGATAAAGGTGATGGCAAGCGGGCGTCCGCGCAAGCTGGATAAAGAAAAGGTGCGGCTGTTTTGGTCAACAAGCCGGAAGTTGGGAACTTCCTCTCCAGGTTGCGGCATGTGGAACGTCGAAGTAGTTGTAACAGTGACGGGCTGCGCTGGAGCTTTGGCTGTCACGCGAATGTTTTCAAGCCAGGAGCGATCGCCAGCGACCACGAGGTCTGCTGTAACGCTGTCATTCAGGTGAAGCTGCTGTAGCGCGGATGCGTCTTTCACTCGATACTCCATGAGCATGGCAGGCATGAAGCCCGGGATGGCGTCGTGGCTCACGCTGACATTGCCCCGCGTTGAATCAATGGAAATAACCGTACCGTTGAGCTGGTAGCGCTTTTGCGAGTGCGAGCAGCCACAGAGCAACGCCACCGCTGCGAGCAGCGGAAGCGCGAAGTGTTTTATTGACAACATCTCTTTTGAAAATAATTGCTGCGCCCATACAACGCAAGAGAGCCCAATTCGCAAGACAAGTGGGGTGCACGTTTTTGAAACAATTTAGCGGTCGCCATTATCTAATGGAGCATGAGTGCAATCCTCCGCGCAACCACGATTTTATTGGTGTGCATTTTTATAATTCCTTTTGCCGCGCGGGCCAGCGAGGCGAACCCAGCTACCTTAATCCACAGCGGGCACTACAAGCAGGCGCGTCCGCTGCTGGAACACGAGCTTCAGCAGAATCCGAATAATCCTGATGCCCTGGTCCTTCTTGCGCGAGTTCACCTTGCCTACAACGAATATGATGACGCACTCAAGCTGCTGCGTCAGGCAGTGAAACAGGCGCCCTCGAACTCTGACGCGCATGTCTATCTGGCTGAGGCGTACGCACAGAAGATCGACCACGCAGGCGCCTTCGAGAAGATAGGAATGGCAAAGACCATCAGAAAAGAAGCAGAGCGTGCCGTTGCCGCCGACCCGAGGAACCTGGACGCGCTTGAGTCTCTGATGGAGTTTCATATTGAGGCGCCGGGAATGGTCGGCGGGGATAAAGACAAGGCGCGAGAGCTGTCAATGCGGATTGCAGAACTGGATTCTGTGCGCGGAAATTTTGCCCGCGCCGCGATTGCCGAGCATGAAAAACATTACGATGAGCAGAAAGAGTTTGAGCTCAATGCGGTGAAATCAAACCCGCGTTCCTACGACGCTCTCGTTGGGGCGTCAGAGCTTTATCTGAGCCCACGATTTTTGGACTATCGTGCTGCCTCAGAGTTTGCGGCCAGAGCTATTGCGGTGGATCCAACGCGCGTACGCGGGTACTCACTGCTGGCGCAAGCATATGCGGGGCTTGGAAGAAGGGAAGAACTAGGCGCGCTGTTGGAACGCGCACACGACAAAGTCCCCGACGATTTAGCTCCGTATTTCTATGCCGCACAAACTCTGCTGAGTACAGAAATGGACTCGGCTCTCGCCGAGAAGCTTTTGCGCAAATACCTGACGCAGCAACCCGAAGGCGAAGCTCCTACACTCGGTGAAGCTCACTGGCGGCTTGGGCAAGCCCTGGCGAGACAGGGAAAAAATGAAGACGCCCAACGAGAAATGGAAGATGCAGTGCGGATTAATCCTGATCTCAAGGGTGCTCGCAAAGAACTTGAACGCCTGAAATCTTAGAAGGACCCTGGCAATCTTCGGCCGGCAATGTTGCTTGCGTTTCTCCCTTGCGCCGTGAGGTTCTCTCTGGAATGCGGTTGCGAATCCTGAGAGAATGGCGCTTGAATGTCCACCACAGAATTGAATCCGGTGCTGGAAAGCATGCGCGCGGAAAAGCGCATGGTGGCGCTGAACTCTGTAGTGGCGGCCGTGGGGATCACAACGCTGAAAATCATCGTTGGCATATCCACGATGAGCCTGGGCATTTTGTCGGAAGCCGCACATTCCGGGCTGGACCTGATTGCCGCATTCATTACGCTGCTTTCCGTGCGCGTCTCAGACAAGCCGGCGGACGCCGAACATCAATACGGGCATGGCAAGGTGGAGAATTTTTCCGCCTTCATTGAAACCGGTTTGTTGCTGCTGACATGTATATGGATTGTTTGGGAAGCTGTGAGGCGTCTGACTGGCTTTCACCATGTGCACATAGATCCCACTCCTGCTGCTTTCGGTGTCCTGTTTATTTCCATGGCAGTTGACTGGTGGAGATCACGCCGACTGCGCCGCATCGCCCTCAAGTACGATAGCCAGGCGCTTGAGGCTGACGCACTCCACTTCAGTACAGATGTTTTCTCCAGCGGCGTGGTCGTGCTCGGACTGGCTCTGGTTTGGGCAGGACGGACTCTCCAGATTACCTGGCTGACCAAAGCTGATCCCATCGCTGCGCTCGTCGTTTCCGGAGTAATTGTTTATGTAAGTTCGCGTTTAGCGCGGCAGACCGTTGATGCGCTGCTCGATGCTGCTCCCGCTGGGCTTCGCAGCCAGATCATCGATGCCGTCCTGAAGATCAATGGGGTTATCGAGGTTGAGCGCGTAAGAATACGTCGCGCCGGAAATCGCTATTTTGCGGATCTGACGGTGGGTCTGGCCCGCAATGTTACGTTCCAGCGCTCTGAGCAAGTGGTGGTAGAGATTACGGCTGCTGTGCACGGAATTCTGCCGGATTGCGATGTGGTTGTTCACTCTGTCCCGCGGGAAACCGGCCGCGAGAGCATTTTTGACCGCATCCGCGCCACAGCGTCCCGCAATAATTTTAATGTGCATGATGTGAGCGTGCAGGACCTCAGTGGAAATCTTCATGTAGAACTGCATCTGGAACTTGATGAAACGCTCAACCTCAAGCAGGCGCATGATGTTGTCAGCCGCCTGGAATCCGAAATACGCAGCGAGGTTCCCGAGATTTCTACCATCCTTACCCATATTGAAAGCGAGCCCTCTACCATAGAATCGGGCAACATTGTGCATCGCGATGCGGTGCTGGAACAGAAGCTGAAGCCCATCGTGAAGCAGTTCCCGGAAGTCTTGGACATGCACGAAGTGGAAATTAAACGCGTGCGCGGCAAGGTTTACATGTCCTGCCATTGCACCATGGCTGACGACTTGTCACTTGCCGACGTGCACGACATATCAACCGAGCTGGAAATTCGCTTTAAGCAGGCTGCGCCCGAGTTGTTCAAGGTGCTTATCCATCCCGAACCACTCACAGATAATCGGCGCTAATCTCACGCCGAGTTGAATAACAACGCTATTCTTAACTCATTAATATTATAAAAATAAAGTTGTTGTCCTATATTTTTTAACGATGCGCTGTCTCTATTGCAGCAGACACTTTGCTGCGATCCAAGGAAGGACCAGGCGTCACTAGAAGGCTTGGTCCTCGTTTTTTGTTCAACCACCTGGATAAATTCGAACAAAGGCTGGAACTTCGGTGGCTGAAGGGGACCGCTTTTTAAGTTCGAGTGGAAGCCCGGGCTGCGCTCTGCTCATCCAATCTGAGTGGAGAGCGATGCTGCGAAGACTGACTCAATTTGCGTTGTGCGCTGTTGCTCTGGGCCTGGTTCTGCCGGCCGCCGGTCAGCAACCCAAGGGGCGACCGCCGATGCAGTTACCGGGTCAGCCTCCCCGCGGCAATAATCCGGCTGACCCCAATGCTCCGGATACAAAGAAGCCCAAAAAACATGACAGTTCAAGTAAGGATGTTCAGGACAAACTGGAAAAAGCACTGGACAGTAAGAACGCTGCCTATCAAGGATCCAATATCAAGACGGCAGTCGATGACCAGAGCGTGACGCTCACAGGTACGGTAAACAGCTCAAGCCAGCATGAAATGGCTCTTCAAATCGTGCGCGCCTATGCTGAGAACCGGAAAATCGTTGACAAACTGGTTATCCAGCCCTAGCTGTCAACTTAAGCGGCGGCGCGGAAGACCTGCTCTACGGATACGTCCGACTTGCGGATGAAAAAAATATGACCATTGCTGCAGGTAAGCACTTGCAGGCCTCCGACCCTGATGTCGTTAGCCTTTCTCGCTTCCACCTCGTATTCTTCCAGCACTTCGCGAATGAACTCGACATGGCAGATTGGACATTGCAGCGTCATGAGGGTCTCTCCTTTCGCACGACAACGGTTGTGTGCTGATGTTTTGATTTGCGATGCGAGCTGCTGGATTCAGGTGGTCTGTTTTATTCGTCAAGAATAGTTATGCGCAATCGGCGCCTTAGACAATTCTCATCTTCGATTGTCGGTATTTTAGAACCGGTTCCAAGACACGACGACTACGGTTCTGCTCCGCTAATGGCGGTTTTTGACTGGCCTTCCTCAAGAGGATGCAATTCATAAACGTGCATCGGCTCGTAGGTGAAACTGCACTCAACCGTTTGGAGCAGCTCGAAGCTGACCATATCCAAACATTTGGCGCATCTCGGAAAACTCTCACCTTTGCAGATCGTGACCGCGTGCGGCAGGCGGTGTCCAGCGTGAATAACACGGTAAACGGCGCTTTCCGGAACCAGTTCACCAGTTTTATAGGAGTTAAAAGCAGACATTGGTAGACGCTGGCAGGCGACTGGTAATGCTAGCAGACCAGAGGGGCAAAATGACGCGAGAGGCGTAGGAATAAGTTCTAGGTCTGTTGTCCACGGCCAACGGAGTTACATTAAGAGGGTTACGGCAAAAGGCTTAAAAACACCGTAAGGTGGCAGATGGCTGCCGGCCATCTGCCGTTTAAAGCAGTGAAATCGCGCAGAAGGCGAAGTGGAACGTTGTCACTCCGAGACGCGCGGCGCTTCATGCGTCACGCGCATCTTCATCATGCCTTGGGTAGTTTTATAGCCAGCAGGCACTTGAAAGAGTGATGCGTCCGGTTCGCCCTGTTTGATGTCAGTTAACTGGAATACCGTCTCGCCAAAACGCGGGTCGTTGCGCTTTTGCAGCACCACGGTTTGCAATTCAGGCGAGGTCCACGTTTCCACCGTGATCTGGATGGGCTGCTCGTTTCCGATGGCGCCTGCAGGTATGGTCCGCGTCACACGCGTACCCTCCGAAGTCACTCCGCCGACCTCCTGCTTGCCCAGGGATTCCGTCTTGATTTCACCCTGCTCGTCCTGTGACATGGTTTTCATCATTTTCCTGTGCATCTGCGCCATGCCCGGCATGCCTTCGTGCTTCATCACATGGGCGGTTTGTTTATCAGGGTTCAGCATGTACATGGCTTGTGCCACGGGATCATGGATCATGATCATCTTTGCTCCATTCACGGCTACCGGTCCCATTCGGCCCATTGTTTCCTCGCGGCGTGTGCGCCCTTGGCCATCACGAGCCACGAATCCGCTTTGCTTATGCACAATGCGATTGCCGTCAGCAAGGACTTGGGTGGACTCCGTGGTTGCGGTTGCCGTGTAGGGAGCGCCTTTTACAACTTTGTGGTCCATGTCGCCAATGAACAGCAATTCGCCATGTGCCGGCCCCGCCATCACCATAATTGGTGCATCCGGAGGAGCGGAGGCAGGAGGAGCCTGCTGGCCAACTGCCAACCCGGCCATCAGGAGCACTGCGACGATGCAAACATGTACTGGCTTCATTAGTGATTCTCCTTTAATAATGCTTTTTTACTGAACCAATCTCACTGCATAAGGCGTGCCGTCGCGGTCTGTAATGAAATCTGCCGTTACCGGCTGGTCTGAGAGGTCTCCAAGCACAGGCGCTCCCAACATGCGCAGCTCTGATCCCGGCAACTCCACGCGGACTACTTGCAGCTCTCCGCTCGCCGTTGCGGGATCATAACTGGGCAGAGCGATGAAGTTCTCTGATTCGCTGCTGGTCTGCTCATCAGTTGCTGGCCGAGGATGCTTCGTTATGGCACGTGCGGCCAGCTGAGTTGCGTCAGAATGTTTTGCCACCGGTTGGGTTGGCACTTCTGCCACTTTTTGGAGTTTGGGCGGTGGTATCGTCGCGAGTTCATTTCCTGGAGCGGGTGCACGCAAGTTGAGCATTGCCGCGACCAGAAGCAATAAAACAGCAACAGAAGCCGCAGCCAGGAACCGCTTCTGCCGGCGGCGAAGATGGTGTCGGCGAAACTGGCCCAAAAGGCTGGCTTGCAGTGCCTCCGGCGCATTGCGCTCGGTGCCTGAGGCCAGCCGGTGCAGTGCTGATGACAGCAGCGCCTCCGAGGGCGCACGAACTGGATCTATTTCACGCATGGTTGGCAGCTCAATTTTTTCTTCAGCATCTTGCGCCCGCGGTGGACTCTTGAAGCCACAGTTCCGGGTGAACACTTGAGCAGTTCGGCGGCGTCCTGGTAACTGACATCTTCAAGGTCGCACAAGACGATTGCTTCCCGGTACTGCTGGGGCAAGGCCAGCACTGCGGCGCGAACCGCTGATACCAGTTCGCCGTTTGTAAGGTCCCGCAAAACATCCATTTCCTCGGCGAGAGCGAAGTCATCGTCCTCAATATCTTTGTCCAGGGTCATCTCCCCGCTGACACTCTGAACGGCCCGGCGGGTGATGTTTCTTGCAATTCCGAAGAGGTATCCGCCTACGGAACCCTTGCCAGGGTCATAACCTTTCGAGTTTGTAATGAGTTGCGTAAACACTTCTTGTGTCGCCTCTTCCGCCGTTGCGCTATTACCGCTCATATGCAACGCGAACCGGTAAAGCGGGCCCTGATAGCGTTCGAACAGTGCTTTGAAAGCAGCCTCATTCCCTCTGGAGAGCTGCCGAAGCAACTCCTGGTCATCCTGCGCGAATTCCGCCATGGTTCTGCCCGGTGCTTCGGCTTTTGCTCCTACTCTCCATTGCGCGAATTTGACGGTTTCTTCCACCATTTTTCTGGAATCTTCTTGGGGCCAGCCCGGGCCCACGACAACTCAGACGTTCCCATGGGCTCTGGGTAAGCCCGCAATTCCGGCAACAAGCCTGCTATTCTAATGTCCGATTTGGAGCATCTATGGTGGAAGCCAAAGCAAACTGGATTGATGGTGAACGTTTCGCGGCGAGCGCCAGCAGCAGCCACGCCGTCGTGATCGACTCAGATCGCCAGCGCAACACCGCGTCTGGGCCTATGGAGATGGTTTTGATGGGCCTGTGCGGCTGCACTGCTACCGACGTGGTGAGTATTCTGCGCAAGAAACGCGAGCCCTTCACGGGGGTCGAGGTACGTGCTGAAGCCGAACGAGCGCAGCAGCCGCCTACGGTCTATACGTCCATCCATCTCATCTACACGATTTCAGGGCCGGTCGCGCGCAAGTCGGTGGAAGATGCCGTCCGGCTCTCGGAAGAGAAGTATTGCAGCGTCGCCGCAATGCTGAGGAGTACAGCCAAATTAACTTGGGAAATCCGGCTCCTGCCCGCTGTAAATGCGGTTGAAACGCATCTCGAGGCCGCAAAATAGTGCAGCGGGAGGCCGTGCCGTGGAATCTTATCTTTCAACGGGAGGAAAGAATGACAGCAAAGAAAGTGGTTGTGTACAGCTCACCCGGTTGACCGCCATGCTCCTGGGCCAAGGCCTACCTTTCGGAGAAAGGGATTCCATTCGAAATCAAGGACGTCAGCGTGGACCAGCAGGCCGTCTTCGAGCTGGTTCGAACCTACAAAAGCCGCTCCACACCTACGATAGTCGTTGGAGACCAAGTCATGATCGGATTCGATCCTGACCGGCTGGACCAGATGCTTGCCGAGTAGTCTTACCGCACCAGAAATCAGCCCCCGCAGCGGCCATCAGCAGTCGCACCCCTGGCGGGGGTACTTCTTTATAGCCGGAGCGACGTTTTGCTGGGGAGCCGCTGCAGCGGCCGGCAAGGCAATCTTCAACGGAAGCGTCTTTGCCGGACGCGCGGCCATCTCACCGCTGGTCTTGTCGCAGGCACGGACGACATTTGCCGTAATTGTTCTCGCGGGCTTTCTTCTGCTGCGCTTCGGACCGCGCTTTTTACGTATCCAAAGACGGGACCTGCTGCTTTGCGGACTTACCGGCATTCTCGGCTTGGCGGGATCGAATTATTTTTACTATCTCGCCATTGAGAAGTCTTCCGTGGCCATTGCGATCACGCTGCAATATACAGCTCCTGTCTGGGTTCTGATTACGATGGTGATGCGCGGCCGCGATCGGTTTTCGGCCACGCGCGTCTCTGCTGTGATCCTCGCCATGGCGGGAACTGCCCTGGCGATTGATGTTTTTCACTCGGGCCTGAGCTTCAAAGCCATGGGAGTGTTGGGCGGGATCATTGCATCGTTCTCCTATGCTTTTTACAACATCGTGGCGCAGGAACTGGTCAGCCGCCATCATCAGTTCAAGATCATGTTCTACGCGCTCCTGGCAGCGTCCGCTTTCTGGCTGCTGGTGAACCCTCCGCAGAGGCTGGTGGCTGAGCATTTCACCGGCGCGCAATGGAGTTTCCTGTTTCTTTTTGCCTGCCTCTCCACGCTCCTCCCGTATTTCTTTTACTTCACAGGACTGAAATATCTCGATCCAACACGGGCAGTTATCGCCAGCTCTCTGGAACCGGTCTTTGCCATCCTTTTCGCCGTGAGTTTTGTAGGGGAGATCCTGCGCCCGGTTCAGGTGTTAGGAATTGCAGGAGTGCTCGTCGCAACCATTCTGGTGCAGCTACAGGGTCACCCGGCACCCTCGCCAGATCAGCCGTAACTGCAAAAAGTAAGCGGCCTCACGTAGAGGCTGCAGAGTTACAAAAGAAACCAGGATCAGTAGTAGGAAGTCTGATTGACCCACTGCAGACGCTGCACTGTCGTTGTAGCTTTCGCCGACGCGACGCCGCCCAGGGTCAGGCTGGTGGAAGGGAACCACGGTGGAGCGAATCCACCCTGAGCATACCGCCGGTCAAAATACACGTTTCTAGTCTTCGCATTGATGTTCTTGATGTTGTTTTGAATGCGGCCGCCCACAATCGTCAACTGGTTGATTTGATTTCCAATATTCGTCAGGCCGCCCGTGCCATTTTGTGAAATGGTCGCCAGCGAGGCATCAATCTCCAGGTTGGCGTTTGCCTGCTGGTTGTTCAACTGGATGTCGCCGGTTGCGGTATAGATTCCCAATGCCTGACGGGTGTCATTGCCTGGAATCAGCGTATCTGCAGGTTGTCCTGTAATCGGGTTCGGGCTGGTAGTCACCGGCTCCGTAGTGTAAAGAATATCCCCGGTTACGGTAACGTTATTGGCGGCTGTGATTGTTACCTCACTCCCGTTCTGGATGGCGGGTACGCCCTGCCCAGGGCCTGAAAGGGAAGTAATGCTGCCATCCACATACAGCATGGTTGCCGGCGACGATGCGTGCGTGGCCGGATCGATCTGCTGTGGAACTCCCTGGAATACCACGGGAGCGGAGACAGGCAAACCTCCAACTTGCGTCGTCACGGTAGTTGTTCCATTACCGTTTTTTCCACCCGTGGGGTTGATTACAACCGTTGTGGTGGTGGCGGGATTCCCTTGCTTTATCGTATACACCTGCTGTGAGGTGCCATTGGGAGCGGAGAGCGTTACTGAAGCACTGCCCTCCACGTAGATTCCGCCACCATCGATCGTGTTATCGCCGTCCTTCTGTGTGTAAGGGAGAAAGACGCCCGAGTTTGTGCCGGAAGAAGGATACGGATTTCCGTTTACGTCTTTCAAGGCATTGTGAAGATCGCTCTTGCTTACCGGGCTTGTATCAGCGCCGATCCCATCCAGCACCGCCCTTTGCTGGTTGAAGTCATTGGACGGAAGAGGCACTGCTGCTTGGCCTTGTTGGACTCCTGCCTGGAACTGGGGATCGATGGTGTTGTTGCCAGACTTCACGGGAACATCACCCGCCACTTCCTTGCAAGTGCCGCTGAACTGATATCCCGACGTGGATGCCACGCTGCCGACTGTATCGGTAAAAATATAGGAACCTGACGTGCCGAAATTCCAGGCACCATTGGTGAATACGGGACCGGAGATCGTGCCGGGCACCAGGGTCGTGCCATCGCATTCCGGAGAATGGTCAATAAACATTCCCCAGGCAGCAAAACTGATCTTGGAATTCGTGGGGACGAGAGTGGCCTTTACGATCACGCTGCCCCGGTCAGAGATGGTTGTCGCCTGAGTACCTTGTGCTTGTCCTTGCGCAGTCAGGGAATAGTTGTAGAGATAGTCGTATTCGGTGACCGGGCCGCTGGGCGCAGCACAGGTTGCCGTCTTATCACCGCCCAGTACAGTACAACCATTCGGCGCAAGTGCAAACGAAACGTTTGTCAGCTTGAAGCTGCCCGGCCACGAAGAGCCGGCACTACCGTTTCCCGTGAGCTTCACAAAATTCTGGCCGTAGGTATTGACGAGAAAATTCTGCACGTTCGTGTCAGTACCGTTCGGGATCGGCTGCTGTGTAATGGTGAAGCTGGCCGGGATTGCAGCTACCACCTGGTCCAGCATGGCTTGGCGCGCCACGTTCAGGCCTGAGTCTGCCGCATAGAATGAGCCGCGGAAATTGCGGTAGTACCCGTTGATGAGCATGTCTGAACGGACCGAGAGGACCATGGCCAGGCTCAGCCCCGTCATCAACATCAGGAGCAGCAGGGTCGTGATCAGCGCGACGCCTTGCTGAGTCTTGCTTCGCTTCCTGTTGTGAGAGGTGGAAAACCGAGGTGTGTTCCGTTGCATTGCTCCCTCCTCATTCATTCATGCTCAGGTTCCGGGGATTGATTACTACCGAAACCGCCTGGATTTTGTATGGGCCCTGATCAAACGTATTTTGAAATTTGTTATTTACGTCGCCTGACGGTGGTGTTCGTCCGATAAGAGAAATACGAACAGCGCGAATCAGACTCCAGTCATGTTTATAAGTGCTCGCGTCAAAGCTGTAGGGATCAGCACTGGTACCATTCCAGATGGACGCGCCGACTTTGAACCCGATGATCTGTTCCGCAATAACATTCTGTTGGCCACTCTGCTCGCGTATCAGTTTGGGATCAGCGGGATCGGAAGCGTCCACCCAATATTTAATGGGAGCAAGCTTCAGGACCCAATCTGTGTTGCAAAACTGATCACCCAACTTGTTGTTGTCGCTGTTGCTGGCAATTCCCAGGGGATCAGTATCGTTTACCCCTCCTGCCCCAGTGGGATTGTGCGCCAGTTTTACCTTTCCGCCTGACACCTCGCCATCGCTGGTGAGAACCGTCGTGGTCATCTGCGAACCGTCACTCTTCACCAGGAGAACCTCGTCTCCACTGTGAAAGTCCGCCGCAAGTTGAGCCAGAGTCGTAGCGCCAAGCGGGGTGATGAACAGGCTGGATGACGTGCTGCTTACACAATTTGCGCCGATATCCTGAGGATTGGCTGGAGGAGTGTTCGGGTCGATCGCGATCACGTTCATCGCGTCAAAACAAGTCTGGCCGTAGGTATGGGTCGTGGCATCGTAACAGTTCGTGGCCGGCGGATTATTGACGATGGTCACGCCGATGGGCCATGAAGGAATATTCACGCCCTGGTAGTACCCGGTTCCTGCATTCACCACGTCAATCTGCATCTGCGCCGCAGCATTTCGCATGGCAATATTGAGCCCGGTCTGTTGTTCTTCGGTCGTGAACAGAGGCGCGTGTTTCCTCACCAGCCCAATCGCGGCACCGCCAACGATCATGAAGATCGCCATAGCCACCAGAAGTTCGACAAGCGAGAAACCTGCTGTTCCTGCGGCAGCATTCGACCTGGTTTTGCGAATCAGTTGTGCATTGGCTTTGCGCATGTGCTCACCTCACCATGCTGGTTTGGAAGTTTACTGCCCCTGTTACGGCGGGCAATTGCACCACGACCGTGATCCTGCGCGATTCCGGCGGCAATCCAGGGACGTTCGTTTCAATGATCCAGCGGCGTCTAAATAACAGGGTGTCTCCGTTGCCGGCAGGGGGTGCATTCCCTTGCGTAGAGATTACGGTTCCATCCGGGGCATGAGTTGTCGTCGTGAAGACATTCTTGCCGCCCGCGTCTTTTCCGCTCACCGTCTCAACAATGGATCCGTTGCCGGACGAAATGGCAACCGTATCAAAATAGTCGATGGTTTGAAGGCTTCCATCCGGAGCAGTAACGCTCGCGGTGGTGTCGGCTGTCAGGCTACCCACGGAGTTCCCCGCGGAAACAGAAATGGCGGGATCAGAGTCGGGCAGCCGATTGAGATCGTCGAGCTTTTCAGAGGCAAGCAGCGCCTCCGTGCTCATGTAGCGTGACGTGCTTGAATTTCCGGTAAGCTGCGCCAGCAGAGCGGCTGCACCAAGCAACCCGACCGCCAGGATTACGATGGCAATCATGGTCTCTATCAAGGCAAAACCTGTCTGCCGGCCCGTTTTACGGCGTGACTTTGATATTTCCATAGCTAGATACCGCAATCGACTCAGTCTTTCCGTGGGACGTCAGCGTGAGTGTAGTAGAGCCCACTGAGGCGGTAACCAGACCGCCAGGATGGAACTGGAGAGTTGTGTCCTGACCCAGCACAAATGCATTTCCGAGAGGCACCGGATTCGCCGTTACGTTTGTGAAGACTCCGGTGCGGTTCGGGTCGCTCTGCACCTGATAATTCGAATTGGCCTTGCTGAATACGACTTGAAACGGGTACCCCCCGGAGATCGCCTGATACCGGGTGCCTTGAATCGCTCCTGTAACCGCTGAGACCGCCGCATTGAGTTGAAACGACCGGTAAATATTAGTGATCAGCGGAAGGGCTACCAGCGACAGGAGCAGAGCTATGACGAGTGTGATGATGAGCTCGATCAGCGTAAAGCCTGATCTCCCGGACTGGGACCGGCGTGCCGATCCTATTCTCGATGCCAACCTGCCACCGCTCATCTGCTCCTCCTTGCCGAAAATTGCGGCCGAAACCCAGCCTTTGAAACCGTTCGGAGCCCAAGAGAAGAACACTTCCGGAAAAAGTACTGTCGGTCGGAAAAGTTACTTCGGTTATGCAGACTCGATTGTCTGGCCCCCCGGCGGGAGCGACAAGTTACCAAAGTGTTTTTGAGAGGAGCCGCAGTGGTTACTAAAGTTGTCGCGGCAAAGGCTGTGAGTCCTTGTCTATATTGGAGCTTTCTAATCGGTTCAGCAGAGATTGCAAATCTGGGTTGCCCGAGATTCGTTTCTTAAAACGTTCGGCATCCAGCAGCTTGCTACAATACGGGTATGATCCGTCTCCGAAATGCCGGTGTTTTCGTGCTGTTTCTTGGTTTGGCTGCCATGGCTCAGCCCGATAAGCTCCCAACCGCCACCGTGAACCTTGTGGTTGTCCGAAATTCAAATGGGAAGCCCGTCAAAAACGCGGAGGTTGTCCTGCACATGCTAGACAAGGACGGCCATATAAAGCAGGATGGCCTGGAGCTGAAGACTCATGAAGATGGCAAAGCGGGAACGGACGGAATACCGTATGGCAAGGTGAGGATCCAGGTGATTGCTCACGGCTTCCGCACCTGGGGAAACGATTTTGACGTGCGGCAGCCGAATATGGATATCACCATCAAACTGCAAAAGCCCACCGAGCAGTTCTCCATCTACAAGTGAGCGACGGGGGCGGATGCTTCCCGCAGCCAGCTTTCGGCGGTTATCTTGACAGAACCGTCCTTCCAATGTCATTTCTAGTAGCTTTCCTTGTTTAGCGGAAAAGCGGAAAGGTAACGCTCGAGTGAAGGTAAGGGTCTTTTTCCATGGCAAGTGCTTTGACGGCACCTGTTCGGCGGCCCTGTTCTCACGCTTCTACCGCGAGCGGATCCGAGAGGACGCGCTTTTTGAATTCACCGGTCTTGTGCACCGCGCCGGCGCTCTTTTTGATGAGAACCAGTTCGATGGCGATGAAAACGTAATTGTTGATTTCAAGTACTCGGCTTCGCCGCGGATTACGTGGTGGTTTGATCATCACCAGAGCGCGTTTCTCACGCCCGAGGATGCGGATCACTATCGCACCCATGATCAAAGCCGGAAATTCTATGATCCGGAATTCAAGTCCTGCACCAAGTTTCTGGCCCAGGTGGCGCAGGACAAGTTTGGCTTTGATGCCGCGCCCGTCGCTGAGTTAATTCATTGGGCGGATATTATCGATGGCGCTCAGTTTGAATCACCCGAGCAGGCGGTGGAAATGGCTGAGCCGGCCATGAAGCTTACCATGGCCATTGAATCTACGAATGATCCCGACTTTCTGCCCCGGGTCATTCCGTTTCTTGTGAGCGAGCCGCTGGCCAGCGTCATCCAGGAGCCATTTGTGGCCGAACTCATCCCGCCGCTGATGGAGCGGCATGGCAAATCACTGGATATTATCCGCCAGCACTCCGAGTGCAAAAATGGCACAATTTATTTTGATATCAGTGACTACGATCTTGAAGGTTACAACAAGTTCATTCCGTACTATCTTCATCGCGACTCGGTCTACAGCGTAGGCTTGAGCCGTAGCAGCTTTCGAGTAAAGGTCGCCGTCGGATCAAATCCATGGACGCGGAAAACTGACATGGTAAACCTGGCAAAAATCTGCGAGCGATATGGCGGAGGCGGCCATGCGCGCGTGGGAGCCATTTCTTTCCCGCCGGACAGGGCGGAACTCGCCCGTAAGGCCGCACAGGAGATCGTTCAGGAACTGCGTAATTCAGATTGAACGATATCATTTACTCGCCTCTAGGACTAAGGTTCCGTACTACCTCAGACGGAAAAAAGCTCTCACGTGCTTGATGCAGAGTTGATGCTTCGGTAGGCTCGTCAATGTCCCCACGGGAGTGGGGTTCCCTGTCAAAAAACAAGGTTGGAGTAGATCACGTGTACCGCATCTCTAAGCTGGTTGCGGGCGCCGCAGTGGCGGCCCTGTCTTTATGCGCGGCAGCGCAGGAACAGCCGCCCAAGCTGAGAGGACAACACCCTCAGCAGCAACAGCATTCCACCGCGGCGAAGCTCACGCCCGAGCAGAAGTTCGTTTTTGATACCGTCAATATGGCGGTGTCGCTGCCCGAGTCTGACCCGCAGGATCGCCTCCGTGTATTGGCCAGCGCGGCTGATGTGATCGCCCCTATCGACCGCACCATGGCCCGGAAGCTCTGGCACGAGGGCGTGCGCATAGAATCGGAGTTGATTCGCGTGGGGCAAAAGCCATCTGTGTCTTTAATGGCCAGCGGTCAGGCTGATTGCCAGGCTGCTCTGAACTTCGTTGAAAACCTGCCCGTAAACGCCGCCTTCCAGGCCGAGCAATCTCTCATTGGCGCTGTAACTTCCTGCCCCAAGCAGACTCTGGATACAATTTCGCGGAAGCTGGATGCGGCCATGGACAAAGGCATTGTGCCCTCGCGAGCTCTGATGGCTGCGATTCAAGCTCAGGGAGCGAGCTCTCAGTGGTCGCAGCAGCACTTTGAGAAGATGTTCGATTCGCTGCCTGACAGCCACGAGTACGCCGGCGAAGCAGAGAACTTTGCCGCAATGTACGCGCAGATGGCCCCGGACGTAAACAAGGACCTGGCCAGCCGCACGGGACTCAAACTGCTCGACTGGCTGGCCAAGATGGACGACAGTCCTGTCCGTACGATGGGCATCAACATCACTGCCGGTGCAATGCAGGAAGCGCTCGGTGCGACGGACTACGCGGCAGCACTGCAGAAGGATCTGGTGGCGAATTCTGCTGTCCAGAATCCCGGCCAAACAAGGGAAATCGAGCGCCCTCCCGAGGACACGGTTTCCGTGCTCGAAGCCATGGACAAGGCCGGAACCGATCAAACCGAAGCTCTGCGAGGCCTTCCGCCGGTTCAGCGGGCACGCCAGGCCGCAGCCAGCGGTTTCGCTGCTGGAACCTCCGGACATAAGGCCCAGGCTGCAAAGTACTTTGATATGGCGTTCGACGCCGTAAATGAAGCCTGGGACGCTCGTACTCCGGAGACGGACACCGCTGCAGTAGTTCAAGAGGTTGGCGAGGCCGCCGCTCAGGTGAACTCTTTAAATGCACTCGTCAGAGCCCAGGCTCTCCGCGACTCTTCAGCCCAAGCGATTGCCATGCTCGCTGTTGCGCGCGTTGTGTCCAGCAACGGCATAGCTCGTTAAAATCAGCAGGACATCGGTCGTCAGTGTGTATGAACTTGGGTGCCGTTGCGTGGTAAGCTGTCAAAATACATCATCAAAATAGCCAGGATTGTCCTTTGGTTCAGATCATTGACGTGAAGTGTCCCAATTGTAAGCGCAGCTTCAGGACAGTCCCCGCTGTGGTAGAGCACGCAGGCTCAGTCTTCTGCTCAAGCTGCGGTACTCTAATGACAATTTCAGCGCCTCAATCCATTGAGGTTCTACGCAAGAAGCACGACGCTGCTTAATTTGTGGATAGCGCGGAATCGGCGTATGCGCTCTTTTGCCTGGCAATCTACTGCGAGGATCCCACACGCAGGTTGTTTTGCACAGAGAAGACTCCTGGCACGGAGTTCGCGCGAATCCCCGCTTCATTCTTGTCGGCTTGGCTGTTTACCATTCCTTCAAGGGTCACGTGACCACTTTTCACAACGATGTGAATTGGAGGGACCGATCCCATGGCGTAGGGGAAGAGACGATCGTCATTAAATATGGCTCGCGCGACTTGGCGCCGTATACGGTCATCATTGGGGGAGGGAGGCAGGATTTCAATCTGGTTGTTGACGGTTTCCACGCCTTCCACGTGCTTCACAGCCCGTTGCGCATCGTCCTTGAGAACAGCATTGCGCACCTGACCCATCAGGGTGACCGTGCTGCCATCAACTTTATAGGAAATGTTGTCAAAAATTGAAAGTTGCGGCAGCATGACAAGCTGGTGATAAACCTCCTGCGTGACACGCTCCTGCATTCTCTGTTTTCCCGCGGAAGACTGGTTTTGAGCAGTGGACTGGGCCCACAACCCAGATGCTAGCAGGCAAATAAAAACCGTTAAACCTCTAGAACAAGCTTTTCTCATCTCCTCGACCCTCTCTGGATGGCTTAGATGCGTCAAGGCCGGGGCTTGTCACTATGCGGCGGGTGCGCGTGTGTGTGCTGAAGTGGCGGTCGGTCCTGAGAGCATTAGGAATTCAGTGCGGCCAACACTTATAAGCAGAGGATTAGTTAGAATTTTCTAATATCAGGTTGGAGCAAGTGCCGGGTCTTAGTTCGTGGATCAGGTGTGTCGCAGCCGTCTTAAGAGTCTTTTTTGTTCCAAGAGTTTTGCGTGAAAGTGTATGATCACAGCAACTCTGAATTTGGCAAAAAATCAACACCTCCTCAAGAAGGAGAGCGGGCGTCCGTTTTGGATATGATGCAGTACTTTGCGAGTTTCCTGGCAAGCATCGTGGTTTCCGCGTGCCTGACCTGGCTGGTGCGCAATGTAGCCAGACGTTGTGGACTCGTCAAACTTCCTGACTCGCCCCGTCACATTCACTCCACTCCCATTCCACGCCTTGGCGGCTTCGCCGTTTTTACCTCATTTCTCGCGCTGTTTATTTCCTATTTGGTTGCTGCCCGACATGGATGGGGCATCTCTCCAAACAATGGAGACGTGATCCGGGTTGTCATTATCGCAACAGTATTTTTCCTGGTCGGTTTGGTGGATGATCTCATTTCGGTTGTGCCATGGGTAAAACTGGCGGTCGAAATTGGGGGTGGTGTTGCTCTCTACCTTTCCGGGATTCATTTTGGCTTCTGTTCCACTCAGAGGTGGATGCACGGTTCCGCGGCTATTTGCCTCGGCTTAACTGTAGTTTGGGTCGTCCTGATCTGCAATGCAATCAACCTTATTGATGGACTTGACGGTCTGGCTGCTGGGGCGGCTCTGTTTTCCATGGTCACGATTTTTACTCTGGCTGCGGCAGGTCGACCGGGGGTAGCAACGGCGACCACCATTCTGGCGGGCAGCCTCTTCGGCTTCCTGATCTTTAACTTCAATCCCGCATCCATCTTCCTGGGGGATTCTGGCAGTCTCTTTGTGGGTTTTGTCCTCAGCGCGTTTGTGCTGGCGGAATCGCAGCGCCAGACTTCAACGCTGGACAGCATCATTGTTCCAGTCGTCTCTTTTGCACTTCCTTTGACGGACGTGGCACTCAGCTTCCTCCGCCGATTCCTTAGTGGCCATTCTATTTTCGGAGCTGACCGGGAGCACATTCACCATAAGTTGCTTGAGCTTGGACTTACACAGCGTCAGGTGGTCTGGGTTCTTTACGGAATCTCTGCTCTTTGTGCTGTACTGAGCCTCTTCCTGCTCAACCCATCGCCGGTGGTTTTTGTACCGGTAGGTGCGATCCTGTTGCTGCTCGTCTTCTTCGGGCTGCGCAAGCTCAAGTATCCAGAATTCAGGGAATTCCAACGCGTTGGGCGGCGTTTGAAGCTGCAGAAGAAAGTTTTTGCCCGCAACATCGCATTGCGGAAAGCTGCTGCCGGCTTGCAAAGCTCGCGCAACGTTGCCTCGATCGCCGAGCTGCTGGAGGAGTGCCTGGCCGGCGATTTTGACGGGTTCGAGATCGTTCTCGATGACCGCTTTGCGCCCGGCCAGTTATTCGACAGCTACGGAGACGGACGCTCAATCAAGGTTCACTGGCGTTCCAGCAAGGAGCGCCTGGTACTTACGCTTGATCTCTGCACTTCCCGGCGGCGTCCAATAGGCCAATTATCTCTTTATCAGGGTACTGGGCGGCTTCTCTTGATCGATGCCGAGCTCCTGAAAGGGGCGTTTCGTCATTCGCTGGAGCGAGCGGTCCAGAATACGATTGCCGCCCCTGTGCTCACCCGAGTACCGCTCTCCTCAGTACTCGAAACAGCCGAGACCCCGGTGCCAGCCGGCGCTTACGACAATGACATTTAATATCATACGAAGTTGGTGAGCGGCATATAGCTACAAAGCTCTCATTGCGACATGGAGCGATGGTAATCGCGTTCAGCAACGCTGCCTGCAGCGACTAAAACGTCCGCTGTTCGATTTCGCACAGTAAAATGCACAAGCGAACAGCAGTGTTGTGTTCAATACTGCAACATACCGTCGCAACACACTGAATGCAAACGGGTTGCTCAACAATCGTATTCGGCATAAAACGTGCCATTCTGGTAGCGTGCCCCACCCTGAGGAAGATCTGAAGCTGCCGAGGGAGCCGCTACTATGAACGAGCTAAGGAGATCGAGGTTAGGTTTGCTGTTGGGAATGGGTCTGCTGGTGCTCAATGCCTTTGCCGCCTGGAACGGTGCCTCGCCGGATCGATCTCAGAAGAAAGACCCCATAAGCAGCCACATCAGCATTTTAAAAACAGGGAAGGTGCAGGAAAAAGCAGCAGCAGCCTATTGGTTGGGACAACAGCACACGGCCGCTGCACCGGCTGTAAATTTGCTGGTTGAATTGCTCGGCGACAGCAGTGAAGTCAACCCTGTGAAATACCGTTCCAGCCCAATACCCACAAAGATGACTCTGGGCGAAGAAGCAGCGGCTGCCTTGGTCAATATTGGCCACCCTTCTATAGACGCGCTCATTCGAGTCTTGAAGACCTCTCCACTGGCCGAAGCACGCAAGAACGCGGCGTGGGCTCTGGGAGCATTGCACGACACCGGGGCGACGGCTCAGATTTAGCAGCCATTTGCAACCAGACAGGAATCCAGCCCGAATGAGCTGGACTGCATTCACTCAAAAGAGAGGTGAAAGCGGGATGCACATTTTGTTTCAGGACGTCCGTTACGCTTTGCGCATGTTGCGCAAGAACCCGGGTTTCGCAACTGTGGCAGTCGTCACGCTCGCGCTGGGTATTGGAGCCAACACTGCAATCTTCAGCTTGATCAACGCCGTCCTGCTGAAATCTCTTGCCGTTCAGGATGCCCACCAGTTAGTGATTGTCAGCGATCCCGCAATGGCGAACAGCAGGAGCATCGGTACTCCGCGAACTGATATCTATTCTTATCCGCTCTACCGGGATCTGCGGGATGGCAACAATGTTTTTTCCGGAATGGCTGCATCAGGGCAAGAACACCGTGTGACAGTGGAAACTGGGGCAACCGGCGTTGTCACCGATGACGCGACCATAAATCTTGTAACCAGCAATTACTTTTCCGTGCTCGGAGTTTCGCCGTTTCGCGGACGCACGCTGGTGCCGGATGATGATCGAGCCAAATCATCGAACCCGGTCGCCGTGGTCAGCTACGAGTTCTGGATCAGAAAACTTGCCGAAGATCCTGCTATTGTCGGGCAAACGGTTCGGCTCAACAAGTACCCTTACGTCGTAGTTGGCATAGCCGCACCCGGATTTTTCGGGGATACCGTGGGCGAGAAGCAGGATTTCTGGATACCTGTAACCATGCAGCCCCAGGTGATGCCGGGACGGCCCTGGCTGGATAACGTTCAAGCCTCTTGGCTTCGGGTGATGGCGCGTCTGAAGCCAGGTGTAAGCAGAGGCCAGGCCGAAGCTAACTTAAACGTCCTGTTTCAACAATGGCTGCAAGGTCCGCAAGGGCGCTCCCTCGATCCCGGGGATCAGCAAGCGCTTAAGCAGGAAAAAATATCTGTTGTTGCCGGAGCCGGGGGTTTCTCCGGGCTGCGGCCAGAGTTCTCTCGCCCGCTGGTTCTCCTGATGGCGATCGTCGGCCTTGTTTTGCTGATTGCTTGTGTCAACGTGGCAAATCTTATGCTGGCGCGGGCCAATTCACGTCAGCGCGAGATTGCGGTCCGCCTGGCGATCGGCGCCAGCCCGCGCCATCTGATCCGGCAAATGCTGACGGAAAGCGTCTTGCTTGCCTTTGCCGGTGGAATTGCCGGATTGCTGCTCGCGGGTTGGGGCACGCAAAGCCTGTTGAAGCTGAGCTTAAGCGCGCGCGCGGCCGAGGGATTCACTGCAAATCCGGACTGGCGCGTGCTGGTTTTCACCGCTGCTGTGTGCCTTTTGACCGGGCTGCTCTTTGGCTTGGCGCCCGCCTTGCGTTCAGCCAAGCTCGCAGTGGCGCCCACACTGAAAGAGAACACCGTGGCGCAGGCCGGTTCCGGGCGGTTTCCACTTGGCAAAATTCTGGTCGCCTCGCAGGTTGCTATTTGTCTGCTGGTCTTGTTTGCTGCCGGGCTGCTGGTGCATAGCCTCAAGAATCTCAGAGATCTCGATCTGGGATACAGCCGCGACAACGTTCTGATGGCGCGCGTCGATCCGGTTGCCGGTGGATACAAGCCCGCGCAGCTGATCGAATATCAACGTGAGATGAGTTCGCGGCTCGCATCGCTCCCCGGAGTACGTAGCGTTACAGCTTCAGAAAACGGTTTGTTCAGTGGTACCGAATCTGCAGACGCTATGAAGATCGAAGGTTACACCGCCTCGCGTGATAAAGACCGAGTGGTGTATTGGGACCAAGTCGGGGTTGGTTACTTTCATGCATTGGGAATTCCCATTCTGATGGGGCGAGAATTTGGTCCTCAGGACACGCCGACTTCTATGAAGGTCGCGGTCATCAATGAGACCATGGCGAAATTCTACTTTGGCAACTCCAACCCGATCGGCCGCAAGATGTGGATTGACGATCAACAGCACAAGGACCAGCCAATGGAGATCGTCGGAGTGGCCCGTGATGTGCGCGATCATACGATCCGCGGGCCGGTCCAGCGCCGCTTTTACGTGCCCACGGGGCAGGCTTTGGATGCCCTGTACGCCATCAATTTCGAAATTCAAACCGCCGGCAAACCTCAAGATCTCACCGAACCTGTGCGAAAAGCCTTTGCTGCACTAGACGCAAATGTGCCGGTTTCGCGAATTCGCACTCTGAACGAGTTGGTGGACTCTTCTATTTCCAACAACATTCTGGTGGCGCGTCTTTCCACATTTTTCGGTGTCCTGGCTCTAATGCTGGCCTGCATAGGACTCTACGGAGTCATGTCGTACACCGTGAGCCGCCGCACACGTGAAATTGGGGTGCGCATGGCGCTGGGAGCGCAGCGAACGCAGGTGCTCGGCATGGTGCTGAATGAAGGATTGAAGCTTGTGCTGATAGGAATTGTCATTGGAATTCCTGTGGCGTTGCTCTCGACTCGCATTTTCAGTTCTATGCTCTTCGGCCTGAGCGCGGCAGACCCGCTCTCAATGCTGACGGTGATTGCGATCTTGGGCAGCATCGCGACATTGGCAGGGCTAATACCTGCGAGGCGCGCAACAAAAGTGGACCCTATGGTGGCCCTACGTTATGAATAGAGCCTGAGGACAAACGCGTGCTGGCGAATTTGGGACAAGATATCCGATATGGCTTGCGAGTGCTGCGCAAAGCGCCCGCATTCACTGCTGTCGCCGTGATTACCCTCGCTCTTGGGATAGGCGCCAATGCTGCTATGTTCGCGGTGTTCAGCGCGTTTATCCTTCGGCCATTACCATTTCGTGATCCTGACAAGCTGGTTGCGCTCTGGGATAAACGGCCTGGGATGAGGGGCGGCATGGATGGTTTATTTCTCTCCCCCCTCACGCACTACAGAGCGCTCCTGGACCAATCCCACACGCTCCAAGACGTGGCTGCGTTTCAGCGCTACGCGCCGCGTCTGGCAGGTCCTTCAGGGTCCACGAAAATTGAAGCCATCAAATGCAGCGCAAATCTTCTCCAATTGCTTGGTTTCAGAGTAGCCGCAGGCCGCAGTTTTTCAGCAGATGAGACTACGGCGGGCCGGAACAATGTCATAGTCATTACGGCTGGCTATGCGTTGGATCATTTCGGCTCTTTGAAGGGCGCTGTCGGCAAGTCACTCACGCTGGACGGAGCCGCTCATGTGATCGTGGGAGTTCTGCCGCAGGGCTTCCGCATGCCCAATCTCATGGAAGGGGAAATGCGACTCAATCCTCAGTTGCTGCTCCCCCTTGACACCTCGGCTACAGCAGCGGGCAAGCCAGGACCATTTGTAAGCATGGTAGCCCGGGTGAAGCCGAACTTCACTTTGGATCAGGCCCGCTCTGATCTTGCCGTGATTGCGCAGCAGTTTCGCAAGGAGGACATCCATGGGTTAACTCCCGTAACCGGAGTTAGTGTTCTCTCTTTGCGATCAGAAGATCGGAGCCCGGATTCAACCAAACGGTTGCTGATTTTTCAGGGAGCCGTTGTCTTTATCTTGTTGATCGCCTGCGCGAATATCGCAAATTTGCTGCTGGCCCGCGCTACAGAAAGGAAAAAGGAAGTGGCGGTAAGGCTGGCGCTTGGCGCGTCCCGTGCTCGCATCATGGCCCAAATGCTTACTGAAAGCATCACACTTGGTGTTCTCGGCAGCATTGCCGGCCTGCTTCTGGGCCAATGGCTTGTTGTCCTGGTTGTTGACGTTGGGCCGGGAGATTTTCTTCAGGGGCACATTCCAGCCATCGATTCCAGCGTACTGCTATTCACTGTTTTCGCCACAGTGATCACGAGTATCTTGTTCGGTTTGGCTCCGGCTGTGCACACTTTGCGGCAGAAAATACAGGAAGCTCTAGCTCGAACGGGGAGAGTGGCAAGCAGTCAGGGGAGCAGGATCCGTTCTGTTCTTGTCGTCGCGGAGTTGTCTCTTGCGCTGATGCTGCTGGTTGGCGCGGGCCTTTTGATCAGAACTCTTCGAGCGGTCCATGGCGTCGATCCCGGTTTTCAGCCGGAACATTTGCTAACTGCCGTTATTCAACTTCCTCCCGATAAGTACAAAGTTGACCTGAAAACTGGTGACAACGGAAAGCTTTCCAGTTTCTCGAACGAGCTGCTTACCCGAGTACGCGCTCTCCCCGGCGTAGAGTCTGCGACTGCTTCAGGTTCCCTGCCAATGAGCACGATTGAGTTGACAACGTTTCACGTAGAAGGGCAATCGAACGAGGACCAGCGTAGCGTCGATATGGCCAGCGTACGTGATGATTACTTTAAGACAATGGGCATCCCTGTTGTAGAAGGGCGCGATTTCAGCCTTCAGGACCTGCAGCAAAAAAACAAGGTCGTTGTCGTGAGCAAGAACCTGGCGAAGACCCTTTGGCCTGGTCAGGATCCAATAGGACGAAAAATCATCACGGGCAGAAAGAGCGACGATGCCTTTACGGTTATAGGCATCGCTCAAGACACTCATGATCTTGGCTTGGACGCACCGCCGACAGCAACTATTTATCGAATTGCTGCACCCCAACATCTGTTTGTCATTCTGCGCACAATGGGCGATCCGAATCTGCTCGCCAAGCCCCTTCGCGAACAGGTTGCCGCAGTCGACGAAGATGTCCCGGTAAGCGACATTGTTCCTATGGAGGAGGTGGTCGAGAGCACCTTCCAGAATCGTCGGTTTCAAATGTGGCTGTTCATTGTGTTTTCAGCACTGGCGTTGGGCCTTGCTGCGGTTGGGCTGTATGGGCTTCTTGCCTATATTGTCAGTGCTCGGACCCGGGAAATTGGCATTCGTATGGCGTTGGGCGCCCAGGTCACGGATGTGCTGCAGATGGTCATCAGGCAAGGATTAACACTCGCTCTTGTGGGAGCCATGGTCGGATTGGCGGCCGCTGGAGCGCTCTCCCGGCTGATGTCAAACCTCGTGTTTGGAGTGAAAACCATTGATCCGGTGACGTACGCTGCGACCGCCGGTATCCTGATTCTGGTGGCCGTTTTCGCCTGCTACATTCCAGCTCGACGCGCAGCCAGGGTAGATCCAATGGTGGCTCTGCGCTGCGAATGAGAGAATAAAGAGGGATTGAGTAATTGTAAGTTGGTAATTGGCTTTATTGAACGTACGACAGGGGTTGTTGCATGACGCCGACACAATTTACCAGTTACGAAATCACCCAATTATCAAATTGACCGGATCCGCCGTTATTTCGCGGAGTGTGTTTAAGGACCAGACCTTGATTCAACTTCGTAATATAGAAAAAACCGTTAAGAGCCCGGCTGGTACAGCCTGGCTGCTGCGACGAATTAACCTGAATATCCGAGAAGGTGAATTTGTCACCATCATGGGACCGTCCGGCGCGGGGAAGACGACGTTGTTGAGCATTGTCGGGATGCTCGATGATGGTTGGGCCGGCGAATATGTCTTTGCGGATCAGCTCGTGCACAAGCTGGACCGCAAAAAGCGCGCTGATTTGAATCGGCGTTACATCGGATTCGTCTTCCAAAGCTATCACCTGTTGGACAATCTGACGGTCCAGGAAAATATCGACGTGCCGTTGAGCTACCGTGATATTCCGCGCGCTCAGCGGGCCTCCATGGTCGCCGACATTCTGGACCGGTTCCAGATCGTCGGGAAGAAGGACCTGTATCCCAACCAGCTTTCCGGCGGGCAGCAGCAGCTCGTCGGTGTCGCGCGCGCGGTGGCCGGAAATCCCAAGCTGATCCTGGCCGATGAGCCCACGGGAAACCTGCATTCCGCCCAGGCAAAAGAGATCATGGAGCTGTTTCGCAGATTGAACGAGCAGGGTACGACTATTGTTCAGGTGACGCATTCTGAAGCGAACGCCGCATACGGAAACCGCGTGATTCAGCTTAAGGACGGGTGGATTGTGGAAGACACGGCAGCAACGCCGGGCAGCGCTACTGCCTGATTTTGGGGGAGAACGCAGGTGGCAACGAAGGTCCAGGAAGTGGAAAACACGACGGCGATTGTAACGGCGAAAGTGGAGCCGGTGCGGGTCCTCATTGCTGACGATCAGGCTGATGTGCGTGAAGCCCTGCGCCTGTTGCTCAAAGCCGAAGGATACAGCACCGAGACGGTTAACAGCCCGAATGCCACGCTGGATTCAATCCAGCACGGAGATTTCGATGTCGTGCTGATGGACCTGAACTATCAGCGCGATACCACTTCCGGGCAGGAAGGAATTGACCTGCTGTCGCGCGTGCAGTCGCTGGACAGTCGCCTGCCCATTGTCGTGATGACGGCCTGGGGCAGCGTAGAACTCGCTGTGGAAGCCATGCGCCGCGGTGCGCGCGACTTCATCCAGAAACCCTGGGACAATGCTCGGCTGCTCTCCATTATCCGCACGCAAGTGGATCTATACCGCACCATGCGTCGTGCTGAGCGACTGGAGGCGGAGAATCGGCTGCTTCGCGCACAAAACCGTCCCGTGTTCATTGCAGAATCAAAGGCGATGGAGCCGCTGCTTACGTTGATCAGCCGTATTGGCCCGAGCGACGCAAACGTGCTCATCACCGGCGAGCATGGCACAGGCAAGGAAGTCGTCGCCCAGACGCTGCACGTCATGTCGCCGCGCAGCAGCCGCCCTATGATTACCGTCAATACGGGCGGCTTGCCGGAAGGAACTTTCGAAAGCGAACTGTTCGGCCACGTGAAAGGCGCATTTACTGACGCGCGCACCGATCGCGTCGGTCGTTTTGAACTGGCTGACCACGGCACGTTGTTCCTCGACGAAATTGCAAATGTGCCTCTGAAACAGCAGGCCAAGCTACTGCGTGTCCTCGAAACCGGAGAAATGGAACGGGTGGGTTCTTCACGCACTCACAGAGTGGACGTTCGCGTTCTCTCGGCCACCAATGCTGACTTGAAGGTGGAAAGCGCTGAAGGCCGGTTTCGTTCCGATCTCCTATTTCGGCTGAACACGGTTGAGCTCCACATACCGCCGCTCCGCGAGCGGAAAGAGGACATCCCACTTCTGGCGGCGCATTTCCTGACGGCGTACGCGCAACGCTACCGCAAACCGGTATTGGGATTCGATCCTGCCGCCATGCAGAAGATGCTGGATCATCCATGGCCGGGAAATGTGCGAGAACTGGACCATGCCACCGAACGCGCTGTCCTGATTACAACCAGCGAACAGATTCAGCCCGGCGATCTGGGACTGGAAAGCGAACGCGCTGCATCGGCGAAGATTGAGGATATGAGCCTGGAGGAAGTGGAGAGCCTCCTGATCAAGAAGGCGCTTTCACGCCACTCCGGTAATATCAGTCATGCCGCGGACGCGCTCGGGTTGAGCCGCAGCGCTCTTTACCGCCGCATGCAAAAGTATGGCGTCTGATCCACTGCATCCCTTCAGCTCCCTGCCTGCGCTCCATCCCCCCAAGCGGAGCAAGCTGAGCTTTGATGCGCGCATCACTCTCCTGACATTGTTAATCAGCGCTCCAGGAATTGTTGTTGCAGAAATCCTTATCTGGTTCAGCGGACATTCGGTGGAGTTCAAATGGACTGTCACCTTATTTATTGCCTTGGCCTGGATCATCGGAACATCAACATTGCATGGCCGCGTCGTCCGGCCGCTCCAGACCCTCTCCAATATGGTGGCAGCGATTCGCGAAGATGATTTTTCCTTCCGATTGCGCGGCGGGAGCAGGGAAGATTCGCTCGCCGATCTCATCCTTGAGATCAACGCTTTAGCTTCACGCCTGCAGGAGCAGAAGGTAAGCGCGCTGGAAGCCACGGCGCTGTTGAAGAAGGTGCTCATGGAGATTGATGTCGCGGTCTTCACCTTCGATCAGCAGCAGCACCTCCGCATAGTGAACAGGGCCGGCGAGCAACTGATGGGTCGAATTGCCCCGCGCATGCTGGGGCTGACGGCGCAGGAACTAGGCTTACAGGAGTTCCTGCAGGCGTCGGAACCGCAAACCCTGCAGATGACCTTTCCGGGAAAGCACGGACGATGGGCCATCAGCCATACCAGTTTTCGCGAAAACGGAGTTCCACATCAACTCCTGATTATCTCGGACCTGAGCCGTGCTTTGCGTGAAGAAGAACGGCAGGCCTGGCAGAGGCTGATCCGGGTCCTTGGCCACGAGCTCAACAATTCACTCGCCCCAATCAAGTCCATCGCGGGAACTTTGGGTTCACTGACCGCCAGGGCGGAGATGCCTGATGATGTGACCCAGGACATGCGCCAGGGGCTGCGTGTGATTGAAAATCGCGTGGAATCACTCAGCCGTTTTATGCAGGCATATACCCAACTGGCGCGCATGCCGGCGCCCACGCGCACGCGAACTGAAGTAGGCCCGCTGGTGCAACGCGCGGCGTCCCTGGAGCGCCGCCTTGCCGTACGGAACTCCGAAGGGCCGCGAGTCTTTATTGACGCTGATCCCGACCAGTTGGAGCAGTTGCTCATCAATCTGATCCGCAATGCGGTTGACGCATCACTCGATGGCTCACTGAGGCAGGCGGGTTCGGTGGAAGTGGGTTGGCGCACCAACGCCCGCAGCGTTGAAATTTTCATACGCGATGAAGGGCCAGGTCTCCTCAACAGCGACAATCTGTTTGTTCCATTCTTTACGACGAAGCACGGAGGAAGCGGCATTGGGCTGATTTTGAGCCGCCAAATCGCAGAGGCGCACGGCGGCGTCCTGCAGCTTTCCAACCGCTCTGATCGCACCGGTTGCGAGGCAGTCATCGCGCTGCCCCTTTCTTATGACTCAGCCTTTAGTTAAGTCTTCCCGTCAGGAACGCGATATCATGTTCCTATAGATGGAACAGGATCTGCACAACTTAAAAGATGACATGATCGCGTTCATTGAAGGCCACGGATTGCGCCGCTTCAATGCCTACGTCGGTGATGATGTGAGCACAGTACCCTGGGCTACTGGCGAAGACAACCCGGACGCGTGGAAGGATTTCGTGGAGCTGGCCAAAGCATCCGGTGTGAGCTTTGTCACCATGAGCTTTGTGGAGTTGGACAAGGAGGATGTTGACCTTCTGCTGGACCGCCTGCAGGAAATTGAATACATGAACGAAGAGGATGTGGAGGAGGCACGGTGGCTGCGGAACTTTGTCGGCAAAACCGGACTTATTCAACTCGGCTTCCCCTGCCAGGGCGTGATCTTCACGTATGAACTCTCCACCGAATGGTACGAATCCTTTCAGCGGCTGGAAGACGCAGCCGACGACTATGACGGCATCCTGATTGATGACTCCGATCAGGAAGAAGACTGACTCCGGCGTCTGATCATGCGCTGGACCTACCGCAATCCCGACGAGTTCACAGCTCGAACGCTGGAAAGGGAAGCGGGCGTATCCTCCATGATGGCACGTTTCCTGACACTGCGCGGGATCTCCAGCGCTTCTCAGGCTGCCGAGTTTCTCTCCCCTTCGCTTGAGAAATTGCATTCCCCTTACCTGATGCTGGGGATGCGTGAAGCTATTGACCGGCTCTGCGCCGCCATCGCGCGCCAAGAAACCCTGCTGATCTACGGCGACTACGACGTGGATGGCACGACTGCCGTCGTGGTGCTAAAGACGGCGATTGAGCTGTGCGGCGGCACCGCCGACTTTCACGTGCCGCACCGGATTAAAGAAGGCTACGGAATCAAAGATGATGTGATCGAGCGAGCTGCCGCAGCCGGCGTCAGACTGGTCATCAGCGTTGATACAGGAATTCGAGCCTTTCAAGCTGCGGAAACAGCGCGCCGTGTGGGCGTGGACCTGATTGTTACCGACCACCATTTGCCAGAAGCTCATGAAGGTGTGCCCCACGCGCTGGCGGTTTTGAATCCGAACCAGCAAGGCTGCAGTTATCCTTGTAAGGCTCTTTGCGGAGCCGGGGTTGCATTCAAGATCGCTCAGGCGCTGTTTGCGAAATTCAAGGATGCATCCGAGCAGGCAAAGCTCATTCCATCATTTCTGAAGATGGTCGCCATGGCGACGATCGCAGATGCCGTGCCGCTGATCGATGAGAACCGGGCGATCGCGAAGATTGGCCTTGAAGGCCTGCGCAAGCCGGTGAACGGCGGCCTCAAAGCCCTGATGGAAGTTTCGGGACTTGTCGGCATAGGGCGCGCATTGTCAGCAGGCGATGTAGGGTTCCGGCTCGGACCGCGCATCAACGCTGCCGGGCGGATGGATGTTGCCCGTGATGTCATCGAACTGTTCACGTGCAAAGACTCCGAACGCTGTCGCGACATAGCGCAAAAGCTGGATCATCTCAACACCGAGCGCCAGAACGAGGAAGCGCGGATCGTGGCTGAAATCGAAGCGCAATTAGCAAGCGAGCCTGACCTGCGTGGCAAATTCTGTCTGGTATTTGATGGCGAGGGATGGCATCGCGGAGTGGTGGGAATTGTGGCATCACGCGTGGTTGAAAAGACCGGGCGGCCCGCGCTGGTGGTGGCCAGAGATGGGCAGGAGGCGCACGGCTCGGGAAGGTCCATTTCAGCTCTGCATCTGCTCGACGCGTTGGACTCATGCAGGGAACTGTTCACTCGCTTTGGCGGCCACGCACATGCGGTGGGATTCGCTCTCCCGAGCGGCCAGGTTGGAGAGTTAAAGCGCCGCTTGAACAGTTTTGCGCAGTCAAAACTGACCGCAGAGGACCTTGAGCCGGAACTGCCCATTGACGCAGAAATTCCACTCGGCGATGTTACGCCTCATTTACTTGAAGAGGTGTCTCGCCTGGAGCCGTTCGGGCACGGCAATCCTGAACCGGTCTTTCTGACAAAGAATGTCAACTTGCTGCTGCCCCCAAAGCTGATTAAGGAAAAGCACATAAAGTTACGGGTGAATCAAAAAGTTCCGGGGTTGAAGAACAGCTTTAACTATGAAGCAATGGGCTGGAGGATGGCTGAGCGACTTGCCACCGATGCTCTCCAGCCGGGCGACCGCCTCGATATCGCGTTTAAAGTGGCCATGAATTTCCACCCCGACTTTGGCGGGCTCGAACTGATGCTGGAAGACTTCAGAAAGTCGGCGCCGGCCGCGATTGCTGTTTACAGCGAGTAGACGCGAGGTTATAGTCCGCTTTATGGAAGACAAAGTCGTTTACTGCTCACAGTGCGGCACGCCAAGCACGGGCGGAGCCGGTTTCTGTCAAAAATGCGGAACGCAACTGGTTTCATCCGCAGCAGCGGGATCGCCCTCGCCGGCTTCGGGCGGACTTTATTCGGCCGCTGCTGCTCCCGCCTTTCCTGCCGTACCCGAAATGGGCGAGCAGTACGCCGGATTCTGGATTCGCGTTGTGGCCTATCTCGTGGATCACGTAATCTTGGGTGCTGCGGTGGCGCCTTTTTATTTCCTTCTGATTTTCCCTAATGTGCTCAGGATCATTCAGCAGGCGCAGCAGGAGAATCGAGAGCCAGGACCCGAAGTTCTCGCCAACATGTTTGGGTCAATCTTTCTCGTTGCCTGCATTGCTCTTGTTGGAACCTGGCTCTATGAAGCGTTGTTGACCAGCTCTCCATGGCAGGGCACCGTGGGCAAACGCATTCTCCGCTTAAAAGTTACTGACGACCTGGGCAACAGGATCTCTTTTGCCCACGCCACGGGCCGCTTCTTCGCTAAGATTCTCTCAGGCCTGGTGATGGACATCGGCTTCATCATGGTTGCATTCATGGAGCGCAAGCGCGGACTGCACGACCTGATTTGCGGAACCCAGGTCTTGCGGTATTAACGTTCGGCGGTTCAGGCTTAAAGGTATCATTAGTCCAGATGCCGCTCGATCCCAAACGCCTTCGCAGACTGTTTGCCACAGGAGCCATCCTCACAGTTGTGGTGGCGGCGTTCTTCTATCTCCGCGGCATTCTGAAGAGCGTTCCCGTCGCCAAGCTCCCGAAAAATATTCCAGCTAATGTCGAAAGGAGCGGGAGAGGATTCACCTTCTCTCAGTCAGAGGGCGGGAAAACCCTGTTTACGATCCGCGCTGCCAGCTTTGAGCAATTCAAAGAGGGCGGTAAGGCGGAGCTTCAGGACGTCAGCATCATCGTATACGGCCGAGATGCGGACCGCTCCGACCAGATTTACGGCTCCGAGTTTTCCTACGATCAGAAGACCGGGGACATTAGCGCGCAGGGTGAAGTTCACATTGATCTCGACGTGAATTCATCCGGGGCATCGCAGCCGGGTCAGCCCCCGGCACAAGAAACGAAAAACGTCGTGCATGTGAAGACCAGCGGCCTTATTTTCAACAAGACGAGCGGCCTGGCCCACACGGATCAGATGATCGAATTTCGGATACCGGAAGCCACCGGATCCGCCGTGGGTGCGACATATGATTCGCACAAAGGCGTGCTTACACTGAAGTCGGCGGTCAGGATAGCGAGCGTTGAGAAGCAGGGCTCAAGCCTGGCGGCGCAGAGCGCCACCATCAGCAAGGACCCGAGAACTATTGTGCTTTACTCTGCGCGAGTCAAACAGCCGCAGCAAGCGATGAGCGCTGACAAGGTCTCGATTCTGCTCCGCGACGACAACTCCGTGAGTCGTATTGTTGGGGCAGGTGATGTCCGGGCGTCCGCTGAAGGTAAGCGGGCATTTGAAGTCACTGCACCTGAGGGCGAAGTCCTGATGGCGGCTAACAATCAGCCTCAATCCGGGGCATTGTCTGGCGGAGTACATTTTGAATCGCGCGGCGTTGCGCCTGCGCGGGGCACAGCCGGCAAGCTCCTGATTTCCTTTGCTCCTCAGGGTCGCGTGAACAAGGTGAGGTTGCAGGATGCGGTGGAGCTAAATCAGGATAACGGACCGAAGTCGCAGCAGATAAAAGCTGTTGCCATAGATCTCTTTGTGAAACCAGGGAACAAGCTGGAAAAGGCGGTCACCTCGAACGGTCCAGCTCAAATCATTTTTAGTGATCGGGGAGCTAAGCCTAACACCTCCACCATCAGCGCTGGACAATTTGAAGCCACTTTCAACGCCCAGAACCGCTTGAGCTCCGTTTTCGGCAGCCCAGAAGCAAAGATTGTGTCACAAACACCCGGACAGCCGCCACGGATTGCCAGCGGCGATGAACTCCACGCCAGCCTCACCACCAAAGGCCAGATTGCTGGAGCCGACCTCATCAACAATTTTCATTATCAGGAAGGGAACCGGTCGGCCAGAGCAGACCGCGCGCATTACAATGCGGAGGACGAAAGCTTCAATCTCACAGGGTCACCCAGAATCGCTGATTCGGGTTTTCAGCTCACCGCCAACACGATCCAGCTCGGCCGCAAGGCAGGCAGCGCCATCGCTCAGGGCGACGTGAAGACCACGTACAATGACATGAAGCCTCAGCCCAATGGGGCTATGCTGGCCTCCGGGCAGCCAGTCCATGTAACCGGCGCCAGCGTGACGGCCACCCAAGGCGGCGGAGTGGCTCATTACACTGCGGCCCGCCTCTGGCAGGGCGGAAACATCATTGAAGCGCCGAGTCTCACCTTTGACAAGCCGCACCGCAGCCTGCTGGCGCAGCGGAACCCGAGCGAAAGGGTGACATCGGTCTTTGTTTCACCCGGTAAGAACGGCGCTTCCACTCCTGTGAACGTCACTTCCGACCGTCTTTCCTATGTGGATGCTGACCGGAAAGCCGTTTTCACCGGCAATGTACGTCTACATGGCGAAGATTTCACGATGAGCGCCGCCACCATCCAGGTGCTGCTTGCGCCTGCTCATCAAGCGGCGACTAAGTCCGGGAACCAGTTGGATCGTATTGTGGCAGAAGGAGATATTCAGATTCAGCAGCCGGACCGAAGGGCTACAGGGAGCCAACTGGTGTACACGGCGAGCGAGCAAAAATTCGTGTTGACCGGGGTTCCGGGCAAAAGGCCTAGCATTTTTGATGCCGAACGCGGCCAAATTTCCGGTGATTCGTTGACTTTCTATACTCACGATGGTAGGGTGCTGATAGGTAGCGGACAAACATCGCAGAGCCTAACCCCAACTAGGATTCGAGACGCGAGCACGAAGTAATGCAGACCCTGGCTACGGACGACATCGCGAAATCGTACCGCGGTCGCAGGGTGGTGAACGGCGTCAGCCTCCATATTAACCAAGCTGAGGTAGTCGGGCTGCTGGGACCCAACGGCGCCGGCAAGACCACCACGTTTTACATGACCGTGGGATTGGTGCCGCCGGATAGTGGGCGCATCCTGATGGATGGGGAGGAAATAACGGGCGTTCCCATGTACCTGCGCGCGCGGGAGTACGGTATCAGCTACCTGCCGCAGGAGCCGTCAGTTTTTCGCAAGCTAACGGTGGAAGAAAACATCATGGCGGTCCTGGAAGTACAGCGCCTGTCATGGCAGGAGCGGCGGAAAAAGCGCGACCAGTTGATTGACGAGTTGGGCCTTGGCCATATCCGCAACAACATGGGTTACGCATTGTCAGGCGGCGAACGACGACGGGTCGAAATTGCGCGAGCGCTGTGCATTGCGCCCAAATTTATCCTGCTGGATGAACCGTTCTCGGGTATTGATCCGATTGCTGTTCTGGACCTGCAGAAGATCATTTTCGATTTAAAAGGTAGCGGCATTGGCGTGTTGATCACGGATCATAACGTTCGTGAAACGCTTTCCGTGACAGACCGGGCCTACATCATCAACGAAGGGCGAATCTTCCGTACCGGCACTCCGGAACAACTGGGAAACGATCCCGAAGTCAAAAGAGTTTACCTGGGGGAAAGCTTTTCGTTTGTGTGAACGTGATTTGAGAAATGCTGGGCCACAAGCGCCAATAAACGCCAGAATTACGAGCGTACCCTTTCATCACAAACGGTACGGTGCAACAATAGAAGCAGGAAAACAGGGACAAATCAGGGAAGAATGGTTTTACTGCAGAACAAGCTGAATCTCAAGGTTGCTCAAAAGCAGATTCTCACGCCGGGACTGGTGCAGATGGTGAGCGTCCTGGCGCTCAACAAGCTCGAGCTCCGGGAGATGATTAACACTGAAATGGTGGAAAACCCTGTTCTGGAAGAATTGGATTCTTCCGTTCCTCTGCTGGATGAGGTGGCGGGGCGCGAAGAGGCCCGGGATCGCGAAGCAGCACAGGAGTTGGAAGCGGCAAAGGGTCAAGAGTCCGCGCCGGAGGCGGAGAAGAAAGACCCATTTGACGAGATCGATTTCGGCTCTTTCTTCCGCGACTATCTGGATCCGGGGTACCGCAGCTCGAGTGATCTTGAAGAAATTGAGCGCCCCTCGTTTGAGAATTTTCTTTCCAAGCCGACCAACCTTACTGACCATCTGATGTGGCAATTGGGCTCGCTCAATGTCACGCGTCGGGTGCATGCCGCGGCGGAACTTGTAATTGGCAACCTGAATGAAGAAGGCTATTTGACGGCATCGGAAGACGAGTTGCTTGGAATCGTTGCCGTCGGCGATGAAGCAGGTCAGCCGTCGAGCTCGACCGAAACTGCCGTGAGTGAGGATCCTGCAACCCTAAACGGCGATAAAGAAGCTTCCCATCTGGAGCTGGTGGTTTCCCATACTCCATCGCCTGAAGCCGTGGCCTCGAATAACCATCTTTCCCCGGTATTGCAATTCACCCGCGAAGATTTGCAGGAAGCAATCCGGCTAATCCGACATTTTGATCCCGTAGGAGTGGCGGCGCGCGACCTCCGCGAGTGCCTGATGGCACAGCTCGAATACCTCCGCAACACCCGTGAAATGGAAGGTTCAGACGACCCGGAGAACGACCAAGTCATAGAAGACGCGCTGAAGATCGTGGATGGCCAGTTGCACCTGCTGCAGAACAAGCAGTACAGGGAGATTGCAAAGGCTATTGGCCGCACCATGGAAGCGGTAATTCAGGCGCACGAATTTATTCGCACCCTGGATCCCAAACCCGGGCTGCGCTACAACAAGATTGAGCCCAGGCTGATTGAGCCGGATGTCGCTTTTGTGAAGCACGGAGATGAATATCTGGTGCTGATGAACGATGAGGATCTGCCTCAATTGCGGGTAAGTCCCACCTACCGAAAAATGCTTCACCAGAACCAGGGTGTGGAAAAGGACGTCAAGTCCTACGTGAAGGAACGTTACAAATCCGCCGTTCAGTTGATCAAGAACATCGAACAGCGGCGGCAGACGATCCTGAAGGTTTGTCAAGCGATCATTGGACGACAGCGAGACTTCCTGGATCATGGAATCGATCTGCTCAAGCCGATGATGATCAAGGAAGTGGCCGAAGAAATTGGGGTGCATCCTTCCACCGTGAGCCGCGCAGTGGCCAACAAGTACGTCCATACACAGCAAGGCGTTTATGAGCTGCGCTTCTTCTTCTCAGAGAGCGTCCAGGGACCCGAAGGCGCCGGTACGTCATTGCTCATCTTGAAACGGCGCGTGAAGAAGTTGATTGAGGAGGAAGATCCTGCACACCCGCTCACTGACGAGCAGATCACCAAAGTGCTGCAATCCCAGGGCATTCAAGTGACACGGCGCACAGTAGCAAAATACCGCGAAGACATGAAGATCCCCAGCACGCATCAAAGGAGGGTGAAAAACTAGCTGTTCGGGAACCCGTTGCGCGAGAGCGTGAGTTCCCCCGGAAACATGCAAGATGCCTGTATGTGTCTCCCGGGCACAGTCAGACCACTCCAAAATGGATCCAACCAGGAGGGGAGTCAATGAACGTGGAATATACTGGCCGGCAGTTTGAAATTACTCCCGCAGCCCGCAAACAGGTGGAAACCGGGCTGGAAAAGCTCAAAAAACACCTAGGCAGCAACTTTCAAACCCACGTAATTCTTTCCGTCGAAAAACATCGTTCCATTGCCGAAATCACCGTTGCTGTGCGCAATCACGCGCCGATTGTCGGCCTCCATCAAGCCACCGACATGAGCGTGGCCATCAGCACCGCGCTGGACAAGATTGAGCGCCAGGCAGTGAAATACAAGACCCGCTGGAAGAGCAAGAAGCAGAAAGCACGCAAACACCAGGTTGAACCAGTGCCAGAAGAGGTTTCACTGGCAATCGCCGTGGGCGGCGATCTCAAGAGTGCTATCCCTGTCAAAGTGCATTCTTTTCCGAACAACGTCAAATTCACAGAAGCTCATATCACCAAGAGTTCTGACTCCGTGTCCCACAAGCCACTTACGCTCGAGGAGGCGGTAAAGGAGTGCGAGTTCCGTGACCGGGACGTGTTCGTGTTCCGCGACATGGAGGGCAGGGTAAAGGTCCTGCACCGCAAGAAGGACGGCAAAATGGAGCTGATCGAAGCACCGCTTTAGTTTCTGTCGCTGCGCTCCACACCGCGTTACGTTATTTGAACGTACGAACCTATCTAGGCTCTTGAACCAGCCCGCTCGGCACGCAAGACGGCCTCGCAGGCTTGACTGTTTTCGCTTCGATTGGTGCGCGCATTGGGTGGCGGGCTGTGAAAATCTCGTCTTCTTCTGCGGCGTATAATTGAGTGAGTTTCCTATCATGGCCTATCAGGTTCTGGCGCGCAAATACCGTCCCCAGCGTTTTTCCGAGGTCATTGGCCAGGACCACGTCACGCGCACGCTCAGGAATGCGATTGAGCAGCAGAGAATCGCGCATGGTTATATCTTCAGCGGCCACCGCGGCATAGGAAAAACCACGATCGCCCGCATCCTGGCAATGGCGCTGAACTGTCGTTCTACTGACAAGCCAACACCGGAACCATGCGGCATGTGTGATTCGTGCGTGGAAATACGCGCGGGCAGTGCTGTGGATGTGATTGAAATCGACGCAGCCACGAACCGTGGCATTGACGAGATCCGTGAGTTGCGGGAGGCGGCGCGCTATCGCCCGGCGCGCGACCGCTACAAGATTTATATCCTGGACGAAGCCCATCAAATTACTGACGCTGCCTTCAATGCCTTGCTGAAGACCCTGGAAGAACCTCCACCGCACGTTGTGTTCATGATGGCTACGACGCAACCCGAGGACATCCCTCAGACCATTCGCTCGCGATGCCAGCATTTCAGCTTCCATGCGGTCAAGTTCGACGAGATCGTAGCGCAGCTTGCAGAGATCGCGCGAAAAGAAAGCATCGGGACCGATGATGAAGCGCTGGCGGTACTGGCGGAGGCGGGCGACGGATCCATGCGCGACGCGCTCTCCATCATGGACCAGGCGATTGCATGCTGCGGCACGAAGCTCAACGGTGAACTGGTACGCGGGCTTGCAGGCACAGTGGGATCAGATGTTTTTGAGAATCTCATGGCAACTGTCGCCCGGAATTCCAGTGAAGACGCATTGCATGTTCTTGACCGGCTGATGACCGAAGGACAGAATCCCGCTCATTTCGCAAAACAGTTTGTACGCTTCCTGCGCAACACCGTAGTTGCGAAGGTCGCTGGCGACGATTCTCAGCTCCTGCAAATTTCCGCAGACGAACGGGCAAGAGTAGGACGTGTAGCATCGCAGTTTTCAGAAGAAGAGCTGGCTCGTTTTCTCAACATCATGCTGCGTACCTTTGATGAGCTTGGCTATCGTCAGGAGCAGAGGTTTCATCTCGAACTGGGAGTATTGAAGCTGGTGCATGCGCAACGAATGCTTCCATTGGAGCAGTTGTTGAGCCAGGTGTCAGCGGAGCCAGGAAAACTTGGAGCAAGTTCACGCCAGCCTGCGACCGCGGCAGCGGCCCCTTCAGTCCCGCCAGTCCCACGGCAACAGGGAAGCGCACCTTCTCCCTTTGAGGTAGATCGCGCCCGGAAAACGCGAAGCTTTGAACCAGAGATGTCCGCCGGGCCCACAGTGACAATGCAATTCGGCAACGGGGCAGTGGCAGCGGCCACCGCTGTCGCTGAGATGGAGGTTGAAGCTCCATCGCAGGAGGACGTTCCATCCTTCATTGATCCAGCAGTCATACTGGGAAAGGTGCTGACTGAACTGGAAAATGGCGGGCATAAGATGCTGGCTTCGACCCTTGAGACCGCAGCGGTCAGTCTCCGCGGAGGAGAGTTGGTGCTTGAAGTTCCTCAATCAGCCGCAGTGATCGACATGATGATGGGCGCTGAGCCGAAGCGAATCGCCAATGCAGGGGCCAGCAACGCCGCGGGCCGGCCGGTGAAAGTCACCGTAATCGGCGGCGCTGCTGCCCAACGCAACGGCAATGGTGCTCAATCCGTACGACCGGTGCGCAATGGAGTGGGTGCGCGGGCCCGCGCGGCGGAGGACCCGGTGGTCAGGCGGATGCAGGAAAAATTCGGCGCTGAAATACGCACCGTCATTGATCATCGTGAGAAGGTGTAGGAGACAATATGGGCGGCTTTAATACGCGTGAATTCCAGGAAATGCTGCAGCAGGCTCAGAAACAGGCACAGGACCTGCAAGAAAAAATGCAGCGCACCGTGGTTGAAGCCTCATCCGGCGGAGGCACGGTTACGGTGAAAATGAATGGCCAGAAACACGTGCTGGAGACGCGCATCGACCCTGAAGCCGTGAGAGCCGGTGATGTTGAAATGCTGCAGGACCTTGTCACCGCCGCCGTCAACGCTGCCGCGCAAAAGATTGATGAGGCCATGCAGTCAACTGTCGGCGGCATGCTGGGCAGCCTCGGTATTCCGGGGATGTGAGGGACGCTTCGTGTCCAAGTTTGCCGAGCCGATGGCTCGACTGATTGACGAGTTGAAGAAGTTGCCGGGTGTCGGCGGCAAAAGCGCTCAGCGGCTGGCCTTCCACATTCTGCGTTCCAGTGAGGATGACGCTGAAGCGCTCGCTTCAGCCATTCGCAACCTTAAAGAAAAACTTCATCTCTGCTCTGTATGTAACAACATTACAGATGTTGATCCGTGCAGTTACTGCTCAAATGCAACCCGCAACCAGCGTTTGATCTGTGTTGTTGAGGAGCCAACCAATATCGCTGCCGTGGAGAAAACACGTTACTACAACGGGGTTTATCACGTACTGCACGGAGCGCTGTCACCGCTGCACGGCATCGGTCCGGAGCAGCTTCGCATTCCTTCGTTGCTCAAGCGGCTTGATGCGGGAACCGCCGATGAAGTGATCATCGCAACTAATCCAACGATCGAAGGGGAGGCAACGGCGGTCCACCTCACGCAGATTTTGAAACCTTACGGCATAAAAATCACGCGCATTGCCACAGGTATTCCCGCAGGCAGTGACATTGAATACGCCGACGAAGTCACGATGCTGAAAGCAATGGAAGGGCGACGGGAGCTGTAACTAAGCTCAGAGCTCTTCCCCACTGGTTAAATCCTATTCACAGTTTCAATTTGGCAAGCAGGTCCTGCGGATGTACAGGCTTAGCAAGGATATCGAACTCGTGGCCCTGAGCCCGCGCTTTTTCGAGCAGATCAGCTGTAGCTGCCTGTCCAGAGAAGAGCAGGATCTTGCACCCGGGCAGGAGTTGGCGGATGCGAATCGCAGCTTCAATGCCGTTCATGTCCGGCATGATCACGTCGCTGATGACGAGTTCCGGCTTGGTCTCTCGTGCGCGGTCGACTGCGGCCGTGCCGGTATAAACGGCGGACGCGTCGAATCCGTTCTGGTTGAGGATTATGGAGAGGGTGTCGGCAATCACACGTTCATCGTCAACGACGAGAACTCTGGGCTTGCTGGGCTGGCCATTCGCTGAGCTCAAACAAAATCTCCTGAGAAAGTGCTCAACACGATTATACGCGTCGAAGACCTCAATGTAAGAGATGCGAGCTCCTGGATGTGAGCTGCCCAAGCCAACCACCCCAAAGGCTTCCGCTTCTCACCATTGAAGCTCAGGAGGAATGGTTATGAGGAAGGGGCTCATATTCGTACTCGCGATGTCGCTCTCGACAACTCTCCTCGCCATTGAGGACGCATCCTCGCAAACGCCGGTACAAACACCGACGAGCCAGAAATCGAAACAAACGAATCCCGAGAGCCCAGCCACGCCGTTAGGATCGCAAAGAGCGCAGAGCTCGCCAGCACCGGCAAATAGTCAGCCGTCAGGTCAGAGTAATGAGCCCAATAGCTCAGGTCAGAATACTCAGCCTGCAGCAGGCAACGCACAGACTGCCGAGGCTTCAAATACCGGATCTGATCAGGTTCCCGCCAACACGGAGCTCCGCGCGGCACTGGATACGCCTCTCTCTACCAGGATTTCCAAACCAGGCGACCGCTTTACGGCAACCGTAAGCGATCCAATTCGAGGCAGCAATGGTTGGGTCGTCCTTCCCGCGGGCGCACGGATTGAAGGCGAAGTAGCAGAAGATGAATCCATTCCCGCTTTGCGTGACAAGACCCAACTCACGCTGAGGTTCCGCGACGTAGTTCTGCCAAGCGGTCAAACTATCCCGCTGAGTGCAACTCTTATCTCAGTGAACAAGACCAATGGCCGAAACACGAAAAAAACTGACGAAGAAAGCCATGTGCGGTCCGGCACCCGGGGAAAGGACGTCGCACAGGATGTCGGCACCGGAGCTGGCGCAGACACAGCTACGGGTCTCGCCTTTGGCAGTCCATTGAAGGGTATGGCTGTTGGCGCCTTGGCCGGCGGCGGTTACGTGCTGGCGACGAAAGCCAAGGAAGTAAATCTTCCGGCACAAACGGGGATGGTAATTCGTCTCGATCAGCCGCTGAGTGGAGGTGAAGGTTTGTCACCCGTCCCGAGATAATCTCGCGAACAGGTTCATGTCTTCAGGCAAATCTACAGCTCACAGCCGAGGGCGGCTGTGCCACACAACTTTAAGAGAGAAAATTTCTCAATAACTCAGGCCGCTCGCTTGCGCCGCTGTTTGTTCTTCTTTCCTGATTTACGAGCTTTGTTCTTTTGACGCAGCAATTTTTTCTGCCTGACGATTTCTTCTTCCGAGTACATGGTGCCGCGGCAGTTAGTTGAGCCGCAGTAGCATGGAGCTTCGTCGCCGGGCTCGCCATCCCAAAGGCAGTAATCGTACGTCAGCTCTTCACCCGGCTGAATGTCGCGTAGCGCAACAATCCATATCTGGTCCTTAAACTGGTCGCTTTCGCAGTTCGGATTGCAGGAGTGGTTCACAAAGGCGGCCATGCCGAAACCGTCAATGACCACGCTGGTGTCGTCCATGGTGAATAGATACGTGACTTCGTTATCGGCGTAGAGCCCGTCAGCGTCTTCTTTCTTCAGACGCGGGCCTGTGTATTCCAAAACCCGAGTTCCTTTGCCGATTGGAGCTGTTGTATACACCCCCGCTCCGTGCAGAGAAGAAGATTTAACGATGAGCGCCATTTGCAAATTATTTTGTCGCTGCCTGGCGCTTCACCGCGCGCTGCAATGTTTTGTCCAGAGCTGCCTTGGAAGTCTCATATTCCTGCGGTGTGATCTTGCCTTCGAGCCGGTCCGATTCAAGCTGGAAGAGCTCCTCCTTCATGGCGTCGAGCAGGAGGGATGAAGAGCGTCCTTTCCCATTTGTTTTCGACTTGGACGACACGGCTACAGCTTGCGGTTTCGCCGTGTAAACGTATACGGCGCCAGCGGCCAGAAACACCGTCAGCACTCCAAGAAAGAGCCACTGACCGCTGTGCAAAGGATCGGGCTGCTGATTGGGAACACCCAGGCCACCGCCAGGCCGATTCTGAGCCTGTCCTTGGCTGCCGTCATTACCGGCAGCCTGCTCCCGTGGAAGTTCCCCTGTACCCTGAATCTGGAAGGCAACTTTGGAATCTGGCGTCACGGATTTGGCAACAAAGAGCGTAACCGTCTTGGGAATCTGTGGGTCTGCGGTGGGAGAGTAAATCGATGCATCTTCAGGGGAGAAGTTGATAGAGGCCGGAACCACGACCATCATTTTGTCAGTGGGTAGAGTGACCCTTGGGTTCAGACTGAGTTTTCCTGAGTAGGGAACACTGTACCTCAAGTGGAACTGTGTCTTACCCGGACGCAACGGATAACCGAAAAAATACTTGTTCTTCTCGTCGCCGGGCACAAGTGAAGTCTTCAGCGCCATGTTGCCCTGAGTTTGGGCCGTGGCCTCTTCGATTTTTGCGCCATCGGGAAGGTAAATGTCGAACGTGTGCTGTCCATTTCGGGTGACGGGGGGCGAGGAGGTGTTTTCCAGGGTGAAGAGTGCATCCACGCTCAGGCTGTCACCGCCCGGTGAAGTCTGCATCACCATCAGATGCTCTGGCATGGAAAGATTCTTCACGCCGGCCGAGGCATCAAACACCTGCACGTCCACCGGGCCTGATCCCGGCATCGCCACTTTGGTATACGTCACCTGCTGGTGCTCCACCCAGAGCAGATACGGCTGCCGGCCGCTGGGCACGGTGAATGAGAATTCCCCTTTGGCATTGCTCTTTGTTTTGGCCACCTCCTGCATTCCGGCGGCAATTTTCTTCAGGACGATCGAATCGCCAGCGGAGGGCTTATTCGTGGTGCCGTTCCGGACCGCGCCGCGGATCGTATCAGCCGGGGCAGCCAACGTGCAGGCAGAGATGACCAGGAGGATCAGTACAAAACGCTTCAATCGAGTAGACTCCTTCAACCGTTTACAGCTTCCAGTTTTTCAATTTCGTCGAGAATACGAGCAGCTTCGGCCTCAATCGATCCACGCAT
>DATNDP010000222.1:0-12656 GCA_035553195.1 Candidatus Acidiferrales bacterium
TCCAGAAGCCGTACCAGATCGTTGTTCTGCTCAATGGTTTCCAGTGGCTCGACGAAGATGGTTTGGCCGCTGGATGACGCCCCGTGCACAACGCCATTCACCCGACGACGCTGCTCGACTTTTACCGGAATCACAAAGCGCTCACCCCGGATCGTAATCAGCTCTTCCTGTACCGCCCCGCCTTCAGCCAGGCGGCGCAGATAGCCGTGCAGTGAATCCTGGATGAGCCACGTTTGCTTTTCCACTTCGCGGCGAATCCGCCCTAATTCGGGTGAAGCGCGGTCATCCAGCGTTCCATCCGGTAGGATCTTGTTGCGGAAGTAGCGCAGAAGCGCTGTGAAATCGGCGATCTCGCGTGAAAGCGCCTGCATTCCGTCCCATGCTTTCTCCCGCAGGACGGCCTCGGGCGGATGCAATGCGATCTCGCGCCACTCCGCCGCTTTGTCGGCAATAAGGAGGATGTCGCGGATTTCATTCGTCTCCAGCGCCGCATTTGGAATCTTTGCCTTGGCCAGCAGTTGATCGGCGTCGAACAGCCCGGCAAAATCAAATCGTCCCCCTGCGGATAAAAAGCGCCGCGTCTCGGCGGCAAGCTGTTGCTGCCCGTCGATCCAGTTGCGATCCGAAGAGGGCACAAGCTGCGCCACCCGTGCCTTGCCCAGAGGCGAATTCACATAGGCAGAGAGCAACTCCCGGAATTGCTCAAATTCCAGAACGCGAACGGATGAGTGTTCAAGAGGCGATGGAACCATTCATGATGATGTTAGCGCAAAAGCCATGGTTAAATAGGCACGTGAGCACCTCGGCTTCAAATCCCGATCCGCCCATCGCCGCTCCCGGCGCGGCTACTGAACCTTTGCCAGCCACTCAAACAGAGCCGGCGTTGCTAAAAGAAGAAGAGAACATGGACATACATCCGCCTCACGGGCCCATTCACACCAAACGCGATTTCTTCATTCACATGCTTACCATCGTGCTGGGCATATTGATTGCGCTTGGCTTGGATGGGCTAATCGAATGGCGGCATCATCGCGCTCTGGTACATGAAGCGCAGGCGAATCTCTCCACCGAGATCAGGAACAACAAAGAGACCATCGACAAAGCCCTTCCGGACATCAGGCAAGGCGAGAAGCAGTTGGAGCAGATTTCTTCTGTGCTGCGGCAAGTGGAACAGGGCAAATCATTCCAGGGCAACCTCTCGTATCGATTCATCGGATATGAAATTTACTCCACAGCCTGGAAAACGGCTGCAACCAGCGGCGCCACCGCATACATGAGCTATGCCGAACTGAAGAATTACACTGACGTGTACGATACACAGCAGGTATTTCTCTCTTTGCAGGATAGAGCGTTCCAGTCGATGGCAGACCTGGCCGACCTCCCCAATATTATGGAACTGGGTCCTAAGAAAGCCTCGCCAGCGCGCATTCAGCAGGTGGAGATCGCCGCGAGCCGGGCACTGAGCGTGGAGCGAACCGTGGAGAATGCTGCCATAGAACTACAAAAGCAATACGTGGCCGCGACCCAGATGCACTGACAGGGTTGACGGACCTGTTCAGGCGCTTGATGCGCTTTGCCGTGAAATTCAGCCAAAAACTGCTAAACTTCACCTACTATGGGCTTTCCAGTCACCCGGCTTCGCCGCCTGCGCCAGTCTGACTCCCTGCGTTCGCTGGTTCGTGAGACGCATCTCGAACCCTCGAACTTCATTTATCCCCTGTTCGTCTGTCCCGGCGATCGCATGCGCAAAGAAATTGGCTCCATGCCGGGCGTTTTCAATTTATCTGTTGACGAGGCGGTGAAAGAAGCGCGCGAGGCCAAGTCGCTGGGCTTGGGCGGCATCATTCTGTTCGGGCTTCCCGAAAAGAAGGACGAAGTCGCTACCGGCGCATGGTCGGAAGACGGGATCGTGCAGCGTGCGACGCGAGCTATCAAGCAGGAAGTACGCGATCTACTCGTGATCGGCGACGTATGCCTCTGCGAATACATGTCGCACGGTCATTGCGGGATTGTGAAGCATAAAAAATCCGGCGGCAAAACTCCGCGAGTGATGGTCGTTGCGCGGGAAAACCTCTCTGCCGCTGCCGCCAAAGTTGCCGAAGCCGCAGCGCTCGACTACGAGATTGAGAACGATGCCACGCTCGATATCCTGGCCAAAACTGCCGTTTCGCAAGCGGAGGCGGGCATGGACATCATCGCTCCCTCAGACATGATGGACGGCCGCGTAGCTGCGATTCGCAAAGCGCTCGACGAAGCCGGCTTTACCAACACGCCGATCCTCTCTTACGCCGCAAAGTTCGCGTCCGGTTTCTACGGTCCCTTCCGCGAGGCTGCAGATTCCACCCCGCAGTTCGGGGATCGCCGCTCCTATCAAATGGACGGCGCCAACCTGCGCGAGGCGATGCGTGAGATTGAACAGGACATTGAAGAAGGCGCGGACATGATCATGGTCAAGCCTGCCATGCCGTATCTGGACGTGATCAACGAAGCGCGCCACCGCTTTGATCTGCCGATCGCTGCCTATCAGGTCTCAGGGGAGTACGCGATGTTGCAGGCCGCCATCCGCAATGGCTGGCTGGATAAAGACCGTGTGATGCTGGAGTCGCTGCAGTCCATTAAACGAGCGGGCGCCAGTACAATCCTGACATATTTCGCCAAGGAAGCGGCAAGACTGCTGGGGTAAGGAGCCCGGAATGCCTTCGAATTTTCTGCTTGAAATAATGGAGGCGATGTTTGTCGTCTCCGCGAGCGTTAGCTTTGTCCTGATACAGCCCTTCGAGGGAGAAGGACGTGGCTAGCGGCATCCCGGCAGAAGGCGAAGAAGCGGGTTCTACACAGGCATCTTCCTGGCTGCTTACTGTGTTTGCCAGCTGATGGCGCCGCGTTACAAGTGGCAGCAGCTCTGGGCCGTCATGGCTTTTATGAGTCTGGGCAGAGCAGTATGGTCAATGGAAGCACGACGGCTGCGCAGGTACTTGCGCAAGCGCCACCCTCTACGAGTAACCGCATAGCCCAACGCGAATCAGCTAACACTCCGCCTCTGATTCGCGTTCTTCGCGGCCGAAATTCTTCCTACGCTGCTTTTCGAATTCCTCCTGAAGTCGTTCCGCCGCGTCGCCCAATCAGAGCGCGATAGATCCATGTTAATACCACGGCTCCGCCGATCGCCACGAGGATGGTGTAAATCATTCCGCCTGGTCCGGCGCCGAAAATTGCTCGCATGATCCAACCGCCTATGATCGCGCCAGCGATGCCAAGAAGAATATCTCCCAGCACGCCGTACCCCGACCCTCGCATGATCTTGCCGGTGGCCCAGCCGGCAATCAGCCCCACGATAATCCACCAAAGCACAACCATTGAATTTCCTCCTCATCATGGTGGAAGCACTCCAGAGGAATTCTTCCACCGTTCTTCCATTAGAAGGCAGGAGCAGAAAGGCCGGGTTGGCACTTAAATGGACGAATTCGCGAGCTGAGAGGCTCGGCTGCCGTCCGCAACGTGGAAATGTAAAAGCCGAAATAACTCTGGCCCGAGCAGCCGGCGTCTGTAGTTCATGGATACACAAAAAAGAGCTGCCCGCAGGCAGCTCAGTTCCTTAGCCCAATCCAAAAATGTTTCTAGCCGATATTGAGCGGCTGCATAAGCCGGAATCCGAGCCGGCGTTCGGCTGCAAAGCCGACCTCTCTTTTGCCGCTCGCGTAGGCCGCGCTGGTGCCGGCTCCCGCTCCAACCAGCGTCCCAATAGCCGCGCCTTTGCCGCCGCCAGCCAGCGCTCCAATCAAAGCGCCTCCGCCCGCGCCTCCTCCAATGAAGGCCAAATTTCTCTTCTTGTAGGTTCCGCCGCTTACAAACATGCTGTTGGTCTGCAAGGTCAGAGTTCTACCATTCACTGTGATAGATGAAAGGGTAATTCGGAGATAGCCGGAATTGTGCAAGCGTCCTGAATTACGAGCCGCTACAACTCGTCCCTCCACCGGCGTGCCTTTGGGCGCAATGGTCTGATCGTCCACCATGAGCGGCTCGTCAAGAACTGCAGAGAAACTCTGTCCTGGCTGCGCGGTCCGGCTTGAAAGTGACTGCTGCAGTCGCACATAGACAGCCGTACTCGCCGGAATGACCACCGGCTTGTTCTCAGCAAAGGGCAGCTTCTGAGCGTCGGGAGTGTCAGGGTTTGCTGTTGAGCTGGCTGGGGGCTGCGCTCCCACACCGCTGCACCCAATATCCAGCACCATTCCAAGCAGCAACACAGCAATCAGTAGCTGTTCTAATCGGTGCGCTTTCATCGATCTACTCCGGCAGGGGGGATTCTGCCAGAAGAAGGATGTGCAAGCTTCTTGCCATTGTAAGAGCAAGCACACCAACAACTTGCCGACTGGGCGATCTGTACGATTGTGTATTTTTTACCTTTAGCTGAGTAGCTGCTTCGCAGGCTAAATCCCTTAAGGCGGAAGGACCTGGGGCGGCAAAGATCGAATGCACATGAAAAGGCGCTCGTATCGCGCCACGATCTTACTCTTCTAAGTCAGCGTGTTCCGGATGAGGAATCTACCCGGTCGGCGGCTGCAGATTCCGGCTGAACCACGATGCCGTCAAAAGGCGTGGTGGCCACCAGCCGCCCGTGGACTGAGCTCACATTCCGCAACAGCCATCCCGTGTTGATCGGCGTCCATGTGCGCGCATTGTCGGTGCTTTCAAAGACATTCGTGGATGCGGCGCCGGTGGCAAGAATTCTCTGGTTCTCGGGATCGAACTGAATGCTGACGATATTCGAGAGCCGCAGAGAAATCACGCGCTTCCAGGTATCGCCGACATCACTGCTGCGGAACATTCCTTCACGCGCCGCCAGCCAGATGGTCCCCGTGGTGTCCACAGCGACCGAATTGATGACGAAATCCGGAGCCAGCGGTTTCGGTGTAAGCCAGCTTTCACCACCATTCACTGACACCGCAATGGCATTGCGGCTGGCCGCCACCAGCATGTTTCCTGACATCGCCAGGCTGCTCACGTATTTAAGGTTTGGCAGATCCTGTTTGTGCCAGGTTTCGCCTGCATCCGAGCTGACCAGCAAGCCCGACGAAGTGGCTGCGTACCACTTGCTGCCCGCCAGTTCCAGGCTGCTGATGCGCGCGTTCATCTCAGACGTTACGGTTCGCGTAACAAAGGCGTTCTTCTTTCCGCGCACCGGGAAGGCTTTCTCCTCAACGATGCGGGTTGCTGGGAGCCATGCGGTAGCTTTGTCTTTAAGCTCAAAAACCCCGCTGTCAGTCCCCGCGACAAGCGTGTTATCGTCGGCGCGACGCAGCACGAAAACGTCATGACCCTCCAGGCCATTGCTCATTTGCGTCCAGCTCTGCCCGCCATCTTGCGATGTGAACACGCCGCCAAATTCTTTGTCGTTCAGAACGCCGGCAATGAGATGATCGGCCTCGCGCGGGTCCACCAGCAGGCTCGCCACCTGGCGGTGAGTAAATCCACGATTGGAAGCTGCGAAAGTGGCGCCGCCATCGCGGCTGGCCAGAACGCCGCTGCGATCGGTTGCCAGCAGAACGCGCGAAGGGTTGCGCGGATCTACCAGCACGTCATTGATGATGATGTGGTCGCTTGTGGGCCGTCTCCAGGTTGTCCCGCCGTCACTGGTTTTCCATAGCCCTTCGGTGGTTCCCGCATAAACAATGTTGTGGTCCTGGGGATCCATTCGCAGCATCCGCGTGCGCCGCGCGGCATACGGGATCCCCTGTATCTTGCGGAAGAGTTCGCCCGCCGATGCGCTGCGGTAGATTCCCGAACACGCGCTGATGTAAACCGTGGCAGGATTCAGCGAGTCAATGGCAATGGAAAAAACATCAGAATCATCAATCACTCCTTTCTTGATGTTGTGCCAGGTCTTCCCACCGTCCTCTGTTTTCCAGGGGAGATGCCATGTGCCCGCATAAATCACATCTGGATTCAATGGATCGATAGCCACCGATTCTACATTCCTGATCTCGGCGTGCCCTGGCGGTGAAATGCGCTCCCAGTTATCGCCCCCATCGCGCGTCCGATAAATTCCATCCAACGTGCCCGCAACCAGAAGTCTTGGATTCGAAGGAGCCAGAGCCAGAGCGCGGACAGACTTGCCGTGCATATCGGCCATGATGTCCCATGTCTTGCCGCCGTCTTTGCTTCTGAAGATTTCGCCGTCGCTGTCCGGACGCTGCGCATTCCAGGCGCCTACGTAAATATCTTTGCTGTTGATGGGATCGACAACGATGTGGTCAAGCACCATCTCTGCTGAGCTGCCCAGATGGGCAAAACGCGTCCAGCTTGCGCCGTTGTCTGTGGAGAGATAGATCCTTCCTGCGCTGGTGCCAAGAAAAATGCGGTCAGGATTTTGCGGATCATAGGCCAGGCTGCGGACCGTTCCGCCTTCCGGGCCGAGCGGTTGCCACTGCTGCGCGCGCGCACCTGCGACCGCGAGAAGCGCCGTCAGAAGGAGGATGATAAGCACACGATGGCGATAGCGCATGGATTGCAGATTCCGATAAAACCAGAGTGCCACGCCTGATTTTGCGGCAACAAGTTACTGAAGGCCAAGCAATTTTTATCGGAGTGAGAGTTTACTTGAGAAGAGCCCCTCGATGGAGCGAATTAGCGAGATTGAGGAGAAGGGAACCGCACTTCGGCAGCTCCCTCCGAGACAGGTGAAACATCTTTTGCTAATTCACTACCAGAATCAGCACCTGGGTTCCGCTCTGCAGCTTTACGTCAGACTTGGTAGAAACAATGGCAGGACCAGAATTCACGCCGGGAGCCGGAGCCCGCAGCTCCAGATTTTTCAAGCCATACACGCCGTGCATCCCTACACCGCCGCTGATTGCGGAGTTTTTGTCCCCTCCTGTTCGAATCCTGCTCACGGAATCGCCGGGATTGCTGCCCGGGTTGCTCTGCACAGTGGCCACGGGACCCAGCACGGTTGCACTGGACATCGTCGCTACCGGGACTGTGCTCCGAGGACCGGAACCACGGCCTCCGGTGGCGATCGAATCCCCGCCGACGCGGCGTACGCCTGGCGGCATCATCTGATCCGGTTCATCCACGCGCGACCGCCGCAGCACGGGCGGGGCCAGTGCCTGAACGATTGCTTGAAAGTCAAGCTCCTGGTGTTTCTTGAGAAGGATCTTGTCAAAAACAATGCCAAGGCGAGATTCGGGATCGGCCTGGGTACGCTTCTTTACTTCGGTGACATGTCCAATCACTTTGGAACCGTACTTTGCGACCAATCTTCCACCGGCAACAAAATCCTGTGCCAGAACCGCCTTGACCTTGTCCCCCGCTTTCAACTTATTCGCCTTGAGGGAACCGGCGAGTTCCGCGACGATCGTTGTTCCGGGCGCAACAATCCGAGGGGCCGAAACGGGTTGAGAAGTCTGAGGGACTGCGTCTGCTGGCGCAGCGTTCGGCGCCTGGGTTACAACACTTGCTCCTGTTTGCGTCGAAGGGGCAGTCGCAGCGTTGGAAGTTGGCTGAGATTGAGGCTGGCCGGCAAAAGCGGCGAGCGTTGAACCGCTCACAAACAACAACATCGTGAACAACAGCAAGCAGCCTTTCATTTTCCACCCCCTGGAGAAAAAGGAAGCTCTCGTCAACAGGCCCGGCATTTGGTCAGACATTGTGAGCCCCTTCAACATGGAAATCAACGAAAACATCCGGGATGTCCATAGCTGACGAGATTTTTTTCAAGTCATCCATGACCAGCTATACCAACAGGAACACACTTGAAGGCGCGGCCTACCTGGTCGTGCATTTTGTACTGCGCCTTACCTGTAAAACCATCTGACTCCCGCTTTCCAGCTTCACATTGTGAGTCACGCAACGAAACTGACGCCTGTTCACCTGCATCGCTGACTGAATTCAGACTCAGCCTGGAGTCCAATTCCATGTTGGCTGCCGCTGGTCAGCGCGTTGCGCGTCCAATCGACAAAGGCGAGAACCAGCAACTCTGCCGTTTGGATGCAAACTCTGGTTCCTGAGTCCATCCGCTGGACGCTCGAACGGGGCGAAGTTGCGCTTTTACCATTAGACGCTTTTCCATCTACTTACATCTAAACACCAGTGTTGCTGCTGCCGGGAACGAGGGAACTGGTGTAATCTCTCAAAAGAGAGGGAGCGCTTGAGTACACAGGAAAAAGTCCTCATCGTAGAGGACGAAGAAAACGAACGCACAGGCCTGGCTGAGCTGATTTCCGCGTGGGGCTATCGAACCGACACTGCCAAAGACGGTCTCGAAGGTCTGGAGAAAGCGGCGACGTGGTTTCCTGGTATTGTGGTCACCGACTTCAAAATGCCGCGCATGGACGGCATGGAACTTCTGCAACGCCTGGCGGATCAACCCCAGCCCGTCGCGGTGGTCCTTCTGACCGCCCAGGGAAGCATTGATATTGCCGTGGACGCGATGAAGTCGGGCGCTTACGACTTCATCCAGAAGCCGGTTGATCCTACGCGCCTTCGGCAAATCCTCCAGAACGCGGCACGGCAGCGTGGAACCTCTCTGGAACTGGAAGCCACGCGGCGCAAGCTTCGCGATACGGGACTCTTCGGGCAGATGGTGGGTTCATCCAAGTCCATGCAGGAAATCTTCCACCTGGTTGAGATGGTGGCGCCCAGCACTGCTTCCGTGCTCATCACCGGCGAAAGCGGCACCGGCAAAGAGATGGTGGCGCGCACCATCCATGAAATGAGCCCCCGCAAACCCAAGCCTTTCGTGGCCATCAACTGCTCCGCCATTCCTGAAACCCTGATAGAAAGTGAGATCTTCGGCCACGAAAAGGGCGCCTTTACTGGCGCACTTGAGCGGCGCGCCGGCTGCTTCGAACTGGCGGAAGAAGGCACGTTGCTGCTCGACGAAATTGGAGAGATGCCCGCGGCCACGCAGGCCAAGTTGCTGCGCGTGCTTGAAGACCGCAAGCTGCGCCGCCTCGGCAGCAAAGTAGAAACGCCGGTGGATGTGCGCGTGCTTGCCGCCACCAACAAGGTGCCCGAGGAAGCGGTGGCGCGCGGCGAACTGCGTGGCGACCTTTATTATCGGCTCAACGTCTTTAACATTCATCTTCCGCCCCTGCGCGAGCACAAAGAAGACTTGCCGCAACTGGTAGACGCTCTGCTGGCTGACATGAATCAAAAACATGGACGCAATGTCGGCGGCGTGAGTGACAGCGTGCTGCATGCCTTCAACAACTACAACTGGCCGGGGAATGTTCGCGAACTGCGCAACACATTGGAAAGAGCAGTGATTGTTTGCGAAGCAGGCATGGTCGAGCCGAAACACCTGCCTCCTAACTTCGGCAGCAGCGGTCTCAAAATGGCAGCAAGCGACGGCGCAGGCATTCGGCTGGAAGTCGGTACCACCGTGGAGGAAGCGGAGAAGATGCTTATCCTCAAGACGCTGGCCGCAACCAACAACAATAAAACCAGGGCCGCGGAAATTCTGGGGATCAGCCTGAAGACATTGCACAACAAACTGAAGGAGTACGGTACCGCTTCCGGCGTCGCCAGTGAAGCGGCAAGCTAAGAAAACTGATTGATGCCCGCGTTGCGTCTGAAAACCAAGCTGGTGATCTCTATCACGCTCATGGTAGTGGTGATCGTGGCTTCGCTCGCCACTTTCTATATTTATGAAGTGGTGCGCCAGCGGGTCCAGGAGACAAGAAACGACGCCAAGACCATTGCGGACATGACCGAAGCCGCGGCCAGCGGGGCTCTGCAGGTGGACCTTGCCGACACCAACATCAACCTTAATGACCCGGCGCAGGTGAACAGGACGCTTGACGATCTTCTGGAAACTGATTCAGCCGTTAACTCGCTGCTCGAATCGTGGATCGGAACCAGCGCCATCATCTCCGATATCGCAATCACTGACACCAATGGCCAAGTGCTCTCGCACTCTGACCAGTCGTTCCTGGGCAAGACACTCGAACGCCGCGAGGATTTTTCTGACCTGGTCAATGCGGGAGTATGGCAGCAGCTCAAGCTTATTTTCGGCCCCTATCGCGTCTATGAATACCGCTCCGGAATCCTGCGGCAGGACGGCACGCCTTTCGGCGAGGTCCGGGTCGGCATTCCAACAACGTTTCTGAGGGCTGAGATCAAGACCAGCATGAGGAAAGCGCTGATTTTCTCCGGCGCGGCTATTCTCTTCTCGCTGCTGATCGCCGCAGTGGTCTCGACCCTGGCCTTGCGCCCGCTCACAGCCATCAGCCGCCGGCTGGACCTGCTGGCATCCGGTCAGGCGGAGCCCAAAGAGATTGGCCTCAAGCGCTCGGATGAGTACGGCGTGGTTTCGCACAAGATCGAGCGACTCGGCCGTCAGGTCCGCGACGTGAAGGAAGTCTTCTCTGCCCTGAAGGAGAACCTTGACCAGATCATGGCCAACCTTCAGGACGGGCTCATGCTGTTCACCAGCGACTTCCGCGCTGTGCTGGTGAGCGCGTCAGCGGAACGGTTCATCGGCAAGCCGCGCGGCGACATGCTTGGCTGCACGCCGACCGAGATTTTTTCCGCCCGCACCACACTGGGCAACGCGATCCTTGAGGCTTTCGAGACACGCCAGCCGGTCAACGGAGAAGAGATCGAAACCGAAAATGGCCGCCGCCTGCAGGTCGCGCTCGACTTTATCGAAGAACGTGGTGAACGCATCGGCGCTTTGCTCACGTTGCGCGATGCCGAATCCGTGCACCGCATCGAGGATGAAATCGAGCTCTCCCGCCGGCTCGCCGCTATTGGCCGCCTCACCTCCGGCGTGGCCCATGAAGTCAAGAATCCCATCAACGCTATCGTCGTACACCTGGAAGTCATGCGACAGAAGCTGAAGGAGATTGATCCCGATACACGCCGCCATATTGACGTGATCGGCAGTGAAATCCAGAGGCTGGACCGTGTCGTGCAGACCCTGGTTGATTTCACACGCCCGGTGGAATTGCGGCTGGTGGAAACCGATCTGCACAAACTGGTGGACGACGTGGTGATTCTGGCCTCACCCGCGGCTGAGCAAAACCAGGTGCATGTGGAACGCCAGGGCGGCCCGGAGCCTCTGCCTACGCGCATCGACGTGGATCTGGTGAAACAGGCCGTGCTGAATATCGTGATCAACGGCGTGCAAGCGATGCCCGAGGGTGGAACCATGCGTCTCGATCTGCGCCGCGAAGCCGATAATGCTCTCCTCACCATACGAGATCAGGGACATGGAATTCCTGAAGAGATACGAGACAAGGTGTTTAATCTTTACTTTACGACAAAAAAAGGCGGCAGCGGCATTGGGCTTGCCATGGCCTATCGTGTGGTGCAACTGCACCATGGCTCGCTTGAATTTGACTCCGTTGCCGGCGAGGGGACAACTTTCTACTTGCGCTTTCCTCTGACTGAAACTACAACAGGAGAACAACCTGTTGCAGCTCCAGAGGATTCGGTCAGCAAAGCATGACGCCACTTCTCCGTTTCCCGGTCCTGCTCCTTTTGCTTTCCGCCCTGGCGGTTTTTGCCGGCTGCGCCCGGAAAAAACCCGTTCTGGTAGTTGTCCCGAAGGAGCAGCCGCCCATTGCCGCTCCCACACCGACGGCTACGCCCGAGGCTCGCACCGAGCCACAGCCGCCAGCTTCAGCAACACCCACACCCGAACCGTCCGCGAGCGATGAAACGACCAAGAATGGCGAGAAGACACAGGCCAGGTCCCGGCCGCGGCATCACGGCGCGGTCAAGAAGCCATCGCCGGTTGTGAAGGCTGAGGCCGCTCCTCCTGACCTGAAGCCTGAACCGCGCTCCACTCCGGCGCCGATCTCGCCGTCCATCTCGCCCGGCGATGCCAGGCGTGATCAATCCAGCACGGAACAACTCCTTCAGACGACCGAGAATACTCTTAACGGCATCAAGCGCCAGCTTTCAAAACAAGAAGAAGGCATCGTCGCGCAGATTCGCAACTACATCAATCAAAGCCGCCAGGCGAGTAAGGACAACGATCCCGCCCGCGCGCACCTTCTGGCAACCAAAGCCAACCAGCTTTCGAATGAGTTGATGCGGCGGTAAATGCGTAGAGACGCGGCATGCCGCGTCTTCACCAGCTCCCGACTCAAAACACTAAGTCCGGGTCAAGCTTGAAACACGTACTTCTCTTCTTTGCGAAAAGGCATGCGCAATGAGAATGGGCGGCGGTCCTTCAACCCTCTGGCGCTGAGGAACTCCAGCACATTCAGGTCGTGGTTGAGGTGCATGGGATGCGCCTTGGTGGACCCTGCGGGCACGTCAAACACAAACACCCCGCCAGGGCTCAACATTGAGGAAAGAAAAGTAAGTTCGCCTGGCAGGTCGGGCAGGTGCTCCAGCACGTCAAAGGAGAAGATGGTATCGAACCCGCGTTTCTGTGCCGCGGCACGTAAATCGTCTTTTGTACGCGCGAAATCAATCTTCAGTCCATGTTGCTGGGCCCGTTTCTGCGCGAATCTCATCGTCACGCCCTCCACGTCAAAATAAGTGACGGGATGACCGCGCCGGGCCAGTTCCAGAAGTATTTCGCCGTTCCCTGCCCCGTAATCGAGGCACGATCCGCGCGCGAAGCGAATCACCTTCAGGTTGGATTTGATCCGCTTGTATTCGAGATTGTAGGCAGAGATGGCAAAAAGGTAGAGCTC
>DATNDP010000223.1:0-48325 GCA_035553195.1 Candidatus Acidiferrales bacterium
GGCTTTCATGAAATCGCGACGGTTGTGCAGGAGGTGATGATGCAAATCGATCTTCACCGGGCAAACCGTGGTGCACGCGCCGCAAAGCGAGGTTGCGTAGGAAAGGTGCTCAAACTGCCGACCGCGCAGATGCGGCGTGAGCACCGCGCCGATGGGCCCGGGGTACGTGGTCCCGTAGGTGTGCCCGCCGATATGGCGATACACCGGACAGATATTCAGGCACGCGCCGCAACGAATGCAATGCAGCACTTCCCGCTCTTCCGGGTGCCCCAGCAGGCTGCTGCGGCCGTTATCCACCAGCACCACGTGGAACTCTTCAGGACCATCCACTTCCCCGGCGCGTCTCGCCCCGCCGACCAACGTTCCGTAGGTCGTAACCGGCTGTCCCGTGCCCGATGTTGCCAGGACGGGCCAGAGTGTCGCCAGGTTTTCGAGCCGCGGAATCACTTTTTCAATGCCGGTGACAGCCACATGGATACGCGGAAGACTGGTTGTCAGCCGGCCGTTGCCTTCGTTGGTGGAGATCGCCACCGCGCCCACATCGGCAACAAGAAAGTTCGCGCCGGAAATTCCCATTTCGGCGGCGAAGAACGCCTTGCGCAGCTTTCTCCGCGCGGCGGCGACGAGCTTCTGCGGATCTTCCGGCAGGTCGGGCTCGCACAGTTTGTCGCGAAACAGCTCCGCAATCTGCGTGCGATTGAGGTGCATGGCCGGAGTGACAATGTGGTACGGCGGCTCATGCCGCAACTGCACAATGTATTCGCCCAGATCGGTCTCCCACACGGTGCAGCCCACCTTCTCCAGCGCAGCCGAGAGCTCAATCTCTTCCGTGACCATTGACTTCGATTTGACCACGGTTTTCACCGCGTGTTTCACCGCCAGGTCGGCGATGTATTTGCGCGCCTCTTCGCTGTTCGCCGCCCAGAAGACGTGCCCGCCCCGTGCCGTTACATTTTCTTCAAACTGCAAAAGGTATTTGTCGAGGTGGTTGATGGCTTCGCGCTTGATCGCCTGGCAGGCTTCGCGCGCCGCTTCCCAGTCCAGGAACCGACTCCGGCCTTTCATGTGGCCGACATCATAGCTCTCCATGTTCTTGCGGATAATCTCGCGATGGACCAGGTCGGCCGACTTGACGGCAGCGTCGTGCCGAAATTGCGTTTCCGGATTGGCCGATTGCGGATGATCGTGCGCGCTCGCGCCTTCTGCTGGAGGAACTCTTGTTGCAGGAGCACTCATGCGCCCGCTCCCTGCGATGCCAATATGCTGGCCAGGTGAATCGCCTTTGCGGCGAACTTGTTCTTCTCCAGCATGCCTTGCACGTGCATCAGGCAACTGGGATCAATGGCGGTTACGTACTCCGCGCCGCTGGCGACAACGTTCTCAGCTTTCGATTGGCCCATCGCGCTGGAGATGTCCGCGAACTTGGTGGCGAACGTTCCGCCGAAGCCACAACATTCCTCGTGGCGCGCCATCTCCACCAGCTTTAATCCTTGAACGGCGCGCAAGAGCGCGAGTGGCTCCTGTTGAAGATGCAGCTCGCGCAAGCCGTGGCAGGCAGCGTGATAGGTCACGGTGTGCGGGAACACCGCGCCGACGTCGGTGACCCCAGCCACTTTCACCAGAAACTCTGAAAGCTCGTACGTGCGCTGCCCCATGGCGAGGGCCTCCGAGCGCATCGGACTTTCCTTCAACAGCTCGGGATAGAAGTTCCGCAGCATGGTGGTGCAGGAACCGGAAGGACACACGATCACCTCGGCGCCTTCGAAAACCCGCACGAACCGCTCTGCACAGGGACGCGCGTCATCCCAGTACCCAGTGTTGAAGGCAGGTTGGCCGCAGCAGGTCTGCGCTTCGCGAAACTCGACCTCCCAGCCGATGCGCCGCAACACCGTCACCGTATCCACAGCCACCTCAGGCAGGAGCTGATCTACAAAGCACGGCACGAACAATGACACCTTGCGCGGCATGGCCAGCGATTTTAACACTTCGCTCTGGCATTGTTTTCTGACGGGCAAATCACCCGATACCAGATCACACGATTTTTGGAGTGTATTCTGTATTGTGTTCTCAAGTACTTACCGCCGCCTCACCGTCGACCTTCCCACGGTCGCGATCATGCTCGCTGGCGGCTGCACTTTCCTGAACGTCTATTGCACACAGCCTCTCCTTCCACTCTTGCAGCATGTTTTCAACGCTTCCGAACTGCAGGTCTCGTTGACCGTCGGTGCCACCATTCTGGGCGTTGCGGTTGCAGCGCCATTCACGGGAATGATCGCCGAACGCCGCGGACGCAAAAAGGTCATCGTTCCGGCACTTTTCCTGCTCACAATTCCCACTGCGCTCGCGGGCACGTCCGGGACTCTCTCACAATTGATTTTCTGGCGTTTCGCGCAGGGCCTCTTTGTCCCGGGCATCATCGCGGTGATTTTGGCTTATATCAATGAAGAATGGGCCGGGCGCGGCGTCGGAAGCGCCATGTCCGCTTACATTACAGGAACTGTCATTGGAGGATTCCTGGGCCGGTTCATGTCCGGTCTGGTCGCGAACCATCTCAACTGGCGATTTAGTTTTTTCGTTATTGCGGCGCTTAACCTCTTTGGAGCCGTTCTGGTTCGCAAGTGGCTGCCGCTGGCAAAAAAATTCGTCAGGACCGAGCACATGCGCCAGGCCGTGGCTGACATGACGCGGCACCTTCGCAACCCGCGCCTGCTGGCCAACTTCGCCATGGGCTTTACGGTGCTGTTCTCTCTGGTCGGCTGTTTTACGTACGCGAACTTCTATCTGGCGGCCACCCCGTTTCGTCTCGACACTGCGGAATTGGGCAGCATCTATTTCGTGTACCTGCTGGGCGTGGTGATCACGCCGCAGTCAGGGCGATTGCTGGACCGCTTTGGCTTTGGCCGCGCCGCGTTTCTGTACTGCGGCATGATGATCGCTGGGCTGCTGCTTACGTTGACCAAATCGCTGCCGCTGGTAGTCACCGGATTGGCATTGTTCTCTTCCGGTGCCTTCGTCGCCCAGGCCGCGGCCAGCGTGCAGACGGGAACCATTGCCGGACGCGCGCGCTCGTCCGCTGCCGGCCTTTATGTGACCTTCTACTATCTCGGCGGTACCGCCGCCTCGATTGTCACGGATGTCTTCTGGCAGTGGCATCGCTGGCCCGGCTGCGTCGCCCTGCTGGGCACCACTTCGCTGATCAGCCTATGGCTGGGCCATCTCAGCAGCCGTCCTGCCGAGCGGCTTGATACATTTGAGATAGGCCTCGCTGTGGATTGACCCCGGTTGACTTCACCCCACGGCATGCTTTCCAGCGGCGCTCTTGAGATACTGCTTGCACTCGTGCTGCAGCAAATCGATCAGCTGCTCCATATGTTCCGTGCGCGTGCGGAAATTCACCGGGTTGATCCGGAACCAGCTCTTTCCTTTCAGCTCCGTAGTGGAAATCCAGAAGCGCCCGCCTTGCTCGATCCGGCGGGCCACTTCCGCGTGCAGGTTCTTTGATTCGCTTTCTTCCAGATCGCCTCTGCGATAGCGAATACAGATGGCCGACATCACCGGCTCGCAGGCTGGCGCAAAGTCCGGATACTTATCCAGCAGCGCATACAGATGCTTCGCCTGGTACACATTGGCATCAATCCATTCACCGATCTGCTTTGCCCCGTAACGTTTGAAACTCATCCAGACTTTCAGCCCGCGAAAGCGGCGCGACTGCTCGAAGCCGTGCACGTAATATTGATAGCGCTCATTTCTGCGGTCCATTTCATCCGTCAGATAAGAGGGCTTCATGCCGAATGAAACCGTCAGCCGGCGCTCATCTTTCACCAGGATGGCGCCCGCATCCAGAGGCGCGTAGAACCATTTGTGCGGATCGATGGTGATGGAGTCGGCCGTTTCCAGGCCTTCACTTCTCATCGGCCAGCGATGCGAGAGCAGCATGCCGCCGCCATAAGCCGCATCCGCGTGCAGCCACATGCCTTCACGATCGGCAATCGCCCGTAACGCGCGAATGTCATCCACCGCACCCGTATTTGTGGTCCCAAAGATTCCGACAATGCACATGGGGCGAATGCCCTTCTTTTTATCCTCGGCCACGGCGGCTTCCAGCGCGTCCAGCCGCACACGGAAGCTGCTGTCCGTGGGCAGGATGCGCATGGCCGAACGCCCAGCGCCCACGCAGTCTACTGCCTTGTCCAGCGAAACATGCCGCTCTTCGGACATGTACACGGCCCAGCGCTCATGCATCCCTTCATGCTGCGCCTGGTCGCGCGATGCCCAATCGCGCGCCAGCTTGAGACCGATGAAATTGGCCATGGTGCCGCCGCTGGTGAGATTTCCGCCAGCCTCAGGGCCATAACCCGCCATGTCGGTCAGCCAGCGCACGGTTCTGCGCTCCATCGCCACCGCCGAAGGCCCGATGGTGTACGCGCCGATGTTCTGGTTCAGCGCCGAGCAGATGAAATCGCCCAGCACGCCCACCGGATTCGGCGAAGGCGTGATAAGTCCCATGTATCCGGGATGTCCAACGTGCGTGCAGTACGGAAGAAGCTTGTCTTTGAGCTCCCTTAAGACATCGATGATTCGTTCATCGCCCGCGGGGAGCGGCTCGTCAAAAAGCTGATGCAGCTCGCGCGGCTCGACATCGGGAAAGACGGGAAGCTGTTCAATGCCTTCAAAGTATTCGGCGAGCATATCGACAACGCGATGCCCTGCCTCGCGAAATTCACGTGGGTCCATCAGGCCTCCATGCCTAAGTTAACCATTATGAACCCTGGCGCCCATCCCGAATATTGCGTTCAATGTCGCCTTGCTCCGTGCGTCACATGTATCTCTCGAAAATGCACTCCTTTTAGAACCGCCGATTCCGGACGATTCCGTGCCGATGGCTCATCTCAGGCCCAGCAACTTCGCCGCATTCGCACCCAGGATCTTTTCCCGCTCTTCTTCGGACACGCGCATTGCCTTCAAACTGGATAGCATCCTGGGAATGCTGCCGATCTGGTGAGGATAATCGCTGCCCGCGAGAATGTGTTCCGCGCCGGCGAAGGAAACTGCCAGTTCCAAAGCTGCAGGGTCGAAGTTCACCGTGTCGAAGTAGAACTTTTTCAGATATTCGCTCGGTGGACGATCGATGTTCTTACGGCACTCGCTGAACGCTTCATACCCGCGGTCCAAACGCTCGGCCAGGTACGGAATCGCTCCGCCCAGATGTCCCAGCACCCAACGTATATTCGGAAAACGTTCAGCGACGCCGCTGAACACCAGGCTCGCTGCGGCCAGCGTGGTGTCCATGAGAAAGCCCACCAGCGGCATCAGCCAGTAATTCAGCATTGCCTCTACGCCCACGGGATTTGTCGGGTGAATGTGCATCAGCGCGCCCAGCTCATTCGCCACTTCGTACAATTTCCAGAAGCGCTGGTCGCTCAACGCCACGCCGTTGATATTGCTGAACACCATGGCTCCGCAAAACTTCAGTTGTTCCATGGCCCGCCGCAACTCGCTAACCGAAGCCGCAGGATCACAAAGCGGCAGTGTTGCCAGCGCTACCAGACGTCCTTTTTTTTCGGTCACCACGCGGGCGAAGCAGTCATTGACCAGCTTTGCCAGGCGCACGGCGGTCGCGGGCTCTTCAATGTGTGTCCCAGGCGTGGTCAGGGTGATTACGTTGATATCGATCCCCTGCTCGTTCATGATCTGCACGCGGTAATCGATATCGCGGTGGCCGCGCACGGCAATGTTGTAATCGCCCGGATAATGCAGGCATGGGTTGCCCTGCTGGTCATAGGTGATGCGGACCGCGCTGGGCCCCTGTTCAATTGCTTTTATATACTCAGGCGGATAGTAGTGATTGTGAAAGTCGACGATGGGCATTCTCAGTTTCTGGCCTTTGCGGTGAGAAAGTATACGGGAACACCCAACAGAAGCAAACCGAGGCCGATGATGCTGTCCCGCGAATTCATCCTGATCTGGTTGATTGCGATGCCCGCCGAGGCTGCAATGAACAGCAGTGGGGCCACTGGAAAGGCGCGTCCCAGATAGATTGGCCGCCAGCCTTTGCGCCGCAGCACAAAGAGACCGACCGCGAGGAGCGCAAAAAACATCCACTCCGTGTATACAACGCGCGTGAACAGCTCCCGATAGCTGCTGGTCAGGACGAGCAGCGATGACCAGAACGCCTGCGCTGCAATGGCCAGATGCGGCGTTTTTCGTCGCGGGTCCAGAGCTCCCAGCCAACGAAAGGCCAGCCGGTCCTGCGCCATTGCGTAATAGACGCGAGGCCCGGCCAAGATAATGCCGTTCAGTGCTCCCAGAGCTGATATCACGACCAGCAGGGAGATTGCGCCTCCGGCCGCAGCTCCCAGAGCACGTTGCGTTGCCTCGCTGGCCACACGCGGAGAACCAGCCAGGACGTTTACCGGCATCACGTACAGGTACGCTCCATTGAGGAGCATGTAGCACACCGTCACCAGAACTGTGCCGGCCATGAGCGCGCGCGGCAGAGTTCGCCCGGCATTGCGTGTCTCGCCCGCGGCGTAGGTCACCATATGCCAGCCTCCGTACGCAAACAACCCCGCGCCAATCGCCAGAACATAATTACTAATTCCGGTTGCCCTGAGTGGCGCCGCCGTTTCTCCTGCAATGGCACGATGTGCCGGCCCTCCAAAAATGAACAGCACAAGAGCTAGTCCGGCTACGGCTGCCAGCTTGGCTGCAGTTAAGACCACCTGCACGGTACTGCCCAGCTTAACTCCCAGGTAGTTGATCATTGATAACAGGAGCAAGGCCGCAATCGCCACGGCCCTGACACCCCACTGGTTCAAGGGCACGAAATATCCCACATAGCGCGCCAGCACCACTGCGATGGCCGCGAGGATGCCTGAGTGCATGCTCCAGAACATGCCCCATCCCCAGAGAAATCCGAGCGCCGGTGAAAAGATTTCTTTCAGGAACACGTACACGCCGCCCGTGCTGGGGAAAACGGCAGCGAGTTCCGCACACACCAGCGCTCCGCAAATGGTGAGCACTCCCGCAACCAGCCACACCAGCAACACTCCCGCGCTGCTCGGGACAAGGCGCGTGATCTCCGACGGCTGAATGAAAATGGATGCGCCCAGAATGATGCCCACGACCATCGCACTTGCGTGGGCCAGGCTCATGGATTGTCGGAGATTTTGATTCATCCGGGAGCGCGGATTCTATCACGCAGTTCCCGCCCCCTTCAGATCCAGTTCAGGCGGAGCGTTAGCGATTTTTCTGCTTCGCCACTTTGGCGCCCTGTTTGCCCAGTGCCGTCCGTGTGGATTTGGGAAGACGTGCAATTGTCCGTTTCCGTTTCGCAGCAGCGGCAGCCTTTTTGATATTGTGACGCCCGGCCGCTTTCTGTCTTGCGGTTGCCATTTTTTCTCCTTAGTGCCGCTTAAAGAACTGTACGGCGCGCTCATGCTCTTTGGCTTTGGCCAGTGATGAGAAAGTACCCAGGTTGCGGCGCTTTCCGGTCCTGGCATTCTTCTTTCGCGAATACAGGCGGTATTCACCGGATTTCAATTTACGGATCATGGCTCTGACACCGTCCTGAATCCTGTAGATGATCGCCGTCCGCGAATTGCCGTCCAGGAGCTGGGCTGTCCGCATTCGAACGCTCGATCCCACAAACGCACAGTCCGGCTGGCGCCCGAAACGCTGAAACTCCCCTATATCTTCGGTTTCAAAACATTAAGCTGGTTGTGCAATTTGGCAGCTTTGTTGCTCAATCTCTCTCGTACTCTCTTGCGCGTCGGAGGCTTTATGGCCAAGGTAGAACGCATTCGCGAGGTCGTCACCGGATCGGTGGACCTGGACTACATGAAAAAGAAAGCTGAAGCGGGCTGGAAGCTGGTCGCCATGGAATGGCGGCGGGAGCTGCCTGGCGACGAAGAGCAGGAAGCTGTAATCGTGGAAGAGATCCCGTACGGTCTCCGTGTTGCCTCCGATTGCAGCCGCTTAGAGGAGGATCCGGACGAGAAAGGCGTCCTCATGCAGATGATGGAGCTGATCGTCCAGGACTACTCGGTCTCTCTGGTGGCTACCGAGCTCAACAAAGCCGGGCTGCGCACCCGCTCGGGCGGTTACTGGACAGCGGTTTCGGTGTTTAACATGCTGCCGCGCCTGATCGAAGTCGGCCCACGCATCTTTTCCAGCGATGAATGGGAGGCACGGCGCGACCGCCTGCTGAAGATGATTTAGCTTCCGCTATACTGCCGCAATGGCGACTGATGGGCGGATCGTCTTCCTTTTTGACGTCGACAACACCCTGCTTGACAATGATCGCGTCACCGCCGATCTCAAGCGGCATCTCGAACAGCAGGTCGGTCATGAACGCCAGCAACGCTACTGGGATTTCTTCGAGCAATTACGCACGGAATTAGGCTACGCGGACTATCTGGGCGCCCTTCAGCGTTATCGCATCGAATACCCGCGCGATCCCGGCCTGCTCACCGTCTCGCATTTCCTGGTGAACTACCCGTTCGCCACACGGCTGTATCCCGATTCGCTCGACGCCGTGGAACACGTGAAGCAATGGGGAGAGGCCGTAATTCTGTCCGACGGCGACGTCGTGTTTCAGCCGCTGAAGGTAGAACGTTCAGGAATCTGGGAAACCGTCAATGGCAAGGTACTGATTTACATCCACAAGGAACAGGAGCTTGAGGATGTTGAGCGGCGCTTCCCCGCCGGTCACTATGTTCTGGTGGACGATAAGATTCGGATCCTGTCCGCAGTCAAGAAGATCTGGGGTAAGAAAGTGACAACTGTCTTCCCGCGGCAGGGGCATTATGCACTCGACCTGAAACTGGTCACCGGTTTTCCGCCCGCCGATATCACCATCGAGCGCATCGGCGAGTTGTGCGGAATGGAACTCTCCGCATTGCTGAAGTGAGAGGTTCCGCTCACCGGATGCTCGCAGGTTCTTCTGATTTTCGAACCGCGATTCCCTGAACTTCAAAGCGGGCGTCAAACAGCAGCTTGCCTGAGCCGAGGAACGCCCGGGCGGGGAATCCGTCACTAAAAAATCCGCGATAGATCTTGTTGAATGCGCCGAACAGGCTGACGTCAGAACAGAAAACCTGAACAAAAACGAGGTCATTCATCGTGAGCCCGGCTGTGATCAAGGTCTCGCGCAGCGACTCCAGAACCAGTGTTGCTTCAGCGGCCGCATCGGCGGGAGGCCGTCCTGTGGCGGGATCCAGACCGATATGGCCGCTGAGATAGAGCGTTTCGCCGGCCCACACGGCGTCACTGAAGGGCAGGTTGGCAGCTTCCGTACGCGGCAGGCGTATGCGCTTGAGTATCGTTCCTGTCAGCGCCAGAAGACATATGCTGTGCGTCCACAGATGACTATGCATCTCTGTCACCTCGTACTTGGCTAATGTTTTATTCTGATGGGCGGGCAAGCAGGCGTGGCCTGCGCGTTGATGCGGTCCCGAATGGTCACCCGCACCTGGACCAGCGCCTTTTTGTCCTCCAGGAGCTGAAAGCCCCAGTGCGCTCCGATGGCGAGTGAATAAATTTCAAAGGCAAACTGATCCGGGTTGATGGACAACTTCAGGTGCCTGGCCTTCTTCGCGCCTTCGACGGCACGCGCCAGAATGCCCAGCCACTCCCGCATGGCGGCGGCAATGGCGTCACGAACCGGTCCCTTGCGGCTGTCGAATTCAAATGAGGCGGCCGCAAAGAAACATCCTCCCTTGAAGACCTTTCCCTCGACATATTGCAGCCAGTTGTCGCACAGCTGCCACAGCCGGGGGACGCCCTGCGGGGCCTGCAGCGCGGGACGGATCACGCGGTCTGCGAAAATGGATCGGGCCGCATCCACTGTGGCCAGTTGCAGCTCTTCCTTGGAGCCGAAGTGGGCGAACAGTCCACTCTTGCTCATTTCCAGTTCTTCGGCCAGCCGGCCGATCGTAAGGCCTTCCAGCCCTTCCACCGAGGCGAGATCCACGGCGACACGCAGAATGCTTTCTCGCGTGCGCGCGCCTTTAGCCAGGCGTTCCGGTTCTGCGGCGGTTTTGGGCAAAGCAAGTCCACTCCGCGCTAGGTACAGAACAAATTTGCATCCGGCGCAGCTTTACTTTAATCGAAGTGTAAATAATAGCACGAACGTTCGTTTTTGTGTGTTACCATTTCCGGCGGTCAGAAGGTGTCCTGATGAAGAAACTGCTGAGCGCTTCGCTTCTAATCCTTTCAGTCCTGCTCCCATCCCATGCGCCCGCCGAAGATGTTCCGCTCCAGAGTTGTGACAAGCTGCCCGTCATCGAGGTGAGCATCTCCGGAATACATTTCCTGTTTCTCGTGGATACCGCCGCCACGTCCATGCTCAATCTGAAATCGTTTTCTCATGGTGATGATCGCAGGATTTCGGTCACTTCATGGGCGGGAACCACGGACACGCGGGCGCGCGAGATCACTCTGGGCGACTTCAGCATTGGCGAGCACCATCTCAAGTCCCTCAAATTGCCCGCCATCGACCTTTCGTCTATCGGTCATGCTTGTGGCCGCCGTATCGACGGGATTTTCGGCGTCGACCTGCTTTCCCGCCTGAACGCCAGACTTGATCTTCAAACCAACGCGCCGCATCTCTCGCTCGAAACTGCGAGCGGCGAGGCGCGGATCGGAGAATTGCATCAGCAGTTGCTCAGATGCGAGGCCGCCTTTAACCGGGCCGATGAAGCCGCGTTTGCGGAATGCTTCGCGCCCTCCGTCGTGGTGTTCACGGCTGCCGGCGATTACTACGGGCGCGAGGCCAGCATGGAATACTACCGTCGCCGGTATTTTCAGCACGATCCACCCGCGCATCTCGTGATCACGCCTCGTGGCCACCACGCCATCGGCGATGCCATCTGGGTGGAGTACGATTTACGCATCACGATGGGACAGCAGACACTCATTGCGCGGGGCACAGCGTTGTGCGAAAAAGCCGGCGGCCGCTGGCGCATCGTGCACATGAACCATTCCACACCGCCGCCTTCAGCACTCCAGGCCGGCAGGTCAGGATTTAACAATCAGTAGGCACCGTCTATATGACCGCCAAGAAATTCAAACAACGAATCCGCTTCTATCCGCCTTATCTTGGCGCAGGTGTTCGCGTGACGCATGTGTCGGACGATTTTCGCACCGTTAAGGTGGAAATGCCGTTGCGCTTTTACAACAAGAATTATGTCGGCACCCATTTTGGCGGATCGCTTTATGCCATGTGCGATCCGTTTTATATGCTCATGCTGATCAATATTCTGGGGCCGGATTACATCGTCTGGGACAAGGCAGCGACCATTCGTTTCAAAAAGCCGGGCCGAGGGCTTGTGAAAGCCACGTTTCACATCTCGGAAGAAAAAATCGCTCAGATTCGCGCCGCGGCCGACGCGCAGGGCAAAGTGGAACCAGAGTTTGAGGTGGCGGTCACGGATAAGGAAGGCAACGTGATCGCGGAGGTCACTAAGCTCCTGTACGTGCGCAGAAAGAAGGGTTTGGATAGAGACGCTGCATGCCGCGTCTCTACCGAACGGCCTGGGCCAGCCTCTCTTCCGCAAGTTGGTCCGCAGCTTGATAGCTCGGGATTCTCTCCCGTGTGACGATATCGAAAATACGCTGTATCGTTTCGTAGATGGCATCAATTTTGGCATTCGTCCGCGCCTCATCCCAGCCCAGCAACTCGCGGCAGGCCCCGTTGATCACGCCGCCTGCGTTAGCGGCGTAATCCGGAGCGTACAGAATGCCGTGCCCTTCCACGGCATCGCCATGGCGCGCCTCCAGCAACTGGTTATTTGCGCCTCCGGCAATTACCTGTGCACGGAATCGAGGAATTGTCTCATCGTTGATGATTCCGCCCAACGCGCACGGCGCCAGCACGTCTGAGCTGGTCGCAAGAATCTCACTCACGCCAATGGCCTTCGCCCCAAACTCCCGCGCAACCCGGTCCACTTTGGCCTGATCCACGTCTGCCACAAGCAGCTTCGCGCCCGCGCGCGCCAACTCGCCGGCCAGGTAATAACCGACGTGCCCGCATCCTTGAATCGCCACTGTTCTGCCGGCCAGGGTATCGCTGCCCCAGCGATGTTTTGCCGCGGCCTGGATCGCGCGAAAAACACCGCGTGCGGTTTTAGGCGACGGGTCGCCCGAACGGCCCTGCAGTCCGGCCACGTGGCTGGTTTCTTTCAACACCCATTCCATATCCGATGGGCTGGTGCCCACGTCTTCCGCGGTAATGTATCTGCCTCCCGCAGAGTCCACCAGACGGCCATGCGCCCGAAACAGCTTTTCGCGGTCAAAGTCTCCAACCGGTCGCAGAATGATCGACTTCCCTCCTCCGCACGGCAGCCCGGCCAGAGCGTTCTTGTAGGTCATGCCGCGCGACAGGCGAAGACCGTCGGTGATGGCCTCGTCCTCGCTTTTGTAGGTCCACAGCCGCGTTCCGCCGACGGCCGGGCCCAGGGCCGTGCTGTGGATGAAGACGATCCCGTGGTAACCGGCGGCTTCATCCGCACCGCTGATCACACTCTCATATCCGGGCACACTCAGATGCCGTATCTGCATGAGCGATTCCTTTCGGCTTGAGTTGGAATGGAGTACCTCTGAATGTACCAGAACAATCGCGCGGGGAAAAAGCTCTCGTTTACAATGCTCTGCTTATGTCCAAATCATACTTCCAGGCCGCCTGGCGGCTCAGCCTCGTTTTTTTCACTTGTTCCTTGTCGTTGGCTGCGGTTGCGCAGCAAGTCGATCCACAGCTATACAGCGGACTTCGCTGGCGCATGATCGGTCCGTTTCGCGGAGGCCGCAGCATCGCCGTGAGCGGAGTTGAGAGCCAGCCGAACGTCTATTATTTCGGCTCAGTCGGTGGTGGCGTGTGGAAGAGCACGAACGCCGGTGAAACCTGGGAGCCCGTTTTTGATGGTCAGCCCATCGCCTCGATTGGCGCGCTGGCTGTCGCTCAATCCGATCCCAACATCATCTACGTAGGAACGGGCGAAGCTGACTTTAGATCTGATTTGACTTACGGCAATGGCGTTTACAAATCCACTGATGCCGGCAAGACCTGGACCAACATCGGGCTGCGGGATTCGCGCCACATAGCCCGAATCGTGGTGGACCCGCACAATCCTCAACTGGTCTTAGTTGCCGCCATGGGCAGCGCCTATGGGCCCGGGCCGGAGCGGGGCGTATTTCGCTCAACCGACGGCGGCGCTACATGGCAGAAGGTGCTTTTCAAAGACGAGAACACCGGGGCGATCGATATCGCTCTCGACCCTGACGATTCGCAGACGGTTTACGCTGCTTTGGTCCATGATCAGCGTCCGCCCTGGAGCATCTACGCCCCAACCACCACAGGCGGCGCCATCTACAAATCCAGCGATGGCGGCGCAACCTGGAAACAAATCACCGGCGGCGGTCTGCCGACGAGCGATCTCGGCCGCATTGGGTTGGCAGTTACGCGCGGGACGAATGGACAGCGTGTCTACGCGCTGATCGACACGCCGGGAAACGATCGCGGCCTTTATCGATCAGACGACGCGGGCTCGACGTGGCGACGGATGGATTCTGATCCGCGCATCTCCGGGCGCGGTTGGTATTTCGGCGAAATTGACGTCGATCCGAAGAATCCCGACACCATCTACTCTTCAAATGTCTCCATCTATCGCTCCAGCGATGGAGGCAGGACTTTCACCGCCGTTAAGGGCGCGCCGGGTGGCGATGACTATCACACTCTCTGGATCAATCCCTCGAACCCGCGGATCATGATTTTTGGCAGTGATCAGGGCGTAGGCGTGTCGCTCGACGGCGGTAAAAGCTGGAGCAGTTGGTATAACCAGCCCACAGCTCAGATGTACCACGTGGTAGTGGACAATCAGTTCCCGTACCACGTCTATGGCGCGGAGCAGGATTCCGGCAGCGTGGATACAACGAGCCGCAGCAATGATGGTTCCATCACATTCCGCGACTGGCATCCGAGCGGCGCCGGCGAGAGCGGCTATATTGCTCCCGACCCCAAAGATCCCAATATCGTTTACGGCGGCAGCACGTTCGGTGAGCTGTTCCGTTACGACAAGCGGACTGGCGAGGAGCAGGTTATCTCGCCGGAAGCGGTGCGCAATTTCGGCGCCGATCCCACTCAGTCAAAACTTCGCTTCACCTGGACGTCACCGGTGGTTTTCTCGCCACAGGATTCCCACACGCTCTATTACGGTTCACAATTCGTTCTGAAGTCCGCCGATCAAGGCAATACGTGGCAGAAAATCAGTCCAGATTTGACTGGCACAGTGGCGAACTCGCCGACGGAAGGCCCGGCCACACCTGAGAATGCTATCCAGCGCGGACACGGCGTGGTGTACACGATTGCTCCTTCTCCGCTCGCCGCGGGCGAAATCTGGGCAGGCAGCGACACTGGTTTCATTCACCTGACGCGCGATGGCGGCAAGAGTTGGACAAATGTCACACCTCCCGGCCTGCCTGTGTGGAGCAAGATCAGCCTGCTCGATACTGGGCATTTCAGCGCCGGTACCGTTTACGCCGCCGTGGACCGCCATCGCATGAATGATCTGAGTCCGTGGATTTACCGTACTCATGATTTCGGTAAGACCTGGACGCGGATCAATTCCGGCATTCCCGCTGGCGCTTACGTCCGAGCCGTGCGGGAAGACCCAGTCCGTAAGGGGCTGCTCTTCGCCGGCACAGAGCTCGGCGTATTCTTCTCCATCGATGACGGCGACCACTGGCAGCCTTTGCAGCTCAACCTGCCGGTCAGTCCAGTGCATGATCTGGTCATCAAGAACGACGATCTTGTGATCGCGACGCACGGACGCTCATTCTGGATCCTTGATGACATCTCTCCATTGCGCGAATTGAACAACCAGATCGCCGCTGCTCCGGCGCATTTGTTCAAGCCGGCAACGGCCATGCGCATCCGTCCAAATACCAACCATGACACACCTCTTCCTCCGGAAGTCCCCGCAGGTGAAAACCCGCCCCCGGGAGCTGTCCTTTATTACTACTTGAAGTCAGCAACGCAAGCTGAAGTGAAGCTTGAGATTCTGGATGCGCGAGGCCAACTGGTTCGCGCCTATCGGAGCAATGACAAGGCGTGGGAGCCGCCCTTTGCGCCGCCGTTCCCGAATTACTGGTTTCAACCTTCTGAACAGATTTCCACACAGGCAGGAATGCATCGCCTGATCTGGGATTTACGGTACACGCAACCATCTTTGACCTCGCTACTAGCGCGTGGGGTGCAGTACAGCATGTCCACAGCGGCTGGTCAAAACACTGCTCACGAACCGCAGGGGCCTTACGCGCTTCCCGGCAACTATCAGGTTCGCCTCATGGTGGAGGGAAAAAGCTATTCTCAGCCGCTCAAGCTGGTGATGGATCCGCGCGTCACAGCCTCTCCTGCGGACCTGCAAAAGCAGTTTGCTCTGGAAATGCGCCTGTCCAATGCTCTCGGCGAAGCGGACCACGCAATTGCAGAGATCACGCAGCTTTACAAGACCAATCCACCGTCAGCGAAAGCGCAGCAGCTTTCGCAAATTCAGCCGCCTCCGCAGGCCCGGCCGACAACCAACACCAAGCCATCGCTGAGCTCCGTAGCGGGCAATCTCGGCCAATTGATAGTCGCTATCGATAGCGTTGATGCTGCTCCTACCATCACCCAAACCACAGCGGCAGAGGAGAATCTGCGGGAGATGAATGATCTGTTCCAAAAGTGGCAGGCGATCAAGGGTAAGTGATGCAGACGGCGGATGTCGTAATCGTCGGAGGAGGAATTGTGGGGTCCAGCATTGCCTGGCACCTCACCTCGACCGGCTGCAAGAACGTGCTAGTGATTGAGCGCGAATCCTCTCAGGGCAAAGGCTCCACGGGAAAGAGCATGGGCGGCGTGCGCGCCCAATTTTCCACGCCAATCAATATCGAAATGTCGCTCTACTCGATTCCGTTCTACGCGCGCTTTGACGAGACGCTCGGCTATCCCGCCGGTTACCGCCCTCAGGGCTATCTGTTTGTTGCCACAAAGCAATCGCATCTCGCCTATCTGCGCACAAACCTCGAAAAGCAACAAGCACTCGGGCTCGAGGCGGCGCGCATGGTTTCGGCTCCGGAAATCATGAAAATGCATCCGCAACTCCGTGGCGACGATATCCTCGGCGGCAGCTTCTGCTCGACCGATGGCTTCGTCGATCCCTACAGCGTAATGAACGGGTTTATGGCCAACGCCGTCGAGCGGGGAGCGACCATTTGGAAGAAGACGGAAGTTGCAGCGATTCATATTGATAGCCGTGGAGTTTCAGGTGTAACTACATCCCGTGGGGAGGTTTCCACCCGAACCGTGGTCAACGCAGCCGGCCCTTGGGCAGCCGAGGTGGCCAAAATGGCTGGGATCGATTTGCCCGTCCACCCTTTGCGGCGCATGTTGGTTCCTTCCGAGCCTTTTGACCAGTTTCCCCACTCTGCGCCGATGATTATTGACATGTCGAACGGCTTCCATTTCCGGCCCGAAGGACGCGGATTTCTGCTGGCATGGAACGATCCGGAAGAAACGAGCGACAAGCCGGAGTTCGAACCATCGTTCGTTGAGAAAATTCTGATCTTAGCTGCCAATCGTGTGCCGATATTTGAGAATCTTCCTATAAACCCCAAGAAGGCGTGGGCGGGACTTTATGAAATGTCTCCCGACCATCACTGCATTTTGGGACCAGCTTCGGAAGTTCCTGGTTTCTTTTTGGCCAATGGCTTCAGCGGCCACGGCGTGATGCACGCTCCAGCCACAGGTAAGATATTGAGCGACTTGATTTTAGATGGAAAGACTCGCGTAGTACGCGATGTTTCATCGGTCAGCTATCAGCGTTTTGCCAGAGGCGCTCTGCTGCACGAAACGGCCGTTCTCTAAAAAAATTCACAGAAAAACATGCCCGACTATATTTCCTGGGAGCGGGCCCACTCTACTTCCACAGAAGCAGGCTCATCCGTCGACTGCTATTAAGGGCCAGAGACCCGGAAGCTCTGGCCCTTAACTATTTTGGCCTAACCGTTCTGCTCTCTTTTGTGGCGACAACCAATTTCTAAGAAATTTTTAATCCCTGCCTATATTTTGTCTGATCTTTGTCTCTCTACTGCTACAGAAGCAGGCTCATCCGTCGACTGCTATCAAGGGCCAGGGACCCGGAAGCTCTGGCCCTTGAAACTTTTCTCCTCTTTTCCCGAAAAAAAATTTTCTCGCATATTTTGAAACGATTCGCCGTTTGCGTTCACTTCATAAACAGGATGAACGGAGAAGCGCCCGGCTGGCGGTGAATTGCCAAGGGGGTGTCACCGCCAGCTTGGACTTCGCTTTTCATTAACTCCTTTTGCCTCTTCAGAGAAAGACGGGGTGCGACCGATTTTTGTCGCGCCCTTATTTATGTCGCGAACCGGAAGGCCCCCATTTTGTGGAAAAATCGATTCCTCTGGCCTTGGAATCCCTGCAACTGCTGAGGCTCCCGCGCATCACTAAAATGAAAGCCTGAAACTGCAATTTGGTTTAGGCTTATTGGTCGAGGACAGTGCTGCCCTGCTGTCTCCTATTTCCCCAAAGGAGTCCCAAGCAAAATGGCTGGTTCGCTTACAGTGCCTCAGGTTGCGGAACAGAGCAAGCACATCAAGAACGCAGGTGACATCGACCAGCTCTCTATCAATACAATCCGCACTCTTGCCATGGATGCTGTGCAGCAGGCCAACTCCGGCCATCCTGGGACGCCAATGGCGTTGGCGCCTATTGCGTATGCGCTGTGGCAACGCGTCCTTCGCTATGATCCCGCTGATCCCATCTGGCCCAATCGCGACCGCTTCGTATTGTCCAATGGGCACGCGTCCATGCTGCTTTATGCGTTGTTGCATTTGACGGGAGTCAAAGCCGTCGATCCCAACTACGAAGTTGTAGGGCAGCCCGCCGTGAGTTTGGACGACATCAGGCATTTTCGCCAGCTTGACACTAAGACACCAGGACATCCCGAATACAGGCTGGTCTCGGGGGTGGAAACCACCACTGGTCCGCTCGGCCAAGGCGTCGCCAACAGCGTGGGCATGGCCATTTCAGAGCGCTGGCTGGCCTCGTACTTCAACAAACCAGGCTACGAACTCTTCAATTACAACGTTTATGCCGTCTGCGGTGACGGCGACATGATGGAGGGCGTTTCCAGCGAAGCTGCATCGCTCGCCGGACACCTCAAGCTCGCAAATCTTTGCTGGATCTACGACAACAACCACATCACGATTGAAGGCAAAACTTCTTTGGCCTTCAGTGAAGATATTGCCGCCCGCTTCATGGGCTACGGCTGGAACGTGACCAGGGTGGGGGATGCAAACGATCTGGGACTCTTCATGCGGGCTCTACAGTCATTTCACAACACCAGTGATCGCCCCACCTTCATCATCGTTGACAGCCACATCGCGTATGGGGCTCCGAATAAGCAGGATACGCGGGAAGCGCACGGCGAGCCGCTGGGCGAAGAAGAGATCCGGCTGGCGAAGCGTACCTACGGATGGCCGGAGGACGCCAAATTCCTGGTTCCAGACGGAGTGAAGGAGAACTTCGCCGATGGAATCGGCAAGCGCGGCCACGACCTGCGCATTGCCTGGGACCAGATGCTGGAGCGTTACACAAAAGAGCATCCCGTGCTGGCCGATCAGCTTTATCGCATGCAGCGCCGGCTTCTCCCGGAAGGCTGGGACAAAAACCTGCCGGTCTTCCCTGCTGATGCGAAGGGTCTGGCGACACGTGATTCTTCGGGCAAGGTTCTCAACGTGCTGGCGCAGAATGTTCCCTGGCTTATGGGCGGCTCGGCAGATCTTGCGCCCTCCACCAAAACCCTGCTAAAGGATGTTCCTGATTTTGAAGCCGGGCAGTACAACGGCAGAAACTTTCACTTCGGCATTCGTGAACATGCCATGTGTTCCATCCTGAACGGCATGTCGTTATCCAAGATCCGTCCTTACGGCGCCAGCTTCCTGATCTTCAGTGATTATTCCAAGCCTCCCATGCGCCTGGCCGCGATCATGGAAATTCCTGTGATCTATGTCTTCACGCATGATTCCATCGGCGTGGGCGAAGACGGCCCGACGCATCAGCCGGTGGAACAGCTTGCAGGGCTGAGGGCAATGCCGGGATTTATGGTGCTGCGTCCGGCAGACGCAAATGAAGTGACGGAAGCGTGGAAGATAATTATGCAGCTTCGTCACGAACCAGCCGCTTTGGTGCTGACACGGCAAGCGCTGCCGACGATCGACCGCACAAAGTATGCTCCGGCCTCTGGAGTGGCGAAAGGCGCTTACGTTATTGCGGAAGCGAAGGGCGGCAAGCCCGAGCTGATCCTCATGGCGACCGGCAGTGAGGTTTCGCTTTGCCTGTCAGCTTATGAACAGCTAACGGCCGAAGGCAGTAAAGTGCGCGTCGTCAGCATGCCCTCGTGGGAGTTGTTCGATAAGCAGCCGGCGGACTATCGCGACAGCGTGCTGCCGAAAGACGTGACACGCCGTATTTCAGTAGAACAGGCCTCCACTCTGGGGTGGGCCCGGTATGTGGGGTTTTATGGAAAGAGCATCGGCATGAAGACATTTGGAGCATCAGCGCCGCTCAAGGAACTCCAGAAAAAATTCGGCTTTACGCCTGAAGCCGTTGTTGCCGCGGCGCGGGAATTGCTGAAGAGTTGAACACCCAGGCGAAATTGCGGGAGAAAATGCGCATCACTGTTGCATCGGACCACGCCGGTTTTGAGTTGAAGCAGGTGCTCGCTGATTTCTTACGCCAGAAGGGACATACGGTGACAGACGCGGGCACGAACAGTACTGCCCCGGTGGACTATCCTGATTTTGCTGAGGCACTTGCGCTCAGTATTTTGCACGGCGAGTCCGAGCGCGGAATCCTGATCTGCGGCAGCGGAGTGGGCGCATCCGTGGCCGCCAACAAAATCCCCGGCGTCCGCGCCGGTCTGTGCCACGACTCCTATTCAGCGCATCAGGGCGTGGAACATGATGACATCAACGTGCTGGTGCTCGGCGCACGCGTGATCGGTGACGAGTTGGCAAAGGATTTGTGCCTCGAGTTCCTGAATGCCCGCTTCACCGGTGAAGAGCGCCATAGCCGCCGTCTAAACAAGATTCGCAGCATTGAACAACGCTATTGTCCGCAACCAGCCCTCAAGGAGAACGAGTGATGAATCCGGTTTCCACAGTTGAAAAAGAGAATCAGGTCGGAACAGCAGCCAAGAACCCCCTATTACAGTTGAAAGCCGCTGGACAATCGATTTGGCTCGATTACATTCGACGCAATCTCATTACGAGTGGCGAATTGAAGCGGCTCATCGATAATGACGGTCTTTGCGGCATCACTTCCAATCCTTCCATCTTCGAAAAGGCAATTGCCGGCAGCACGGATTATGCGGAGATTCTCCAGGAGCTGCGCGCGAAAAATCTGAGCGCGGGAGAGATTTTCGAGCGCATCGCCATCCGCGATATCCAGGACGCCGCGGATATGCTGCGTCCCGTGTATCAAGCCACAAACCGGCGCGATGGTTATGTGAGCCTGGAGGTCTCGCCTACGCTGGCGCGGAATACGCAGGGCACCATTGAAGAGGCGCGGCGGCTGTGGAAGAGCGTGGGCCGGGAAAACATCATGATCAAGGTGCCGGGAACAGACGAGGGAGTTCCTGCAGTGCGCCAGCTTACGAGCGAAGGTGTGAACGTGAATATCACGCTGCTTTTCGCTCAGGAAGCATACGTGAAAGTGGCTGAAGCCTTTATGGCCGGATTGGAAGACCGCGTCAGCCGCGGCGAGGACATCAGCAAACTGGCCAGCGTTGCCAGTTTTTTCGTCAGCCGCATTGATACCCTGGTGGACGCGACGATTCAGAACATGCTGAAGACAGAAAGTGATCCGGAGAAAAAACAGTTGCTGAATTCCCTGCAAGGCAAGGTGGCCATAGCCAATGCTAAAGAAGCCTACGAGAAATACCAGAACATGATTGGGAGCGCTCGATGGAAGGCTCTTGCCGCGAAGGGATCGCAAACTCAGCGCCTGCTGTGGGCCAGCACCAGCACCAAGAATCCCGCATACCGTGACGTGCTCTATATCGAAGAACTGATCGGTCCTGACACGGTGAACACCATTCCTCCAGCAACCATGGACGCTTTCCGAGAGCATGGGCGCGTGGCACGGACCCTCGATGCCGAAATTGCCGCAGCGCACAAGATTATGGCGGATCTTGAAAAAGCCGGCATCTCTATTAAGCAAGTCACCAGCAAGATCCTGGACGATGGGATCAAGCTCTTCGATGAGGCCTTCGCCAAGCTGCTCTCGGTGGTGGAGGAAAAAAAAACTTCAGCGGTAACGGCCAAGCCTAAAATCGATTGCCAGTCCCTCGATTTTCCGCAGCAACTGCGGCAGGCCGTGGATGCCGCGATTAGCGATTGGAACAAGAACGAGAAAGTCAACCGACTGTGGAAGGGAGATACTTCTCTCTGGACTCGTGACTCTGAAGATAAATGGCTGGGCTGGCTTCGCATCGCGCAAGAACAGGCAAATGAGCTGGGACCTCTGGCGACCTTCGCTGAAGACGTACGCAAATCAGGGTTTACTCATGCCCTGCTCCTGGGGATGGGCGGCTCCAGCCTTTGTCCGGAAGTCCTGAAGATTACTTTTGGCAAGCAATCCGGCTATCCCGAACTTCATGTCCTCGATTCCACGGATCCTGCCCAGATCAAGGCAATCCAGCAGCAGATCGACATCCCCAAGACGCTCTTTATCGTGGCTAGCAAATCCGGCAGTACTCTTGAACCCAACATCTTCAAGCAATACTTTTTCGATCTCGCAGAAAACACTGTCGGTAAAGGAAACGCTGGAAAGCAATTTGTCGCTATCACTGATCCGGGCTCCAAAATGCAAAAGGTGGCCGAGAGCGATGGCTTCCGGCATACCTTCTTTGGCGACCCCAGCATTGGGGGACGTTACTCAGCTCTTTCCAACTTCGGCCTGGTCCCTGGCGCTGTCATGGGGCTTGATCTGCGGCGTTTCCTCAATTGCACCGAAGAGATGATACAGGCCTGCGCAGCAACGGTTCCGGCTGATCAGAATCCGGGAGTAGTTCTTGGAGCCGCGCTCGGCACGCTCGCCAACATGGGTAGAAACAAAGTCACGATTATCACTTCGCCTAAAATCTACGACCTTGGCGCGTGGCTGGAACAATTGCTGGCAGAAAGCACAGGCAAGCAAGGCAAGGGATTGATACCAGTAGACCGGGAGAAGCTTGGGCCTCCCGACGTGTACGGCAATGACCGGGTCTTCGTCTATCTGCGTCTACGCGGAGACGACAACAAAGCCCAGCAGCAACTGGACGCGCTGAAGCAAGCGGGCCAGCCGGTCATCACAATCGAAGTTGCCGATCTCTATGATCTGGGGCAGGAGTTCTTCCGCTGGGAAGTCGCGACCGCAGTCGCCGGATCTATTCTCGGAATCAACGCCTTTGATCAGCCCGATGTCGAAGCCAGCAAGGTTGCAACCCGCCAGCTCACCACGGAATACGAGCAGAAAGGCAAGCTGCCAGCCGAAACGCCCATTCTTGATCAGGACGGGATCAAAATTTTCACCGATGAACGCCATGCGCAGAAGTTGCGCCAGATCGGCGGGAGTCAACCTACCCTTTCGGGCTTACTCGGTGCGCATCTTAGCCAGCTCAATCCCGGCGATTACTTTGCGCTGCTTGGCTATATCCAGATGAATGTTGACCATGAAGAAAAGCTGCAAGCCATCCGGCACGCCATCCGTGATCACAAACACGTGGCCACGTGTCTCGGCTTTGGACCACGCTTCCTGCATTCCACCGGGCAGGCGTACAAAGGTGGTCCCAACATCGGAGTGTTTCTACAGGTCACGTGCGATGACGCGGCGGACATTCCTGTGCCCGGACAGAAATATACTTTTGGGGTGGTGAAAGCGGCACAGGCGCGCGGCGACTTCCAGGTACTGGCGGAGCGTGGACGGAGAGTTTTGCGCGTGCATTTACCTGCGGATGTGAACAGCGGGCTGGAAAAGCTGGCGCGCGCGATTGGTGAAGCTACGCTTTAGTTCCTTTGGTTTCGAGATTTCAGAAACGGCTTCGTGCCTGAGGAAAGCTATGCAACTAGGAATGGTAGGTCTTGGCCGGATGGGCGGCAATATGGTCCGGCGGCTCATGCGAGGCGGTCATCAGTGCGTTGTAACGGATCTCAGCCCGCAAGCGGTGGCCGAGTTTGCTAAAGAAGGCGCCACCGGCTCAACATCATTGGATGACTTTGTCGCCAAGCTGACGAAACCTCGCGCTGCCTGGGTGATGGTTCCTGCAGGCAACGCAACCGAGCAGACGGTCAATGCTCTGGCCCAGCGCTTTGAAGCCGGTGACACAATCATCGATGGCGGAAATTCCTATTACAAGGACGACGTGCGCCGCTCGCAAAAACTAAAAGATCGCGGCATTCACTACCTCGATGTCGGCACCAGCGGCGGCGTGTGGGGCATCGAGCGCGGCTACTGCATGATGATCGGCGGACCGAAAGAAGCTTTCGATCGACTCGATCCCATCTTCCGTACTCTCGCTCCTGGCATGGGAGATATTTCGCGCACACCTGGCCGCGAGAAACTCGGCGGCAGCGCCGAACTGGGGTATCTGTACTGTGGTCCTTCAGGCGCGGGTCACTTCGTCAAAATGGTGCATAACGGCATCGAATATGGATTAATGCAGGCGTATGCCGAGGGTTTTGACATTTTCCGCAATGCCAATTCGGAACAGCTTCCGAAGGAACATCGCTACGACTTAAATTTGCCCGACATTGCGGAGGTGTGGAGGCGCGGGAGCGTGATCTCGTCCTGGCTGCTGGACTTGACGTCAATGGCTCTGGCGGAAAATCCTGCTCTTTCCGAGTACACCGGCTTCGTCCAGGATTCCGGCGAGGGCCGCTGGACGATCAATGCCGCCATCGAAGAAGCCGTTCCCGCTGAGGTGCTTTCCGCGGCGCTCTACACTCGTTTCCGGTCACGGCAGGAGCATACGTTTGCCGAAAAAGTTTTGAGCGCCATGCGGCAGAAATTCGGCGGTCACATTGAGAAAAAATCCGGTTCCTGATTGGGAGAGGAGGACGCATGCCACAAAGTATTGAGCGAGAATTGCCAACCCTGGAGCGCGCTCCGACCGGTGGGCCACAGCAGACGGACCCATGCGCGATGGTGATCTTTGGCGCAACCGGCGACCTCACCGCCCGCAAGCTGATGCCGGCCCTCTACAATTTGGCCAAGAGCAATATGCTCTCTCGCGAGTTTGCCGTTGTCGGGGTGGCGCGCAATGACTACTCGACTGACCAGTTCCGGCAGATCATCGGCGAAAAGTTGCAGAGCTTTGCTACCAGCAGCGTGGACCAGGACTTGAAAGACTGGCTGCTGCGCCGCCTCTATTACGTCTGCGGCGAGTTCGATGATCCACAGGTCTATCAGCGGCTCGGCCAGACTTTGGCAGAGGTGGACAAGACCCATAACACTCACGGCAACTGCTTTTTCTATCTCGCCACCAGCCCGGTCTTCTTCGGCATGATTGTCGATCAACTCGGCGCATCGCAGCTGGCCTGTGAGAAAGACGGCCATTGGCGCCGGATTGTCTTTGAAAAGCCGTTTGGCAACGATCTTGATTCGGCTAAGGCGCTCAATCGCCAGGTACGGAAGGTGCTGGCGGAAAACCAGATTTACCGCATTGACCATTACCTGGGTAAGGAAACCGTACAGAACATTCTGGTATTCCGGTTCGGCAACGGCATCTTCGAACCGATTTGGAACCGGCGTTACGTAGATCACGTGCAGATCACGGTGGCGGAAACGGTCGGTGTGGAGAAGCGCGGCGGCTATTTCGATATGGCTGGGACCATGCGCGATATGGTTCCGAACCATCTTTTCCAGCTTCTTTCCCTCACGACCATGGAACCACCGATTTCGTTCAGCTCAGACGCAGTCCATGACGAGCAATCCAAAATATTGCACGCGGTTCAATCTCTTAGTGCGGAAGACGTGCTGCGTTATGCCGTCCGCGGGCAGTATGGCTCGGGCGACATCACTGGTGAGCGAGTCCCTGGTTACAGACAGGAAACCGGTGTTCCTCCTGACTCTAAAACGGAGACATTCGTCGCCTTGAGACTCCTGATCGACAATTGGCGCTGGGCCGGTGTGCCGTTTTACATCCGTACGGGCAAGCGGCTGGCGGCGCGCCACACGGAAGTTGCCATCCAATTCAAACGCGCTCCATTGGTGCTGTTTCGCGATACGCCAGTGAACACACTCAAGCAGAATCAATTGGTCATGCACATGGCGCCGGATGAAGGCATTTCGTTGCGCTTCGGCGCAAAGGTTCCCGGCGCGCACATGAAAGTCGGTTCCGTCGAGATGGACTTCAAGTACGCGGATTATTTCGGAACCAATCCCAATACCGGTTACGAGATTCTTCTCTACGACGGCATCATGGGCGACCAGACCCTCTTCCAGCGTGCGGACATGGTAGAGGCAGGCTGGGCCGTTGTTGATCCCATACTCGACGTGTGGAAAGCCCTGCCACCTCGCGACTTCCCCAATTACCCCGCTGGCAGCTGGGGGCCAGACGAGGCCTGCGATTTGATCGGCCGTGACGAGCGCTCATGGAGGAAGATTTCAGAATGATCCTGGCCGGCGATATCGGGGGCACACACACACGAATCGCGCTGGTCGAGGTGACTGAGAATCGGCTGGAGAAAGTGGTGGACCGCGTTTATCCCAGCCGCGACTTTAGAAGCCTGGATGAGATCCTCAGCCTCTTTATGAGCAACCAGAATGTGCCTGTGTCCGCCGCCTGCTTCGGCATCGCCGGTCCGGTGGTGAATGGGCATGTCTCAACTTCCAACCTGGCCTGGGTGATAGATGCTCTGCAGCTCGCCAAATTGCTGCAAGTCACAACCGTGTGGCTGATCAATGACCTGCAGGCGCATGCGTCTGGTATTGACGATCTGAGCGAAGCCGATTTCGTACCACTAAACTCAGCGGCTCCCGGCAAAGGCAATGCTGCCCTCATCGCGGCCGGTACCGGCCTGGGCGAGGCTGGGCTGTACTGGGATGGCATTCGGCGCCGTCCTTTTGCCTGTGAAGGCGGCCATTGCGATTTCGCTCCACGCGATGACCTTGAAGTTGAGCTATTCCGTTACCTACGCAAGAAATTCGGTCGCGTGAGTTACGAACGCATTCTTTCCGGCCACGGTCTCCAGAATGTTTACGAGTTCTTGCGGGACTCAGCAACAGAAAGAGAGCCGGATTGGCTGAAAGAAGAACTTGCCGGCGCGCCGGATCCGAGCGCCGTTATTTCTCATGTGGGGATGAATGCCAAAGCTCCGATTTGCGAGCGCGCACTGGACATTTTTGTCCGCGTCTATGGTGCAGAGGCGGGAAATCTCGCACTGAAGCTGCTGGCTACAGGAGGCGTATTCCTGAGCGGAGGAATCGCTGCGCGCATCCTCCCGCGTTTGCAGCGCCCTGAATTTTTTCAGGCATTCGTAAGCAAAGGTCGTATGCAGCCCCTGTTGGAGAAGGTGCCTATTCGAGTGGTGAACAATGACCAGGTGGGCGTCCTGGGCGCGGCGCGTCATGCCAGCGAGCAGCTAAAAGCGTCGGCTGCGATGACGCACATTTGATCAAGCCTGAGGTGGCCAATGAGTGCAGACGAATCGTTCCACTGTCCTGATTGGCTGAAAGTCGTGCCCGATATCGATGCGCTAAACCGCGCGGCGGCGGAAGAATTCGCACGGTGCGCCTCAGAGGCAATTAGCGCGCAAGGGCGCTTCACGGTCGCGCTAAGCGGAGGGAATACCCCGCGGGCAGTTTATTCTCTCCTTGCAAAAGAATACGGGAGTTCGTTGCTGTGGGGAAGCATTTTCTTCTTCTTTGGCGATGAGCGCCACGTTCCGCCGGCCGATCCGCAAAGCAATTACAGAATGGCCAACGAATCGCTCCTCTCCCATGTTGCCATTCCTCCTCGAAATGTTTACCGAATCCTGGCAGAGCTCGATGCCAAAGATGCCGCCGAGCAGTATCAGGCCGTGCTGGAACATTTCTTTCAAGTCACTCCGGGCGAGCTGCCTCGATTTGATCTCATAATGCTGGGCATGGGAGAAGACGGACACACGGCTTCGCTGTTTCCGGGCACGACAGCCTTGCAGGAACGATCGCGGCTGGTAGTGGCCACTCACGTGGAGAAATTTGAAGCCGACCGTATTACCTTCACTTTGCCCCTGCTCAATGCCGCCGCAGAAGTGATGGTGATTGTTGCAGGCGCGAACAAGGCGCCCGTGATCCGCCGAATCATTCAATCGCCGGAATCGCCAATGTATCCCGTGCAAAGGGTCCACCCCCATAATGGTCGCTTGCTGTGGATTGTTGAGCAATCAGCAGCCGCGACTGCCTAAGCGACGTTTCTCACGCTGCAGCAGCTCTCAATGTCCAATAACAGGGCGTGGGTTGAACAACCAGCGACACATAGCCTATACTGATGGCGAACAAATAACGAATAAATTTTATATGGCGTCGCTCTTTCCTCAACTTGAGTCTCACCAATCGCTCATCGGCATTGCTCGGCTCGCCGCCAAGGGGGAAGCACTGGCGGAAGGGCATGACGTCGAGTATCTGACCATTGAGAACCGCAGCATTCTTGCACCTTGCCTTTCGCGACGAGTTCCCTTCCGATGGATGATCAACCCATATCGCGGGTGCGAATTCGGCTGCAAATACTGTTACGCGCGCTACACGCATGAATTCATGGAACTGCGCGACAGTTTGGATTTCGAAAGAAAGATTTACGTCAAGCAGCACGCGGCGTGGCTACTGCGACAAGAGATCAGGAAAGTGAAGCCGGGCGAGTCGATTGCGATCGGCACAGCCACAGATCCATATCAGCCGGCAGAACGCAAATTCGGCATTACGCGCGCAATCCTGGAGGAACTGGCGCAGCATCCAGGGCTGGAACTCGGACTAGTAACCAAAGGCACTCTGATTCTCCGCGATCTTGCGCTACTGCAGGTGCTGGCCAGGAACAGTAAGCTCTCGATCTGTATCACCGTCACAACAATGAACACGAATTTGGCTCGCATTCTTGAGCCACGGGCACCGCGGCCGGATTTGCGCATGAAAGTGGTTCGTCAACTGAATGAAGCAGGCGTTCGCGCCGGAGTTAACTGTGCTCCGATTCTTCCAGGCATTACCGACCATCCCGCCGATCTCGAGATCCTTGTCACCGCTGCATCTCAAGCAGGCGCTGCGTTTGTTTTTACAAATTCGTTATTTCTCAAGCCGTGTGCATTGAAAGTCTTTCTGCCTTTTGTTGAACAGAAATTTCCGCATCTGCTTTCTCTTTATCGCCAGCGCTATTCGCAACACGCTTATCTGCCTGCGCATTACAGCAATAGAGTCTCGACGCTGATAAAAAAATATTGCGAGAAGCACGGAATTCGTGGTGAACGCAGGCTGGAGCGAACCGTCTCAAGATTGCCAAGCAGGAAAGAGGAGATTGCGAATCAACTAGAACTATTCAGTTAAGTTGTTTCACATTGCACTACTGTTTTCTGAGAATTGGATTAAAGTGCAATTAAATCTGCCGATGAAAGCACACGCGAGCGGGAGGGGAGCGGAAAGTTGTTTTCAAAATACTGATAATAAAGCAGATATTTTGCTTGCTAAAATTATTAAAGAGCACTATTGTACTTCTGCACGGGTAAGGTACATGTACCAAAATAAGTACATAACATGTACTAAGGGTCATCAAGCATATGTGCACGACGGCCAAAACGGAAACCAGCAAGGGACCGAAATTAATTTTTCTAATGTCGGTATGTTTCTGGATTTTTCGACACTATAGTACATGGTTGCCGGTTGTCCTTCGGTGGTAAGAGGTACAGGTGCTATTGAGCCAGAGCTTCTTCAGGATTTGAGGGAAAGCTGATTTAGCGGTCCAGAAGTACGGAAAGAAAAAAGCTGAAACGGTTTGCGGTCCGGGTTCACTAAACAGACGAGCAGAAACTAGCCTTCCGGGTGGCTGTGATCAGCACACAGCCAAGAAAGGGCGGTTTCTCTCGCGGATAAAGCGGGTCACAGCGGATGGGCTTTGCGCGTCACCAACGAAGTGAGCGCATCGCTTCCACCCTAGCGGGAGGTGGAGTTTGCGTATTCTGGTCATTGAGGATGAGCCGAAAGTTGCACGTACACTGGTAAAGGGTCTGGAAGCAGACCACTTTGCTGTCGATTTGGCAGGAGACGGAGAGGAAGGCCTGCAATTAGCCACCGAGATCGATTATGACGCTATCGTTCTCGATTGGAATTTACCGAAATTGGACGGTCTCACCGTTCTGAAGAAGTTGCGGAAGTCAGGATCCAATATGCGCATCCTGCTTCTGAGCGCACGTCGCGATGTTTCTGACCGGGTCTGCGGGTTGCAGGCCGGGGCCGATGATTACCTGGTAAAACCCTTTTCGTTTGAAGAGCTGCTGGCCCGGCTGCATGCGCTGTTGCGCCGTCCGCAGGAACTGCTGGACAAGCTGAGCGTGGAAGATCTCGAGCTCGACCGCATGCGCCACATGGTTACCCGAGGCGGGAAACAGATCAACCTCACGCAGCGTGAGTATGCCGTGCTTGAGTATCTGATGCGGAATGCAGGCCGCACCGTCACACGGACAATGGTGGTGGAACACGTCTGGAACCTGGGATTTGAAGGTCTGACCAACATTGTGGACGTGTACATCAACTATCTGCGCCAGAAGATTGATCATGGGTTTGAAAAGCCGCTGATCCATACTGCGCGCGGTGTAGGCTACATGCTTGCCGCCAATCAATAAATGAAACATGTGCTTTCACGGAGCCTGAGGTTCCGGCTGGCGTTCAAGCAAACTCTATCATTCGCGCTCCTGGTGAGTCTCTTCGCCTGGGGCGCGTATGCTTTCCTCGCCCGCCATGTCCTCAGCAAACTCGACGGAGAACTGGAGGACCGCGCCATTGCGGTCCGGAGCATGCTCCAGGTGCGCGATGGCCAGGCACGCTGGTTCAGCAAGGCGGCAGATTCAGAAGTCCGGGAACACTTTGAAAAATCCTCCCAGTACTCCCAGTTGCTGGACGACACCGGCCAGGTGGTCGAGACCTCCAAGGATCTGGTAGCCACCGGAGCGATTTTGACTTTCAGCCCGACAGCCCGCCAAACGCTGGCATCAGGCCGCTCCGGCTTTGAAGAGCTCCCGCTGCCGGGAGGCAGCCGGATACGCATAATCGACGTGCCGGTCTCGGCCGCAGGCAAGCACAATTACCTGCTTCGAGTGGGAATGCCGCTGGCTGATGCTGAGGACGAAGTCGCCCGTATGGGAATGTTCATTATCGCGCTGGTTGCTATTCTTCTCTTATTGCATGGCGCAAATTGCTGGTTGATGGCGGGAAGCATCCTGCGACCTCTGTACGAAATCACAGCGGCGGCGGGGCAGATTACGCCATTTGATTCTTCCAAACGCCTGCCGGTATTCGGCAGGGACGATGAAATTGACAAGCTCAGCAACAGCATCAACGCCGCTCTGACCCGGCTACAAAACTCATTTCAGCGCATGTCTGAGTTCCTCCGCACCCTCTCTCATGAGATCCGCCAGCCGTTGACGGTGATGCGTGCAGAGACCGAACAGGCATTGCGCGTCAGCAAAGGCGATACGAACTTTAGTGAAATGCTTTCCAGCCAGCTTCAGCATGTGGAGTTGCTGGCGCGAACCGTATCTGACCTGATGGAACTGGCGCAGTCTGATAGCGATGAGATCAAACTGGATTGCCAGACCGAGGACCTCTCTGAGCTGGTGCAGGCAGCCATCGATGGAATGCGCTTGAAATCAGACGAGAGCAGGATTCATATCTCCGGCACAGTACAACGCAACATCGTCGGCCTGTTTGATGCCGGCCAGCTCTGGCGGCTGGTGTTGAATTTACTCGACAATGCAATCAAGTTCACCGGTCCGGATGGCCGGATTGACGTCGCGCTGACGGCTCATAATGGCACAGCCATCCTTTCCGTCTCGGATACCGGGTGCGGGATCCCAGCGCATGAACAGCCGCGCATTTTCGAACGCGGCTACCGCACTACGGGCGCTCGCAAATCCTCTGTGCCGGGAACTGGTTTGGGACTGCACTTTGCGCGCAACATTACACAGGCGCATGGAGGAACCATTGAAGTGATCAGCGTTCCGGGCCACGGCTCATGCTTCCGTGTTTCTCTTCCTCTGAGAGCTGCGCCTTCTGATGCAGTTGATCTTACCCGTCCCGTCCATGAGGGGAGCATCAACTGATTTTGAGTTGGAGCAGCTCTATGGCGCAAGTTAATGAATTTAATTGTGGACTAAGCGCTCTTTAATCGCATTCGTCAATGATGTTATCTGGCTCCACAGGATCGCTTGCGTGATTGCGGGCTGATTGCTGAATCGGCTCGCCTCATCCCGGCGACATACTCGGCAGGCGGGAGGGAAATCCGTTGAGGCGTTCATACTTGAAAGCCACCACACTGTTCATCAGTTCTCTTCTTTGCATGGTTTGCGTGGCCCAGACCACAACCCCTGTGCCTGTTGCTCCCCGTCCTCCCGCGACACGAGCGCTCCAGGCCAACAGCAATCCCGCCACCTACGTACCTAACAGAACCGTTACACCTACCATGCCAATAACCTCGGTGCGCGCAGCTCAAACCGTGCAGCCGGCACGTATACAGCCCCAACCCAATCCGGTTGCGCCTGAACCCTCTGTTCCCCTTACAGCGCAGGCGGTTCCTGAGCCTCCGAAATCCGCATCATCGGGTAGGTTCTCTGTGGATTATCGCAATGGTGAAGTCACTGTGATTGCCGAGAAGGCGGAACTGGGAAAGGTCCTTGAGCTGCTCGGGAAAAAAATCGGCACGTCGATTGAAGTGGCTCCTGAAGCGGCAAACGATCCCGTTGTTGCGCATCTTGGGCCAGTCACTCCGACCCAGGCGCTTGCAGAACTCCTCGATGGCCCGACTCTTGAGTACATCGTTATGGGCTCTGATGACAGCGGACACGTACTCCAGCGCGTTGTAGTTCGCCGGCGGAACACCTTCGGTCGAGAACCTCTGGTTGCAGTGAAAGCAGCAGCCGCTGCAGCGTCAAACCGTAATCCTTCTAACAGATGAGATGAGGCGCAACAGCACGCGCTTCTCAATTATCATCTTAGGGCTCTTTTGCAACTGGTGATCGAGCTGCTGCAATTCTTCCATGTCCAACCCGTTTCAATGCGTCGCCACCGATCTCGGGCGCACCGTTGCTCAAGCCAAGCCCATGCTCGCGAAGCTCAAGAATGCAGACACTTCCCTGCGTCCCAGCCCGAAGAAATGGTCCAGGAAGGAGATTCTTGGTCACCTGCTCGACTCAGCTTCAAACAACCATCAACGTTTTGTTCGCGCAACTCTGGAGAACGAGCTTGCGTTTCCCGGCTATGACCAGGAAGGTCTCGTGAAGCTCCAGAAGTTCTCGGAAATGGACTGGGATTTCTTGGTGGATTTCTGGGCTGCCTACAACCGATTCCTCGCGCACGTGCTCTCGCTGCTGCCGGCAAGCGCTGCCATAATCACCTGCAACATAGGGAATAACGCACCCGCAACGCTCCAGTTCGTTGCTGAAGACTATGTTGCCCACCTCAAACACCACCTAAACCAGATTCTTGGGAAGAAATTTGAAACAAACTACGGGCTGAAGATGTAGTTTGTTGGTCCACCCCGACGAGAGTCGGCAACAGCGCGAGTTGCCCCGGCTGACGGAAGCTTTGGAGTCGGTCACCGATGGCGGCCCGCTTTACTGCAGAAGAGTCACGGAGCCGCTGCCAAGATCGTAGTAAGCTGCAAGCACCTTCAGTTTGCCCGATTTCACCATGCCGGAAATGACCGTGGATGACTCGCGCAATAGCGCTGCCTGGTTTGTGGCATTGGCCTTGGTGGCCGATGCGAGATCCGACCCAGCTTGGCTGACCGCTGGGCGGATATGCGAAAACAGTACGCTGATCTGTCCCGGTACCTCCTTGCCCTGGATCGCCGCTTTTACCGCTCCACAATTGGAATGACCCATGACCAGAATTGCCCTCGTTCCCAGGACAGCAGCCCCATACTCCAGGCTTCCGATGATTTCCGGCGTGGCGACGTTCCCAGCCACTCTGGTCACAAAAATGTGCCCGATGCTTTGATCGAATACAAGTTCCACGGGCACTCGTGAATCAGCACACGAGAGCACCGCAACGAAAGGTTCCTGCTTTTCTTCCGTCTGTTCCTTCAGGATGGCAAGATCCTGCTGATGAGCCGTGAGGCGTCCCGATGTAAAGCGTTTATTGCCGTTGATTAACTCTGAGATTGCTGCATCGGGAGTGAGTGTGGACTGTGCATGCGCGCCTGGTGGAATGGCAAGTTCCAAGGCTCCGCCCGAAAATCCGACGGCTGCGGCCGCTAACCCCATGGTCAGTAAATTCCGGCGGGAGAGTTCCTGATCCGAAAGAGTTTTCATGGCAACTCCGATGTTGGCCAGCGTTTGTAATGATGCCTGCTGATGAACATCTAAGTGTCGCCAATTTCAGGTGATTAAGAGGAAAGACTAGGCGCGCCGTGTTGTAAGAGAACTCTCAGAATGAACGTTCGAGAAAACCAAAAGGTTCCCTGTTCGGTCGCTTGTAGAGATGGTCCCGCCTCACCGCGACTGGGATAGAAGCCTGTTCTGTTCGACTCGAAACTCTAAGCAAAGCGCGGCCAAGCGGAGATGACGCTCAACTTCGCGAGGCGTTGGATTAACACCATGGAGTGACGGAGCGTTTTCCCGTTCCGAGTACTTTAAACAGAAAATGGCACGCCCCGTCTCTTTACCCGATTTTCCAAAATTCATGCTGCTTTGCGAGCTTTTTGAACTGAGTTCAGAAATTTCAGCAGATCGGCATTGATTTCATCCTGGTGTGTTGCAGTGAGACCGTGCGGCCTGCCGGGATAGTAAATTTCCTCCGCCCCTTTGATCACCTTTGCCGATTTCTTGGCCGAATCCTTGATAGGCACGACTTGGTCGTCCTCGCCGTGCATGACCAATGTGGGCACATCGAACTTCTTTAGGTCCTCGGTGAAGTCCGTCTCAGAAAATGCCTTGATGCACTCGTAAGCGTTCTTCAGGCCGGCCTGCATGCTCCACAGCCAGAACTGGTCCAGCATTCCCTGCGAGACGCGCGCACCCGGTCGATTGGCGCCATAGAACATTACGGCAAAGTCTTTGAAGAACTGGGAACGATCCTTGGCGAGGCTGGTGCGCAATCCGTCAAACACTTCGATTGGCAGCCCCTCAGGGTTCGCAGGGGTTTTCACCAGGAGCGGTGGCACTGCGGCAATCAGCACAGCGGCGGCGACCCGCTTGGTGCCATGCAGTCCGATGTAGCGCGCCACTTCGCCTCCGCCCGTGGAGTGACCTACAAGGGTGACATCTTTGAGGTCAAGAGCCTCAATGAGAGCTGCCAAATCTTCGGCGTATCCATTCATGTCATTCCCTGACGAAGCTTGGCTCGAACGCCCATGTCCGCGCCGGTCGTGTGCGACAACGCGGAATCCATTCTGTGCGAGGAACAGCATTTGTCCGTCCCATGCATCGGAATTCAGCGGCCATCCGTGGGAAAACGTGACGACCGGGCCTTTGCCCCAATCCTTGTAGTAGATTGTCGTGCCATCTTTCACCGTAATTGTGCTCATAAATTTTTCTCCTTGGGTTTTTCGATATAGACACAGTCGCGCTTTTGATTTACTTGGCCGGCGCGACTTCACGCCTCGCGTTTGTCAGGCGGCGCGTGCTGCGGATTGATCGAGCCAGGTCTCGAAGCGTATCTGGCCGAGTCGCGCGTTATTGCCCGGAAGAAGTGTTCTCTCACTGATCTTCGCTCCACCGTAACGCGCGTTTGGGTCAGCGATGACTTCGCGGGAATCCTTCAGTGCGGCCAGGCGCCGCCGGACAAGATCGTCCACGCGAAACTGTTCTGGCCCCGCTATTTCAACCATGCCGTTTACCGGCTGCCCTACTGCAACCCTGGCCACCCCACTTGCAACGTCATCGGCGGCCATTGGCTGAAAAAGGACATGCGGCAAATGCACCTTGCCATCGACAACAGAAATGTCTGCGAGTCCTTTCAAAAATTCGAAGAACTGCGTCGCGTGCACGATGGAGTAGGAAATCGATGATTCTTTGATCAATTTTTCCTGGACGATCTTGGCGCGCATGTAGCCGCTTTCCGACATCCGGTCCGTTCCCACAACCGACAAGGCAACGTGATGCCCTACCCGAGCGGCCGTTTCGGATGTGAGAAGGTTACGAGTGGATGTCTCAAAGAAGTTCAATACAGCTGCATCTTCCCAGGAGGGTGAGTTAGATACGTCAACTGCCACCGAAGCGCCTTTCATCACTTCAGCCAGGCCTTCGCCGGTGAGAGTGTTGACGCCGGTGTTGGGTGCTGCCGCTACTGGTTCGTGTCCGTGTTCACGAAGTTTATTGACCACCCTTGATCCAATTAGTCCAGTACCACCGATGACTACGATTTTCATATTTGCCTCCTTTTTCTTGATCGAGTGATTCCACAATCTATCGATCTCCTGCATTGGTAAAAAAGAACTGCTTGGTGGTTGGTGACGTGGTCCGAAAATGTAATCTGGTTTAGTTGTGGTTGTATTGCAATACATTGTTGGTTGCTGATCGGGAATCAGCCACATCGACGCTTCAGGATCAAAGATCGCGCGTGCGATCTGCGGAAGACGCAAGGCTGCAAGGATTCGCCACGAGTGTGAGTCGACCTTTATTCTCGGAAAGCATTCCCTTGCAAACGCTTGGCCCCGGCTGATCTTTCATCGCTTCCGCGCTTGTTGCCGTTGGCTTGCGTGACATACAAATTTCACCTTTGCCATGCGTTTAACGCCGATAAGCGCTTTCGAAAGCGGTTTGAAAAATGCGGCGCTTGCGGCCGCTGACCGTGATCGGGATTGTGTTCTGAGGTCTGAATGGATGCCCTACCTTGAGCACGCGTTGCTACGCCAGCACGCGATAAACTTTGTGCCTTGCCGGAAACTGTACGCGAAGTGCTCACCCCGCAATCTTTCTTTCGATGCGCCGATCAGGAACGAGCCAGATGATGGCAACGGTGACATAACCCAAATCGGCAATCCATGGCTGCACGAAAGCAAGTGCAATCGCCGCGGCAATGACCAGAATTGAGATCTTGCTTTTCCTGTCTCTGCCAATGGATGTGGCCAGCGTTGAACCCAATCCATGAAGTCTGATCAGGACTCGCGTCAGAATAAAATAGGCCAGCCCAGCCAGCAGCAGCACGATCCCGTACACCGCAACAGGCCAGGAATCGATGTGATTCTCTCCCATCCACGCCGTGGTGAATGGAATGAGCGAGATCCAGAACAACAGGTGCAGGTTGGCCCACAGAGTTGCGCCGTTTACCCGCTGCGTTGCATGCAGCAGGTGGTGATGATTGTTCCAGTAGATGCCGACGTAAACGAAACTCAAGACGTAACTCAGCAAAGTGGGACTGAGCGGCTTTAATGCCGCGAGGCCCGTTCCGGCCGGCGGTTTTAATTCCAGCACCATGATCGTAATGACGACGGCGAGTACACCATCACTGAACGCTTCCATGCGGCCTTTGCTCATTGCGGATGCTCCTGCGGCACATGATTGAACGCGGGGGTCTACGTTAGATCAACCGGCATTGAGGGTGCAGCCGGCAACAAAGCGACAACCGAACTCAAGGAATTCTCTTTATTCCCAGTCACAATCGATCCTGTAAAAGAGCGGCGTAGCTAGGTCTGGTCGTTACTCTCATGTACACTCACAGCTTACATTCATCCCGTATACTGCTCGGCTCGTATCATGTCGGAGATAGTGCAGTGGACTGTACTCGCGTTAGCTGCCCTGTTCGCTTCAACCCTGGCGGGGGTCACCGGGTTCGGCGGCGCGGCAGTCCTGCTGCCCTTTCTGGTGGCCGCATTCGGAGTTCGCGATGCGATTCCCATTTTGACGGTGGCACAGCTTATTGGAAATGGGAGCCGAGCGTGGTTCAACCGCAGGGAATTGCACTGGCGTGTGGTGGCGTGGTTTGCCTTCGGCGGCGTTCCCATGGCGCTGCTTGGGGGATATCTTTTTGCGAAAGCGCCTCTGGCGTTTCTCACCCGGCTTTTGGGTGTGTTCCTGCTGTTAATCGTTGCCTGGCGCCATTTGCGACCGCGGCGGGCGAAGCCGTTCCCGGTCGCCGCTTTTGCCGGAATTGGAGCCGGAGCCAGCTTCCTTTCCGCTCTGCTGGGCAGCGTTGGCCCAATCATGGCGCCTCTTTTTCTGGCCTACGGATTGGTTAAGGGAGCGTACATCGGCACGGAGGCGCTTTCAACGGTGGTCATGCATGTAACCAAGCTGGTCGCGTATCGCCAAACGGCGGTACTGACCGGGGCCGGCGTGCTGATCGGACTTGCGTTGGGACCGATCATGGTGTTTGGGTCCTGGCTGGGCAAGCGCATCGTTGACCGTCTGCCGGAAAAAGTTTTCGTGGCGATTATCGAGGCTGTCCTGATCGTAGCGGGAGTGTTGTTCCTGGTGCGCGGTTAAGGCGCACAGAAATACTCCACGCCTTTGAGTGCTGCTAGGGCTCTCAGTTTTCCCGGCCATTTTTGCCCCTATTCGTAGCGCAGGGCAATGGTGGGTTCCACTCCGGCAGCGCGGCGCGCTGGCAGGCCGCCAGCTAGCAGAGCCACGGCACACAACAGACAAGCGGTAATTGCCAGGACGAGCGGGTTCGCGCCGCTGACCTCGAACAACTGAGAAGCAATGGCGCGCCCTACCAGCACCGCGCAGCCCAGGCCCACGAGGAGACCAATGGCAGTCATGCGGACGACTTCACCCAGCACCAGCCATGCCACTCCGCCGCGGGTTGCGCCCAGCGCCATACGAATGCCGATCTCGCGCGTGCGCCGCGCGACAATGTAGGCCATCACGCCATAGAGTCCCAGCGCAGCCAGCACCGCCGCCAGTATGCCCATGATCATGCACAGGAGCGCCATGAATCGTTCTGTGAAGATCGTGTCGTCGCGGCGCTCGTCCATCGTCATCACACCGTAAACAGGGATGGCGCTGTCCACCGCCGCCACCGCGGCTCGAAGCGTGTTTGCGGCGGATGCCGGGTCCTGGCTGGTGCGAACGTAAAATGTCACATGCCCCAGCTCAGGATCCTGCGCATATGGGACGTACGCAAAAGGCGTCACCGTTTCCCGTGGGTCGGCGTGTTTGCTGTTCGCCACTACCCCTACGATTTCAATATCCGGTTTTTTCGTATTGCTCGAACCGAACATCATGCGCTGGCCCACCGGATTGCGCCCGGCAAAGTAGCGTTCTGCCAGCTTCTGGTTGATGATCGCCACCTTGGGCGAAGTCTCGGTATCGCTCTCCCGAAACTCGCGCCCGGCCAGCAAAGGTATGTTCATGGTAGAAAAATAGTTTGGCCCAACGAAGTTCTTGCCGGTATCGGTGTTTTCGTTCTCTGCGGGCGTGTAGCCCTCCGCACTGATATTGCCGCTCATTGAATCGCCTGCCATCACTGGAACTTCCGCGGCGCTGACGGAACGCACGCCCGGCAACCCGGAAATATCGTGGCGAAGACGCTCGAGCAGCTGCACTTCTTGCACGGGAGTATAGCGGTTGAGCTCGGGAGCGATGGAGAATTCAACCAGGTGGTCGGGATTGAGCCCGAGCCTGACGTCGCGAAGGTTGATCAGGCTTCGAGTGAACAACCCGGCGGCGGCCAGAAGCACCGTCGTAAAGATCACCTGCATCACGATCAGCCATTTGCGCAGGGCTGCCGCCGATGTGCCCGCTGAAGCAGCGGCGCTCTGGTCTTTGAGCGGACCCTGAACGCTCACCCGCAGCAGACGCAGCGCTGGGAACAGCGCAAACAAAAAGATGGAGAGAAGAGACAGACCCACAGCAAACAGCAGCAGATTGAGATTGAGGTCGGCCCTCAGATCGCTCAGGCCGGCGCTCTTGGGAATAGCTTTCAACATGGCCCGCAGCAGCAACGGCGCTATTACCAGCCCCGCAGCCGCTCCGCACATCGCCAGCAGAAAACCTTCGGTGAGCAGCAGGCGGAGAACCCGGCGGCGGCTCGCTCCAAGCGAAAGACGCACGGCAATCTCCCGCTGGCGCGCTTCTCCTCGCGCAATCAGGAGTCCGGCAAGATTGGCACAGGCAATGATCAATACGAGCCCAACCATGGCGCTGAGCATGATCAGCGGCCCGCGCGTATCCTGCTGCACAATTTGCCGCCCGTGCGAGCCATCCTGCAGAAGCAGCTTGCGCGCCAGGAACTGCTCCTTCTTCCGCGGCGAGAGCTCTTCCAGCGGAAGGTCCTCTTCCAGAATTGGCCGGAAAATCGCCTGGAGAGCAGCTTCTGCATTGCTGCGGCTCAGGCCGGGCTTTAGGCGCGCCAGCACCGCAGCCCAGTGATTTTTGCGACCTTCAAGCGGGTCAGAGTTGGGCTGTATTTGCGGCTTCATCGTAATCGGTATGAACATGTCGGGCTGTTCGCCAACTTCCACGCCGGAGAAACCCAGTTGTGACACGCCAACCACGGTCAGCAGAGTGCCATTTACATTTATTTCCTTGTTGAGCACGGAGGGATCGTTGCCGAAGTGACGCTTCCAATATCCGTAGCTGAGGACCACCACCGGATTGGCACCCGGGCTGGTTTCATCCTGCGGGCCAAAAATTCGGCCGAGCGCCGGCCACACGCCCAGCACTTCAAAATAGTTGCCGGAAACAAGTTCGCCTTCCCCACGTTCTGTGTTACCCAGACCGGAAACGCTGAGCGGGACCGTCTGGCGCGCAAGCACACCCGTGAAGACCTGGCCGCTGCGCTCGCGAATCGCTTTGTACAAGGGATAGGAAAAACTAGCCGCATCATCGCCATCGCTGCTCACCCTTCCGTTCTTTGGGCCCGGCGACCGCAGAATGACCAACTCCTCCGGATGCGGCACGGGAAGAAGCCGCAGCAGCACCTGGTATGTAAGCGAAAAAATGGCGGTGTTGGCGCCGATGCCCAACGCCAGCGTGGCGATCGCGATCGCCGCGAATACCGGGCTGCGACGAAGCACGCGCGCGCCATAGCGGACGTCCTGCCACAAGGTTTCCAGGAGAATGAAGGAGCGCATCTCGCGGCATCGCTCGCGCACTACAGCAGGATTTCCAAACTCTCGGCTGGCCGCCCCGCCACTGCCCGGATCGCCGCCAGAACGGCGCTTCTCTTCGCGCATGGCAAGGTGAAATGCGACTTCGTCCTCAAGCTCCTGATCGAACTCTCGCCGCCTCAACAGCGCTTTCACACGAAGCCAGAGCTCACTTAGCATAACTGCACCCTTCTCTTGATTCGTTCCCAACACCGATTCCCATAAATCGCTTATGGGAGTATGTCATAGAAATTTCTGGCGGACAAGCGACGTTTTGCTGTCTCGTTTGTTCTATTCTCCTCACTGCGTCTGCTGTTGCCCGAATCGCGATGAAGGAGCGAAGGAGATTCGTTCGCCAGCGCTCCGAGGTGAATTGATCATTGCCTTCATCTGGCGTTCCTTTGTGCGCTCCGAAGTTACGCTTTATACTGGTCGCATGTCGATCATTCGCGATATTGCCGGCATCGCCAAGGGAATGTCTGTAACGTTTCGGGAGATGTTTGCTCCCACCGTGGTTGAGAACTATCCTGACGGTCCGGGGCCGATGAAAGGGGCGGTATTCCAGGAACGCTTCCGCGGATTGCACGTGCTCCAGCGCGATGAAAATGGACTGGAGAAGTGTGTGGCCTGCTTTCTTTGCGCGGCGGCCTGCCCCTCAAACTGTATTTACATTGAAGCAGCCGAGAACACGGCCGAGAACCGTATCAGCGGCGCCGAGCGCTACGCGAAGATTTACAACATCGACTATAACCGCTGCATCTTCTGCGGCTACTGTGTGGAGGCGTGTCCCACAGACGCCATCACTCACGGCCATGGGTTTGAGCTTGCCACATACAACGCCAGCAACCTTGTATACCGCAAAGAGCAACTTCTGGCGCCGTGGCCTCCAGTGCGCGTGAGCGAGGAGCCCGCTCTAAACCCGGAGTTACCGGTAATGGAGCAGAAACACCCGTAGAATCGGGTGATCGGTTCATCGGGTGATCGGAAAACCAACCTCGAACCAGAGACGTCAATAGCTTCGAGTTCCTGCACTCGTCAAGCAAATCTTTGTGAGCGCGGGAGATTTCCGTCAGTTCCGATCACCCGATGTGAATCGTTGTCAGGCGAAATTGGCTCTCTCTCCGTCTACGGTTTCTGCGTGGGCCTAAGCACGATCTCGCTGACAAACGATTGCGGAGCCTGCGTAACCAGCATTTCCACAACATGAGCAATGTCGTCCGCCTGAAGCATCTTTTCCGGTTCCTTGCCTTCATGGGGCGAGAGTTCAGTATGCGTTGATCCCGGACAGATGACTGAAACCCGAACTTGGTGGGCGCGCAGCTCTTCTGCCACGGAGTAGGAAAGCCCGTTGAGTCCCCATTTTGAAGCTGCATAAGCGGCCCCATTGGGCAGGGGGTTCTTGCCCGCGATCGACGAAATATTGATGATGTGGCCGCCACCCGCCGCCAGCAGAAGCGGCACGAAAGCTCGAATCGTGTAAAACACACCTCGAAGGTTGGTGTTGAGCACCGCATCCCAGCGCTCCACCGGCATCGTATGGAGAGGCCCGCCAAATCCGCCGATTCCGGCATTGTTAACGACAATCTCCAACTTTCCAAACATCTTTTCTACTTTCCCGGCAAGCGCGGTCACCGACTCCCAATCGGAAACGTCACACGTCATGGCTTCTGCCCGTCCACCGGCAGCCCTGATCCGTCCTGCAGTCTGATCGATATGAGATTGCGTCCTGCCGCACACGACAATCGCGGCCCCAAGGGTGGCAAGCCTTACAGCAATGGAGGCGCCAATGCCGCGTCCACCGCCGGTCACCAGAGCCACCTTGCCCGAAAGCTGTAGGTCTGACATACGGAAAATCGCTCCTGTCTATTCTTCGGTTGTCCGGTGTCTAATGATAGTTGCTCTCCGGTTTCAGCATTCTGGGGAGGCTCGGACGCGGAGGTCAATGCCCAACGAGCGACTCTGGATAACGGTCCAGCAGGAGTTTGCATCTCACGAGTAAACTGGCAAATTTAGGCGCGACTTGCTTAATACAGGGGTTCGTCTTTTATAATCCGTTGCTCAGGTTTTTGGACTACAGCAAGAGGGCAGGCCCAGGACGGTCAAATGGTGTTTCGGCCCTCACATAATTCTTGGCAGTGAAGGACTTAAGGAGCGATTCATGAAAAAAGTGCTTGTCACGTTTGTGCTTGCGCTAACCGCGGGCGCTATGACATTCGCCCAGCAACCTACCGCGCCGGCGCCCAACGCCCAGCAACCCGCCGCGTCGGCCTCTAACCCCGGGGCCAGTCAAACACCCACCAGCCAGAAGGTGATCAAAGATCCCGCTGAATACAACGCGTACATTACCGCCTTGAATACAACCGATCCTGCAGCCAAGGCCGCTGCAATGGAAGCCTTTGTCCAGCAATATCCGAACAGCATTGTCAAAATTGACGCGCTGGAACAGGCGATGGCCGCGTATCAGCAAGCGAACAACCAGGCGAAGGTGGAAGATACGGCAAAGCGCATTCTGCAACTCGATCAAAACAACATTCGCGCGCTGGCAATTGTCGCGTTTATTGATCGTACCAAGGCGAGCACGGGGAACGCACAGGCGCTTCAGTCAACATGCAGCGAATCCGAGGCTGGATTGCAGCACCTCCCGACGTGGCAAAAACCGGAAGGCCTTTCTGACGCCGATTTCCAGAAGCTCAAGAACCAGATGAGCAACATCTTTGAAGGCGCCGCCGGCTTTTGTGCGCTCCAGGCCAAGAATTATGCGGTAGCTAAAGAACACTACACCAAGTCCCTTCAGATTGAGCCGAATAACTATGGCGATATGTACCAGCTCGCGATTGCCGAGCTCAATTCCAATCCCATGGAATTGACTGGATTCTGGCATTGCGCCAAAGCGATGAACCTGGCGCAAGCCATCCCCAACGGCGCCGCCGCAGTCCAGAGCATCAACGGATATTGCAAGGCCTTCTATCACAATTACCACGGCAACGATCAGGGATGGGACCAGTTCGTGCAGCAGACCGGCGCATTGACCGCTCCGCCGGCCAATATTGCCCAGATGATCACTCCCAAGCCCACCCCCTGCGATCTGGCTGTTCAGGCAGTCCAGCAAAATGATGTGACTCAGCTTTCCTTCGGGGACAAGGAATTTATTCTCCAGCAGAAAGGCTGCTCACCCGCGGGTACCGAGGCCGCTGACAAAGTCTGGCAAAGCATTCAAGACCTTCAAAAAGGTGGCCAAGCCAAGCTGAAGATTCCGGTCAAAGTCATTTCCGCCACGTCGGATAGCATTGACGCTGCTATTACCGAGGACAATCAGACGGCCAACAAGGCTGATCTCCACGTCATGATGGATAAGCCCATGACCAAACCTCCGGCAGCAGGCACAATGACCGATATCATCGGGATTATCACCAATTACACGCCGAACCCGTTCATGTTCACCATGGAAAAAGGCGAACTGCCGGCCGCCAAGAAACCTCCCGTGCACCACGCGCCTACTCGAAAAAAGAAGAAGGCTGCGCGTTAGCCGGGAAAAAGGAAAACAAAAGCAGCCTCTCGCGGGCTGCTTTTTTATTCCCCTAACATGAGCCGCTGTATGGCGTGTGCGCGACCAGTGTTCTCGTCGCATTCAATGACCACGGCGCAAAAACGCGGATCACCTTTGGCTGCTTCAAACCTGCCAGGCAGGCCGGTCAAGAACCGTTGCAGGATCTGCTCTTTTTCCACGCCTATAACGCTGTCATAAGGGCCTGTCATGCCGACATCAGTCTGATAGGCGGTGCCTTTGGGGAGAACGCGCGTATCGGCTGTCGGCACATGCGTGTGTGTTCCCAGCACTGCGGTCACACGGCCATCTAAATACCATCCCATGGCGATCTTTTCTGATGTTGCCTCAGCGTGGAAGTCCACAAGCACCACTTTGGCCGTAAGCTGTTTGAGCAGCGCATCAGCCTTGCGAAAAGGATCGTCGTTGTCCTGCATGAAGACGCGCCCTTGCAGATTGATCACGGCAAATCTATATCCAGCGCGGCTCACACCTTCGTACCAGCCGATGCCGGGTACGCCCTCAGCGAAGTTGGCTGGACGCAGCACCCTGCGCGCTCGTCCACTCGGATCGCCGTTCACGGAATTGAAATAATCGATGATCTCGCGCTTGTCCCAGACATGATTTCCGGTCGTCAAAACCTCACAGCCAAGATCAAACAGCTCATCGGCGATGCTCGGCGTAAGACCGAAGCCGCCCGCGGAGTTCTCCGCATTGGCAATCACCAGGTCAACGTTGCGGGTCTCCACCACGTGTTGCAGATGATCACGCACAATCCTGCGTCCCGCGCTGCCAAAAATATCGCCGATAAAGAGGATCTTCATAGATACGAATCTTTTGATGCTAACACTTTCTCGCCAGCCTCTACTTCGCCCACTCCACGGTGGTGAGGAAGTCGTAATCCCCTGAAGGATTCAAATCCAGGTCGCGTATCCGTGTAGTGTGCACCATCACGTTATCCATGTACCAGAAATCGATATAGGGCAGATCACGCGCCAGGATCGTCTGGATTTCCCCATAGTCCCGTTTGCGTTCGGCGCGATCCAGAGTTTGCCTCCCTTCCGCGATCAACGCATCAACGCGAGGGTTTGAATAGTATCCACGGTTGGCGCGCTTGGGCGGAAAACTGCTGGAGTCAAAGGCGTAAGCGAAAATGTCAGGGTCCTGGTTGCTGCCGCCCACCCATCGCAGCGAGTAGAGCTGGAACGCGCCTCGCAAGATATCGGAATATAAAGTGGCGAACTCGAAGGTCCTGATCTCCAGCGCAATGCCAACTTTTCTAAGCTGCTGTTGTAAGACGACGGGCAGCAGCCGCGAGCTTTCTTCTGTGTTGGAAGTTTTGAAGGTGAGATGAAAGCGTATTCCGTCCTTGCCTCGACGATAGCCCGCTTGGTCCAGCAACTCGTTGGCCTTTTCAGGTGAGTAAGGGTAGTGCTGCACGTCGCCGTTGTAGGCCCAGTGTTCCGGCGGCAGAACGCTGTCAGCCATCCGCCCATAGCCGCCAAACAAATAATTGAGGATTGGCTGCCGGTCAATGGCATACGCGATCGCCTCGCGGACGCGTACGTCCTTCAGGATTGGATCACGCAGGTTGAACGCAAGATACACCAAGCCAGTACCAGGCTCACGCTGGATTTTCAGGTGGGAATCGCGTTGCAGCGTATTGACCATATCTGCGCCCAGCGCATTTGTCGCTACCAGATCGGCGCTGCCTTTGCGCAGTTCCAGCGCGCGCGTGGTTGCGTCGGGCACCACGTTCATGCGCACGCGTGCCACATTCGGCGGCTTGGCCCAGTAATGCTCATTGCGCTCCAGAATCACATTGTTGTCCTGCTCCACGCTTACGAACCGGAACGGCCCCGATCCAATCGGGTTCACCGTGAGCTCTTTCCCGCTACCATATGGCACAATACCAAACGCGCCATCGGAGAGGTTCCACAGCAGCGTCGAGTCAGGCTCATCCAGATGGATCACGACAGTGTAATCATCGGGCGCATCAACTTTGATCACGTGGCGGTACGTGGCGGCGCGAATGCTGACCACAGTCCCGTTTTTATACGAGTCCAGAGTCCATTTCACATCGCGGGCTGTCAGCGGTCTGCCGTCGTGAAACACAATTCCTTTGCGCAGATGAAAAATGTAAGTCCGGGGATCGGGCAGATCCCAGCTCGTGGCCACCCATGGCATCAGATTGAAATGATCGTCTTTGCGCACCAGCGGATCGAAGATCAAATCCGCGATCCGCTCTGACTGCGAATCTGTGCCCACTCGCGGGTCTAGGTTGACCGGACTGCTCTCAATGTCCATCACCAGCGTACCCGGCTTAGGCTTGGCTGAACACGAGACCATGCTGACGCATGCCAATACGAGGAGAAGGACGTGTGGCGCAGCCGCCCTCGGCTGTGTTGAGAATCGGGTGATCCGGTGATCGGGTAATCGGGTGATCAATTTGGAATCGTTCTGGGCGCCCGCTCTCAATATCCACTTGGGAACTCGAATAAATTCAGGCATAAGAAATTTTTCCAAGGACAACCGGCCTCTCTGCCCCCGTAGCCGAAGGTATATTCCCCGCCCGCCGATGCCAGGTCTGATATGCCAGCACAGCAAACGCAATGGCCTCTTTTGCCTGGCTGGGAACGCCAAACTCAACCGGACTTTTCATCTTCAACCCCAATACGCTGACTTCCCTCTCCAGCATCCGCATCAGAGTGCGATTTTCGGTGCCCCCACCAGAAACAATGTAGTCCCGAAATCTCGCGCCGCGGCCGCCCGGGATCACAAATTTTTGAATAGCCTCCGCAATTGACCTCGCTGTTAGCGCCGTGGCTGTAGCAATCACATCTTCCTTTGCGGCCCGTTCGCATCGTCGCAGAAACCATATCGCATATTCCCTGCCAAACTCTTCGCGTCCGGCGGTTTTCGGCGACTTCAGAGCGAAATATGGCTGCCGCAAGCATTCTTCAAGTACTGCTTTAAGCGCCTTACCGCGCGCGGCTGTACTGCCGTTGCGGTCGTAAGGCCTGTTAAACAGCATCTGCATCAACTGGTCAATCACCATGTTTCCGGGGCCGGTATCGAAGGCGATGACATCTTCAGGCTTTGCACTGGCGGGAATAGCCGTGAGGTTTGCGATCCCGCCGATATTCTGCGCAATGCGCCCTGCACGAGCGTCGCGGAACAGCACGTAATCAAGAAACGGGACCAGAGGCGCGCCTTTTCCTCCGGCTGCCATGTCGGCCGGACGAAAATCGGAAACCACCGGAACTCCCAAGCGAGCCGCGACGATTGCTCCCTCTCCTGTTTGCCACGTGCACTTGACCTTCCGGCCGAGAAAGTTTGCGCCCTCGCCCTGATGGTAGATTGTCTGCCCGTGGCAGCCCACCAGATCCAACTTCGAGATTCGCATTGTTTGCAGCGCCTTGTGGACAGCGTCGGCGTAGAGCTCGCCAAGGAGAAAGTTCAAGCGCGACAGCTCGCCCACGCTGACCTGGGCGGCATTCATGGCCCGCAGTATGGCCGCGCGGACATTCCGCGGATAGGGAGCATGTTTATAGCCTAGAACCTTCAAGCGCAGCTTGAACCCGTGCCCGCCGATTTCTGTAATTGCTACATCAATGCCATCCGCGGAAGTTCCGCTCATCACTCCCGCGACAATCAAGGACGGGCCACCTTAAAGCCGGTGAAGAGGTCTCCCACCCCACTGTCCTCAGAAACAATTTCTGTGAACTCCTGAATGATCCCTTGCAGCTTTTTGATCACCCGCTCTTTGGGCTGAGGCGCGAAATGTTGCAGAGGGGTTGAGCGTCGCTTGAGACTTAGGACTCGCTTGGCCGCTTCGGCAACATGGCCGGCGAATTTGCGGTCCTTCTCTGCTTCGCGCAGCACCGCCTCGAATGCCCGCCATACGAGTTCCTGGTTGTGGCAGACGAGAAACATATCGGCGCCTGCCCGCAGCGTCTCCACCGCGACCTCTTCAATCCGCCCAGCAGCCAGCACGCCGCCCATCTCCAGATCGTCAGAGATGATCAGGTTGCGGAAGCCAATCTTCTCCCGCAGCACATTCATCCACTTCTTGGAGAGCGACGCGGGCAGATTGTTCTTTGTCACCTCGGGATATGCCGCATGCGCCACCATCACAAAGGGGATCTGCTTATGCAATTCCCGGTAGGGCAGCAGGTCTTCCGCCCAAAGTTTGCGAAACGGTTTGGCGATGGCCGGCAGCTCATGATGCGTGTCCAGGTTCGCCTCACCAAGGCCTGGAAAGTGTTTTCCGCAGCCGAGAACATGCGCCGCTTTCAATCCCTTCAGACACTCGCGGGCATATACGATGACGTCTTTGGGATCGGCCGATGCCGTGCGAGATCCCAGCACGCGCTCAGACGCCGGAAATCCCAGGTCGAATACCGGCGCAAAATCGGTGTTGAAGCCGAGCGCGCGGCTCTCGAGTCCCAGAATGTGGCCGTGCATGCGA